>CAYMAT010000032.1:1061-6470 GCA_964388495.1 uncultured Candidatus Peribacteria bacterium
TTTCAATCTTCTTGCTGGGGGCGATCCAGTGAAAGACCCCGGAGAGAATGAGGAACGCGGGGAAGATCATGCCGTACCGTCCAAAGAAGAAGGTCAGCACGGTGCGCAGCGAGTCGCCCACCATGCCGGCTTTCTGCTGCAGAACGAGAATAAGGATGACTCCCAGTGCCAACTGCACGATGCCGGAAATCGCATGACGCGTTCCCGGTTCCAGTTCCAGCGCTTGGGCCGACTTTTTCCCCGCACGTTTCCGGGCCTTGGGCATGGCACACAGTATAGAACGGGAAGGAGGCGGTGGGGTAGGGGATTTGACTGCAATGGATGATCCTCTGTCTGTTCTGTGATAGCATCCGTTTTGTGCGTGTATTGCTTTTAGGATCCAAGGGCTACATGGGTGAGCAGTTCAAGGCGCTCTATCCGGATGCCGTATGCCCGTCTGTGGATATCGCGGAGCGCGCGGCGGTGGCGGAGTTACTGGATAAAGAGAAGCCCGAGGTGGTCATCAACTGCGCGGGGAAAACCGGCAAACCCAACGTGGACTGGTGCGAGGACCACAAACCGGAGACATTTCATGCAAACGTCACGGGTGTCTGCGTTCTTTTGGAAGAATGCGCCGCACGGAACTTGTATCTCGTGCACCTCAGTTCCGGGTGCATTTACGCCGGGGATAACGGCGGTAAGGGATTCAGCGAGGACGATCCGCCCAACTTTGCCGGGAGTTTTTATTCCCGCACCAAGGCATGGAGCGACCAGATGTGCAAAGACTTCGCTGATTTTCCCGGGGGTGGGGGAGTGCTCACGCTCCGGTTACGCATGCCGTTTGACGGAACCAAAGCCCTGCGCAATCTCCTGAGTAAGATTTCCAAGTACCAGAAAGTCCTCGACTACGAGAACTCGCTCACCTACATCCCCGATTTTCTGGATGTGGCCCAAAAGCTCATTGCCAAGCGAAAAACGGGTGTCTACAACGTCGTCAACGAAGGGGTGATGTCGCCGTTTGGGATCATGACGCTGTGGAAGGAAATTGTGGATCCCTCGCACGCATGTGAACGCATCAACGCGGCGGAGCTGGATACCATTACCAAGGCTGGTCGCAGCAATTGCATGCTCAATACCGATAAGCTGAAAACCCAAGGGCTCCAGCTTCGTCCGGTGGAAGAGGCTGTCCGTGAGGCGCTACGGCAAATTAAGGACGCGTTCTGAGATCGCGCCTGCGAGGACGGGGCGTTGCGGTGAAAGGGGCTTTGTTTTCCCGGATGAGCTCCAAGATACGCTTGCGCTGCTCATCAGTCCCTCTGAGGAGAAGCCGGTCGCCGGTGCCGCCAATGTGGCTACTTTCCACTACCAGAGCGAGGTCAGCAACGAAATCCTGATGAACGCGCCCGTACATACCCGGGTTCTGGCAGTAAACACTGAAATTGTGCTCGGAATTTTCCATCCGGGGCACCCTACCAGTCCGGTTTTTTACCGGTCAATAAGGTTTTCGGCGATCTCTTAAAGGAGAGCTTTTACCCTTGTTTTTGCCAAGAATTCCCTGTATACTTAATTACTCTAATCATTTACCTAACGTAGTGACCTCAAACGACACCCTGGACCGGCTTATCCTGAGCACCTACGAAATTGGGCGGGTGATGCGCAGTCACATGATGTGCGGGCATGCCACGCATGCAAAGATGAATTTGGCGGAGGTCCATGGACTCCTTTTGATCAGTGAACGCCCGCGCATGACCATGACGGAATTGTCCGAGGCACTGCATGTCTCGCTTCCGTCTGCAACGTCTCTGGTGAACAGGCTCGTGAAATCCAAGCTGGTGCAGCGCAGGCACGATACCCGCAACCGCAAGCTCGTGCGGCTGTCTTTGACCGCTTCCGGGAAGAAATTTCTGGGTGAGCAACACCGTCGCAGGCGCGAGATGCTCCGGAATATCTTCGGCCTCCTCACGTCCGAGGAACAGGGTACACTTTGCCGCCTGCATGAAGACCTCCTGAAGCGCTTTATTCATTCCAAATCCGTCGTTTCCCCCACGTTATGAGTTTCCTCCGTCGCCTCTGGCAGATGATCAAGACCCACAAGAAGAAAACCATTTTTGGGGTCATCGCTCTCATTCTGGTCCTCCTGGTGGTCCGCTGCATGCGCGGCGGCAACCAGCCGCAGTACCTCACCGCGGTCGCTGAGAAGGGCGATCTGAAACAGGTGGTGGAGGCGGTGGGCAGCGTGGTTTCCGAGCGCGAGCTGGAACTGCGTTTCCCGGGATCCGGAATTGTATCGAACGTGTACGTCAAAGAAGGCGACCGCGTGGTGGCCGGACAGCGTCTGGCGCAGCTCCGCGCGGGGAGCCTGGGTGCATCTGTTGCCGCGCAAAAAGCCATGCTCGATTCCGCGCTGGCGGACCTTGCCACCCTGGAGCAGGGATCGCGCCCGGAGGATATCGCCATTGCCCAGGCTGATTTGGAGAGTAAGCAGGCGTCGCTTCAGGTAGCACAGGATTCCCTGAGCTCTGCGGAAAAGAATCTGACGGAGGCGCAGTCACAGCTCACCACGGTGCAGGCCGAGGCAAACGTGAATCTCTCGGGTCAGGTGAGCACCAGCATGAGCTCTCTCACGCAGGAGCTGGGGGAGATCGACAGTGCCCTTTCCACCATTGATGACATTTTAAGCCGTACGGACGTGAGCGACGCTATGACCAAGGATGTTCCTGCCGCGGCAGCGGATATCCAGACCAAGAAACGCAACGCTACCACCGCCGTTGCGTCGGCGCGCACCAAGGCCACGCTGGCAACGGACTACCAGACGGCACTGGCGGCACTCAATGCAGGGAATTCCGCGGCATCCCAGGCCACCGCAGCCATGGATGCCCTCTTTTCCATGGTCAGCAACCTTCGGGAGACGGCGTACTTCACGGCAAGCGCTCGTGAAACCGTCAAAGGCATCATCAGCACGCAGCGCACCACCATTTTGTCCTCGTCGCAGTCCATCACGTCCGCGCAGAGCTCGCTGCAAAACGCTTCCGCCACCTATGACACCAAAATCGCGTCTTCCCAGGCGAGCGTGGTGAGTTACACCGGTGCGCGGGACAAGGCCAAGAGCGACATCCTCACGTACCAGAGCGCTGTCCGGGCCGCACAGGCCCAGTTGGACCTCAAGCGCGCAGGCGCACGCCAGACGGACATTGACGCCGCACGCGCGCGCGTCCGCCAGCAGCAGGCGACCCTGGCCCGTTACGCCGCAGATTACAACGACACCATTCTCACGGCGCCCATCGCCGGCACGGTCACGCACGTGAACATCCGCATCGGCGAGTCGCTCCCTGTGGGCGCCGCCGTCACTCTCCTGGGTGATTCCCCGTACCGCATTGAGATGTTCGTGTCCGAGATCGACATTCCCAAGGTCAAGCTCACCCAGAGCGGCAGCATTGAGCTGGATGCCTTCCGCGGCACGCCCGTCAAACTCCGCGTGGGCGACGTGGACACGTCCGCGACCGATAAGGACGGCGTCCCCAAGTACCGCGTGCGCCTGGATTTCGTCTATCCGCACAGCGACGTGAAGGTGGGCATGACAGGTGACGCGTCCATCACCACGGACAGCCGCGCAAACGCCCTGCATGTGCCGCTGCGCGCGGTGCTGCAGAAGGACGACGGTACCAAATACGTGCGTGTGCGGCGGGACGACGGGTTGGTGGAGGAGAAAGTGGTCACTGCCGGTATGGAAAGCGAGGGGGGTGATGTGGAAATCCTCTCCGGTCTCCAGGAAGGTGACACCGTCATCGTGCTGGAGAAGAAGTAGCAGTGCGTCTACCGTATTCCGTATGTCTGCAGTTCCTCTGATCCAGATCAAAGGCCTGAAAAAATCCTATTACAACGAGGATATTGAAACGCCCGTACTCCATGGGATAGACCTGACGATCCATAAGGGCGAATTCGTCTCCATCATGGGCCCCTCGGGATCAGGAAAATCCACGCTCATGCACATTCTGGGATTCCTGGATACCGCCACCGGCGGGGAATACCTCTTTCAGGGAACCAAGACCGGGGAGATCTCCGAAGATGAACTGGCCAAGGTGCGCGCCACCAAGGTGAGTTTCGTCTTCCAGTCGTTCAATTTGCTTCCCCGCACCACGGTCTACGAGAACGTCCTTCTGCCGCTCATATACCATCCCATCATCGGCGCGCGGGACCGTGACGCAAAAGTGAAGAAAGCCATTGCAGCTGTAGGACTGAACGAACGCGCCAATTACCTGAGCAGCCAGCTCTCCGGAGGCCAAAAGCAACGCGTGGCCATTGCACGCGCCCTGGTGACGGAGCCGGAAGTCATCTTTGCCGACGAACCCACGGGCAACCTGGACTCCGCGTCCGGCGTGGCGGTGATGCAATCTCTCCAGAGACTGCACAAGGAGGGGCATACCATCATTCTGGTCACGCACGAGCAGAATACCGCCCGCCACGCGGAGCGCATCATCCGCATCAAGGACGGTCTTTTGGAATCCGACACCCGCGACTTTGCGCGCGTGATCGCCGGCAATTCCGACAACCTCAAATGACATGCTTGTGCACGACCTCTTCCACACGGCTTACAAGGGAGTGACCCGTAACAGGTCACGGGCGGTGCTGACCATGCTGGGCATCATCATTGGCGTGGCGTCCGTGGTGCTTATGAGTTCTGTGGGCGAGAGCATGAAGACGGTGATTCTGGGGCAGATCAGTTCGCTGGGTCCCAAGAGCATGGTGATCTTTCCCGGAAAGCAGGAAGGCGGTGCGGGTGCCGTTTCCACAGGATTCGACAGTCTTACGTTTGAAGACCTTTCCCGTCTGGAGAAGCTCAAGACCATCCAGAACCTGGCTCCGGTCATTTTTGTCCCCGGCGTCGTGCAGTATGAGCGCGAAGAGGGATCGCCGCAGGTGTTTGGCGTGGTGGAGAATTTCTTCCGCAACCAGAATATCTCCGCAACCCAGGGCCGCCTGCTGGAAAAGGCGGACATAGAGGGGGCGAAGAACGTGGCGGTCATCGCGCCCGATGTCGTCCGGAAGTTCTTCGGCTCCCGCGACCCCCTGGGGGAACGCATCAAGATCGGCGATCAGCATTACACCGTAATCGGCGTTACCAAGGCCCTGGGTTCCCAGTTCTTCCAGAATGCGGACAACCGCATATACGTGCCGTTCAGCGTTGCTCGGAATGTCACGGGGCAGAAGTACCTCAACTACATTACTATGGAGGCCACGGGCAGTTTCGACCTGGCGTTTGCGGATGTGAAGGGACTGCTGCGGCAGCGTCACGGTATTGATAATCCCCAGGACGACGCCACCAAGGACGATTTTGTGGTCCACAGTTCCGCCGAGGCCAACCAGATCCTCAGCACCGTGTCCGTGGGTCTTACCGCGTTCATCACTACCATTGCCGCCATCAGTCTCATC
>CAYMAT010000032.1:6480-11835 GCA_964388495.1 uncultured Candidatus Peribacteria bacterium
TCGTGGGCGGCATCGGCATCATGAACATCATGCTGGTGAGCGTGAAAGAGCGCACCATGGAGATCGGCTTACGGAAGGCCGTGGGGGCGCAGTACCGCGATATCCTCCGCCAGTTCCTCATTGAAGCCGTGTTCATCACGCTGCTGGGCGGGGTGGTGGGCTTGGTGCTGGGGGTGGCCCTCGCGTTCCTGTTGGCCCTGCCCGCGCACGGCGTGGTGCCGGGCTACGTCTTTGCGGTGTCTGTCCCCGCCATCATCGCCTCGCTCCTCATGGCCATGGCCACGGGGCTGGTGTTTGGCATTTCCCCCGCCCGCAAAGCTGCGGCTCTGCATCCCATTGAAGCCCTCCGCTACGAATAATGCATTCCAAGGATCTTCTCCAGACGGCGTTCCGCGGCATTACGGTCAACAAGTCCCGTACGGGCCTCACCATGCTTGGCATCATCATTGGTGTGGCGTCCGTGGTGCTCATGGTGAGTATCGGCAAGACATTCCAGGGCTACATCCTGGACCAGATCGCCAGCATCGGCACCAACACCATCGACATCTTCCCTACGGGATTGGAGAAATTCGGCGGCAACCTGGATTCGCTCACGGAGGAAGATTACAACGCAATCAAGAAGCTCAGCACCGTGGAGAGCGTGGCGCCGGTCATTCTGGTGGCCAAGCCCGTGCACTACGGAAAAGACGACGTTTCCCCCATGGTGATGGGTACCACGGCGGAAATGCTCCGCAATTACTCGCTGGAGTTAAGCGACGGACGCACCCTGACCAAGGACGACATTGACGGCGCCAAGAGCGTGGCGGTGGTGGGGCCGCAGACCGTTGAGGACCTCTTTGGCAACGTGAATCCCCTGGGAAGGAAAATCACCGTGGGGGAACAGGCATTCACCGTGGTGGGGACGCTCAAATCCCAGGGTTCGGCGCTCACGGCGGATCTGGATAAGATCGTCTTCATCCCCTTTACCACGGCCCGGGCGCTGAGCGGGCAGAAATACCTTACGTACATCACGCTCAAGGCCGTGGGCGATCCCCAGTTGGCCAAGCAGGACATCACGGAGCTGCTCCGGCAGCGTCACCGCATCAAAAATCCCCAAAACGATCCCGACAAGGACGACTTTGTGGCGCGCAGCGCGGAGCAGATCAGCGGCATCGTCAATTCCGTCACCGCGGGACTGACCGTGTTCCTCTCGCTCATCGCGGGCGTATCGCTCCTGGTGGGCGGCATCGGCATCATGAACATCATGCTGGTCTCGGTAACCGAGCGGACCAAGGAGATCGGCCTACGCAAGGCCGTGGGCGCTCGTTCACGCGACATCCTCTGGCAGTTTCTGCTGGAGGCCGTGGCCCTCACGCTCAGCGGCGGCGTCATCGGCATGCTCATGGGCGCAAGCGTGGGGTGGCTGCTGACGCGCGTGGCATCGCAGTTTTTGGGCGACATTACCTTTGTACTTTCCGCTTCGGCCATTCTCTCCGCACTCAGCATGGCGATAGGCACCGGGCTGATCTTCGGTATTTACCCGGCCAAGCGGGCGTCCAGTTTGAGCCCCATGGAGGCGCTGCGGTTTGAGTAAGTGGAAAATGAAAAACTGATAGTGGAAAGTTGGCGATAACATTCAGTTATCAACTTTCCTCTTTCAACTTTTTTCTTTTCACTCCATTATTATCCCCATGTTCTTCCTGAAAAAGAAAAACTCTCGCAGTTTTCTTTCGCGCCTAGGCCCCGGTTTTGTGACGGGCGCCTCGGATGATGATCCCAGCGGCATCGCTACGTACGCGCAGACGGGGGTGATGTTTGGCTACGGGCAGCTGTGGCTGGCGGTGTGGTCGCTGCCGTTCATGATCGCCATCCAGGGCATGTGCGGAAAGATCGGACTTCTGACCGGTAAGGGCATAGCCGCCGTGGTGAAGGAGCGGTATCCGCGGTGGGTCCTTTTCATGGCCGTGGGCGTTCTGCTGGTGGCCAACACGGTGAATATTGGCGCGGATTTGGGGGCGATGGCCGCCGCCGCGCGGCTCCTGGTTCCCTTGCCCTTTGAGCTGCTCCTGAGCGTCATGACCGTTGCCACGCTCCTTCTCCAGATTTTCGTCCCTTACCGCGTGTATGTCCGGTATCTCAAATTCCTGGCTCTGGCGCTCCTGGGGTACGTCTTTGCCGCGTTTGCCGTCCGCCAGGACTGGAGCCAGGCCGTGGTGTCCGCACTGCTCCCGCAGGCCGAACTGAACCGCGTTTTCCTGCGTAACCTGGTGGCGTTTTTGGGGACCACCATTTCCCCCTACCTGTTCTTTTGGCAGGCAGGCGAAGAGGCGGAGGAATCCGTATTGCTCGGACGCATCAAAGCCCTGTGTTTTGGCAGGCCGCGCGTGAGTGCGGAGGATGTCCGTGCCATGGAGGAGGACACCACCATCGGGATGGTGTTCAGCAATGTGGTTTCCTTTTTCATTATCGCCACGGCGGCGGGCGTTCTGCGTCCGGCGGGGATCAGGTCCATAGACACCGCGGACCAGATGGCCCAGGCGCTGCAGCCTCTTGCCGGGCAATATGCGGGGCTCCTCTTTGCCCTGGGCATTGTGGGGACCGGTCTTTTGGCCGTGCCTGTCCTGGCCGCATCCGCCTCTTACGCCGTATCCGAGCTTTTCCGCTGGAATGAGGGCTTGAGCCTTACCCTGCGGCAGGCGCGGGGGTTTTACGGCATCATCGCCGTGGCGACGCTTACGGGTTTTTTGCTCAACTTTCTGGGCATTCCGTCCTTTGCCATGTTGTATCTGGCTGCCGTGAGCAACGGCGTCCTTGCCCCGCCGCTCATGGTTCTGGTACTCCTTCTCAGTAATGACCGTTCGGTGGTGGGCAAGAACGTCAATACCCCCATCCAGAACATTCTGGGATGGACCATTACCTGTCTCATGACGGCGGCATCGGTGGGTATGCTCGTCCTATAAAAAATCCCCGCCGGAGCGGGGATGGATACCGTCGTTATTCTTGCTTTCGCGCTGCCGGCGGATTCATGGCGTTGAGCAGCGCCTGGAGTCCCTGCAGGGCCAAGGGGTCATCTGTTCCCATGGTGAGATCCGTGGTTCCAGAAGGCGTGACAAGATTGAGGGTGAATCCTAATCGGAATGTGGTTTCGTTTTGATTCCGAGCGATGGTATGTGCAGGAACTTCCGGGATTTGCAGATTAAGCTCCCGGGTAGCATTTTCAGATGTGGGGGCGGGCCCTGCCTGCGCAGGCTCTGGAGGCGCATCTGTTGCGACAGTAACAGCATTCTTCTCTGTGACGATTTTTTTACGCTTGTTTTCTCCGGATGCTGGAGTGGCGGCATGGTCCATAGTCGGCGCGGGTGATGCTTTTGGTTCAGATACGGGGGCGGGCGCAAGGAGGTCTGCGTAGAGTACTTTCAATGCGTCGCTGATGGAACACGGGAGCCGCTGCAGTCTGACGAGTGTCAGATTGAAGCCCCCGTTTACCTGTTTCTCGGTCCAGCGAATGCATGCAGCAATCTTTGGGACGACACTTGCTCGTTCATGCCGCTGAAAAAATGCTTCTAAGAATGCTTTGCCTTCCGCACCCTCAATATGCTCGGGTACGTGGTTTGTCGTTATTTCTTCTTCGCTCTCTTCCTCATCATCTCCTTCTTCCTCCTCCTCCTCCTCATCCTCCTCCTCATCCTCATCCTCATCCTCATCATCTCCCTCCTCCTCTTCATTCTCATCTTCGTCATCTTCATCCTTATCCTCAATTTCTTTGCTCTCATCTTCTTCATCCCCGCTAGCGTCTGTTCCTGGGATCAATGCATTGGCTGCTTCCAGTTCCGATTGCAAAATATGCTCATCAAACACGACGGATATGGCCTTGAGAAGATCTGGCTTCAGCGGGGCCTTGCCATCCAAGGCGTTCTGCAGCTCTTGCTGAAGCGCACGGTCTGTTGCCCTGTTTATCCGTTTTCTGCTTTGCTGGATACGGCTGATGATCTCCGCAACAGTGTTGTCCTGGAGAATCTCGTCTAGAAGGTTTCTCAGCGTAGACGCGGTTTCTGCCTGTGTATCCATTGATGCGTATTCTCCCATCTCACTTTCCAGTGCTTTCAGCTGTTCCTCCAGCTGTAGTCGCCTTTCCAGATATTCCCGTACCAGGTGCGGAAGCTCTTTGCCTTCTTGAGCCAGCGCATTTCTCCAGTTTGTGAGGTTTCCGGATACTTTATATTCTTCAGCGAATCTCCCGGAATCGCCCCACGTACCGTGCTCCTTAAGCAGGGCGACTGTGGCAACCGTGTCATTGCGGAGTTCCGGCGTATAGGATTTGCGTTTCTGATTACCGGAGAGAAGTTCTTTCAAAGATCGTTCAGTATCGCCGCGCAGGAGCCGCAAAACTTCTTCTACGTGCGGCGTAGTGAGCAGTTCCTGGTCATTCAGCTTCAATAGCTCTGCGGTTCCGATGGGCATGGGAGAGGGGGGAAGAAGGCTGGGGAGGGGTCAGGAATAGCCCAAGCGTTTTTTCAGTTCTGCTATTTTTCGCAGTCGTTCACTGTCAGCTAGCGGACTGTCTGTTTTTTGTGCGTCAGGTGTAGGGGTAGGCGCCTGAGCGCTATTGCTCTTATGACCGTTCTGAGAAATGGGAACAGCCGGTGAAGCTCTGCGTGCTCCGTTTACTGGTGGCACGGCGCTGGGCTGCGGAACGACAGGTTGAGTTTCACGTTTTTTTGGTGCAGCGGGTTTTGTTTCCACAGGCTTCAGCGTTTCAATTTTTTCTAACTGTTCGCCAAGCATCCCGACGGTTTGGCAGAGGATTTGGCACCCGCTGCGGATTCTTTCCTGAACAAGCGCTAGTGTTGGGTTTTCTTGTACACACCCTTGCAATCTTGCTAATCCTTCTTCGATAAGCCTTTCTGCTTCCACGATTTTTTCCGCATACGCAGCGGATGTTAGGTCTGGGCCAGTGGTCAATTCTTGAGAGGGCGACATGAAGAAAGGGGGTTATTGAACCATAAGCCAACGAAGCGGCAAAATAATACCGCTCGCCATTTTTCATCACGGCTTGCCGTTGCCAAGAATCGATCTTTCAATCTAAAAAGTTTTCTTGCTGTTGTTCCAGTACGCCCTGGAGTTTTTTCAGTGCAATAGTTTGAATTTGTCGCACGCGTTCTTTACAGATCCCCAGTTTAAAGCCAATCTTCAGTAGAGAAAATGACTCGCCATCCAGTCCAAACCGTAATGCTAAGACTTCCCTTTCGCGTGGTCCGAGCAGTTCTTCCATTTTTTGACGTAGAACGTGGTTGATATCGTCACGCTGGACTTCCTCATTTGTGGAGTTGGAGTAAGGTTGTTCATATTGGGTCAGGGGTTTCTTTTTTGGGTTGT
>CAYMAT010000032.1:11845-15989 GCA_964388495.1 uncultured Candidatus Peribacteria bacterium
CTGGAGAAAGGATCTTCATCATGCGACCCGCCGTACATTCTTCCGTTGTCTGCCAGTGTTTGGGAAAAATCTTCTCCACTATCATCCAAAGGAGTGCCTAGGCTTACTTTATGGAATAAGCCCTGAATTTGCCTGAGATGCTCGGGCGACATTTGCGTGCCCTTACTCATTTCTTCAGTATTTGGCTCCCTTCCTTCCTTGGCAAAGAAATCTTCCACAAAATATTTTATATGCCCCATTTCCTGTAAATGGTGGGGGGAGATGTCTGAGGCGAAATTTGTGGATTCCTTTGATGCGGCTTCTTGCATGGCTTGACGGATATACCATGTCGCATAGGTAACAAAACGGTTGTTAAAAGACGGCTTAAACCGTTCCAGTGCCTTCAGAAGACCGCAGACGCCGGCGGTAATAAGGTCCCTGCGGTCCAAATACGCGGCGAATCGATTGGCTATATGAGAAATAAGACGGATATTAGCGTTGGTGATTCGTGTACGGAGAGGCGCCTCTTGTTCCCAGAGTGAGCGAGATTCTGCGGATCCCTCCGGATGCCGTTCCATCTCCTGCAGGTACCGCTGATGTAACGCATGAAATTGTACGACCAAATCCCGTTCCTCTTCAGCGCTCAAAAGACGGGCATCTTCCGTTGTAAAATCCCCTACGGTTCTGGTTGCCGTCTTGGGCGGCCGGCTTTTTCTTTTGGGAGCAGCCGGCGTGTAGCGTTCAAGGACAACGTGTATGCGGGCAGAGAGTGCGATGATTTTTTCTGCAAGTCCCAACCGGGGTGTTCCTTCTCCCTCCATCACATCCACCTCTGCCGACTTTTCCAAAACGTCCGACATGACCGGATGTTTTCAGTGGCGAGCAGACGTGTCAAATATTTCAGCGGCACTCCCCGTTGCTGCACGTGGTTCCCGTCGGGCAGTCGATGATGCCCAGGGTTTCGCTCAGTCCGTTACACCAGTGTTCCTGGATGCGCGTGGGCTCATTGAGAACGCAGGTATCGGGATCCGGTCTTGTGGTGCCGTTACTGAGAAGCAGCGTGGTGTTGCCCTGCAAGACAGGGTTCTTCCCATTATCAATCTCCGTACAGCCAACAATACTAGCAGTTGCTGTACCTGTGGACGTGCCAGCGCCCGCTGCTCTGCTGGAGTTTTGTGCGGATGCCGATGAAACCCCGCAGGCAATTTGCTCAAAATTGAGCGTGCCTTTCCAGCTGGTGGGTATGCCGGAGTTGCCCGTGGAACAGGCGGTGAGTGTCCCTTTGGCCACGGCGCTCACCTGATGCGTCCCGGCCGAAAGGTCCAGGTCAAACACCAGGCGCGACGGTGCAACGGTGGTGCCGAACGTGTCCGTGAGCGTGCGCGTGGCGGCTCCGTCCACCATGACGGTCACACTGGCGCTGCCGCAGAGCTTGGACGGGGAGAAGAACCCCAGACTTCCCGTGACATCGTAGGTGTATGTCCCGCGGATGCGCGTGGGGGAGGATACGGTCACCGTGGACTGTCCCGGCGAGCAGGTAAAGGAAGAAATACCCGTGCATATGCCGCTGAGGCTGGCGGACCCTTTGGGTGTTGCCGTGCAGCCGGGGGGCGAGGGGGGCAGAAGCGAACACTGTTCAAACGTGCACATGGCGCTGCAGCCGTCACCGTTCTGCACATTGCCGTCGTCGCACTGCTCGCCGTTGTCCCTTTTTCCGTTGCCGCAGTTGGGCGGCGTCTCGGTCTGGCAGGTGCCGGAGCATCCGTCGCCGCTCACCGTGTTGCCGTCGTCGCAGGTTTCCGATCCGCGTACCAAGCCGTCGCCGCAGACAGCGGTGCAGACGGAGGGTGGTCGGGCGGATGCGGAGGACGATGCGCCTCCCCCGGCGCAGTCACGGGAGCAGGTACACGGGGTTTCATTGGGTGCGCACACGCCGTCACCGCAGACGGAGCAACCGGTTACTCCCGGGCGGTGCGGGACAATGCCGCAATCGGCCATGCAGTATTGCGGGCCCGCAAGATCCGTCATGAATTCCTCATTGGCACCGCAGATGCCGTTACCGCAGGAAACGTTTCCCGTGCAGTCCTGGGGGCAGGAGAATCGTTCGCCGTGATAGGCGTCGCAGATGGTGTCGCCGCAGGTCCCCACGGCGCAGGCGGCGTCGTACACGAAGGTGTCCGTGGCGGCGTCGTATTTGCAGCCGGGTCCGCAGGTGGGTGCCGGTGCAGGGGCGCTGCATGCACTGGATGATCCACCGCCCGAGCATGACCATCCTGTTTCCAGGGCGCAGGTGTCGTCGCAGCCGTCGCCCAATCGCGTGTTTCCGTCGTCGCATTGTTCGGGTGCAGCGGGGATCCCGTCGCCGCATACGGGCGCTCCGGCACTGCTTTTGCTGCTCCTGCTGGTGCGGGATGAACTGGAAGACTGGGCGGCAGGGCATTTGTAGACATTCACCCCCACCAGCGGCCCGTAATTGCGGTTGTCTGTCAGGATTGTGTCATAGGCCCATATCCAGAGATTGGGGGACCCGGCAGTGACCGTGACGATGTCGTACTGATTGCGGGCGGCGATTTCCGCATCCGCAGGGGTCTGGAAACCGCGCAGTGGCGACTGAAAGTTCTTTGCCCCCACGTACCGGTTGGCGATGGACGTGAAATGCTGGTAATCCACTTCAAAGAACCCCAGCCAGCCTCCTTCCGGCCGGTCCTTGGTCCAGGAAGTCCATGCGCCTCCGGAGTACTGCACGGCATACCGGCCCGGGGCGACGGAGAACCCATTGACGCGTTTTGTTCCCGCCGTCTGGGGGCTGGTGGCATCTATGGATGTTGTGAGGACCAGTGCACCCGTGGCGGGGGAACAGCTGTCATCACAGTCCTGCGGGCAGTTGGTGCCGTTTTCGGATCCTGCACATACGTTGTCCCCGCACACGGGGATGACGGGACAGTCCTGCAGGCAGTTCACGCTGGATTCCCCAAAGTCGCAGGTGCCGTTGCCGCAGACCGCCGGGGCGGGACAATCGGTCTTGCATGTGGCTGTCGTTTCCCCCGGGTCACACACCAGGTTGCCGCACGCGGGGGGCGGCAGACAGTCCTGCGGACAGGTGGCGTTGGTTTCGTTTCTGTCGCAGGTGTGGTCTCCGCAGGTTCCTGTCTGATTACTGGGCACGCACGCAAAGCACACGCCGCTGGTGCCGGGATTTCCGCACAGACGGTTGTTCACGGTGTAGATTTGCGCCGTTTCACCCTGGTTGCAGCGTATTCCCATGGGGTCCGAACAGTTGGGATATGCTTGCGGGCAGGGGCCAAGCTGCGTGGTCTGGCAGTCTCCCGGGCAGCTCGCCTGTGTTTCTCCGGTGTCGCACACGCCGTTGCCGCAGGCGCTCGCGGAGGAATTTTGGCAGGTGTAGCAGCGCCCCTGCGTTCCCGTTCCGCAGGTTGTGGTGTTATTTCCCGACCACCATGAGACGGTTTGTCCGGGGCAGAGAGAAGTGGCTAACTGGCCGTTGGAACACTGGGGATACGCTGCGGGACAGGATCCCGTTGCCCCTGCGGAAGAAGCGCCCCCCACCGTTCCCAACGACTGGGAGCTGCGGGATGATGCCACGGGGCTTGCTGCGCCTCCCCCGCACCGTGCCGGTCCTACGGCGATGTTCCGGACATTCTGGATCTGGATACACTGCACGATGCCGTTGTTATCCGTCACTGTGACGATTTTGCCGATGCATGCGGCGGGGTGGATGCTGAGCGGGACGCTCAATGGACACGCTGACGTTGTGCTGGTGGGCGGGGCGTACGTTGCGGAGCCAAGACTGGTGGGGCACTCCAGTGTTTGCCCGGCCGGACAGGAACCCGTGACTTGTGCCAGGGGGGTTGGGGAGGATCGAGAGAAAATACCCCATGCCGCAGTGAACACCAGGACTGCACCCAGTACGGCGACGGTACGGTGCCGGGAAAAAGCCGATACTCCAACACTCTGCAGGATGACCGTAAGGATACGGATTCTGCGAAAACGAAGCAGTTGCCTGTCTGCAGTTCCGTGTTTTGCGATATTTAAGCGTTTGTGAACGATTGAATGCGCCGCAGTTTCCGATACAATGACGCGGCTCTTTTGCTGTGGGTCGGTACCGAAGTGGTCAAACGGGGCAGACTGTAAATCTGCTGGCATA
>CAYMAT010000033.1:0-15641 GCA_964388495.1 uncultured Candidatus Peribacteria bacterium
CAAATTCAATTGCTCCAATTTGATGTACGTGGATCCCGCTCCCTACAACCCCAACAGCCCCTGCGGCGTCCATTCCGCAAAGAGCCAGTGTGAAAGTGACAAGACCAATAATTGCGGATGGTTCAAAGACTGGGAAACAGGCCAGAATTTCTGTGAATCCGTCCAGAGCAGATTCTGTCCGGATTTTGAGGGAGGGACGGATCAGCCGCTCGGTGGCGGTTCCGTGTACCTCGCAAAAGCCTATGTGGACGTGCCGCCCCAAATCCGTGGTGAAATGTGTGCGGAGGCCTGTTTGTACCAGCAGGTGGGGCAATGTTGCACAGCTCAGTACACGTGTGATGAAACGCCGCAGGTTGCCTGTACGCCGGGAAGCTTCTTTTTCCCCATGGTGCGCACGGCAGACGGCGAGCTGACGTCCTCCTGTGAAAAGAATCTGGAAAAGGATGCCGACGGCATCTTCCACGAGATACCGGGTGAAGGGAGAGCCAAAGCCAGTCAGGATGCAGGGGTGTATCCCTGCATGCCTGTGGCAGCAGGAGCGGCTGTGGGAGCGGCGGGGCAGGCAGTCGGGGGCATGAATTAGTCTTTCATTTCTCGCGCCTGTGGTTTTCTCCTCTCTCCGTCGGTACGGGAAAGTGGCGGGCGTAACGGTGCTTGCCGTTGTGGCGGGGCTGTCCGCTGCCCGCTTTTCCGGCAGCTCCACAGCTTTGTTGACAGCTACGTGTTACCCCACCCTCGCGAATGGAGAGATTCTTGGCGATGCATCGGTGAAATATTTTCAAAGCCCTCTTACGGTGGATGTGAAAATGCAGTCATTCGGACAGGCCTGCACGCAGGCATGGATGGATGGGGAGAGGCTGACGGAGGGGAAAGACGTGGTGAAAAACGGCCTGCGGGTGCGTTTTTGGGATCGCCCCAACTGGCATTTTCTCTCAGAGTCCTCTTTTCGCGTGTCACCGGCCTTTACGGATGATCCTACCTATCCGCCGCCTGTCCCCGGTGCACAGGTGCAGGTGGAGACTCCGGCATGGCTGGGGACAAAAACCCTCACCTTCATCTACGCAGGACCTTCCTGTGTCTTGGAAAAGATGGGGGATGCCAGAAATGACGGTGATGCTGAAGTGACGGAATACAAAGTCCCCGTTCTCTGTGTAGTACGGTTTTGGGACGGAGTAGACACGGATGTATCCCTTGCACAACCCGGTAGTCATAGGATGTCCATTGGACCCGACCGCCGCGTGGATGTTTCGCTCAGGGAAAATCCTGCCGATCCGCTTACCAAAATATATGAAGTGCGGGCAAGGCGCGCCGCTCCCGGAGTGAACGGACGGCAGCCCGATGTCATGATCCAGGGATTGCACCCGGATCCCACGCTCCATGGTGCGGTGATAACCTACCGTTTGCCGTCCAACGGAGAGTCGCCGCCGGAGGAAAATCCCCGCTGCCGGCTTTCCGGCGTGCCGGATGTCCTTGTCAGCCGGGAGGCGTCCAAAACCGCCCGGGTCTCGCGGTCCGGTTGCCGCATGCGTCTCACGCTCAAACTGGAGGGGCAGGCTGAGGATTCGCAGGTGATGCCCTCCAACCAGCCTACCCATGCGCCTTTTATACTGGGGCCGGTGACGGTGACGCCCCGGGGGGAAGGGGCTTTGGATTTCTTCCTGGGCGATGCCCCCTCCGGTCAGCTGAAGGTGAGCCTGGAGCAGGATGACCCCGCCATTCCCGCGGACGTCACGGAATTCACCGTGCGTCTCAATCCGGATGCGGAGCCTCCTCCTCCCCCTCCGGCGGAACCGGAGCGGAACTGTGATTTTCCGGAAACCCCTCTGACGCTCAACTTCAAAGACACCCGTGCCTTTTCCTTTCCGTCAGGATGCGTTGCCGCGGTGCAATGGATTCCGTTGGGGGATCCTGGCGACGTTCTCCGGCCGGTTCGCCTCATGAACAACGGTGACGAAGACACGTACGGTCCCGTGCGCGTTTCCCGCCGCCCGGATGCCACCGTGAGCGTGACGGTGAACGGGACGGACCGGGGTTCGCTGTTTGTCCAGGGTAGGAGCGGGGAGGGGGATAGGGGTGAACGACGGGAAATAGGAATAAACCCCCAAGCCTATTGCTGTAAAAACAGGGCAACCAACACCTGTATGGTGACGGAGGGGGATTGCGCGGCGGGGGAAGACATTTATTTTGCACGGAACGGCAAGAGTGCCCAGGTGAATTGTGCGGAGGGGTGCCGGTCGCCCGCGGAGATCATCTGTTGCACGCCCAATGCGCGGGAAGGCACTGGGGGAGGTAAAGCGGGTCAGTGCAACGCGGTGGAAAATGCCCTTGCGTGTCCCGGGCCGGCCATGCGTTTGCAGATGAGCCAGCGCGCCCTTTGCGATGCCAAGATCGCCCCTTTCAACTGCAGTCTTCCGGTGATGTGCAACCCCGCTGCCGCGGGGACGGATGCAGATCCCGTGTGCAAGCGCGTTTCCTATAATGCGGAGACCTACACACTGGGCTCCATCCCGGGAATCCCGGTGTATCCCGTGGCAGAGGGCATGGATGCCTGCAAAGGAGGCTGCGGAAGATTTTACTGCGTGTATGCGGGCAGCAGGGAGAATCCCGCCATGCACACCTGTCTGAACCAGCCTCTCCGCGAGCCGTCGTTTGCGGCGGATGTTTTTAGCGATGCCGGTATCCAGGGTGGGGTGATCTACGCTGCGGACGGGGCGAAGTTCGTTGTGCCCGGTTTTGCGGACCCGCGCCCCACGGGTGCCCAGACAGCGGAGCGTCTCTTTGGTACCCGTGTGGTGAATACCAGTGCAGAGGGATATGCGGATTTTGCTGCATGCAATGCCGCTTGCGGCACCGTTCCCGATGAGAAGGCGGAGAACGGAAGCCATACAGCCCAGCCGTTCCCGGGACCAGTGCCGGGTGCGCAGATCCCCGGATTCAACGGGGGCGGGCAGAATCCGGGGTTACTGCAACCGGGGTCGCCCGTACGCAACGGCAATGTGCCGGTGCCCGGAGGGGCTATCCCCCAAAATCCCCAACAACAGGGGCAGACGCATCCGCAGGGCATCCTGACGCAGACCGGACAGCCCCATCCGGTGCCCGCAAACACTGTTCATTCCGCCATGCATTCAGATCCGGGGAGTGAGCAGAATCCGGTCATTCCCGATCACGTGTTCGCCAGCGTCTCTTCCGGCGCGCAGGAGTCTCCCATGGGCGGCTCGTCCAGCTCTCCCTGCGGGGGCGGCACCGGGCTCATCGGGATTATGGGTCATGATCTGGCCGGGCCGGTGCAGAAGTCCGTGTTCTACGATCAATTCATGAAAATGGATCGCAAGCAGGACGTATCCAGTCCATGTAGCTCTTCCTCAGCGGCGGCCTCATCCGGTGTGAGCGGCGGCTCGTCCTCGGCTTCCGCATCATCGGATGCCGGTGCGTCCGCGGGCAGTGCGTCGTCCCTGACTGAGGAAATCGGTCAGTCGTCCAGTAACGGGACAGCCAGTTCACCCTGCGGGGAAATGCCGTTCTTCCCCCATATTGTCATTGGACAGTTCAACGGGCCGCTCACCCATGATCTGTTCCTGGACAAGCTGTCGCAATGGGATCACGGGAAGTCGTTTTCCAGCCCGTGCAGTTCCTCGTCCCGGCAGCCATTTATCCAGGAATTCGATTTTTCATCCTCAAAATCATTCGCCAGCGAATTCACTGTCTCATCCTCTTCCTCGGTTTCCAGTGCCTCCGGACAGGACGGGTCACCGGCATCCTCCAGTTCCAGCAGCGTGGCGGAGGGGTCATCGTCCAAAAGCGGATCATTCTTCAGTGCGGACTCCAGCACATCCGGAGGATGGCCCGGATCGTCCAGCATTCCGGGGTCTTCCAGTGCCCCGGGCACCAGCGTGTCTTCCCGTTCCCGTCCCTGCGTGCCCGGGCAGCAGGTGGCGTACACGGAGGGCGAAGGCGGTTCCTTCTGGGCCTGGGTGTTCCCCTGGAATTGGGAGTGGCCGCGTGCGGTCATCGCCTCCCTCTTGGGGCAGGTTCTGCCGTCAAAACAGGAGCCGGGTTTGATAGCGCCGTTCAATCCCCAGGATTCCGCAAACAACAACATCATTCCTTTCAGCGGCGGTTCATCTTCGAAGAGCAAAGAAATGATCGAGCAGTTCTCGCAGGGGTCATCTTCCACCAAAACGCCTGCATCGTCCTCGTCACCCTGCAGTTCGTCCAGTGACACCCCGTCCTCCAACTCCTCCTCCGTTGTGAGCAGCTCCGCTTCCAGTAGGGAGAGTTCGGCTACCAGTATCTCCACCACCAAAACCCATCAGACGGTGAAAAACGGACCCACGCCACAGCCGTCGCCGTCTCCTTCTGCGCACAATGATCAGCCTTCGATAAACGATAGCCCGGGTGACGGCTCCGCGCCTCCTCCCCCGGCCCCCAGCACGCAGCCGCCACCGGCAGACACGCCGTCTTCAGGTGATGGTAACTCTTCATCTCAGACACCCGCGTCCTCCCTTTCCTCGGCTTCCTCTTCCTCCGCGCCCGCGCTGATTGCGGATGCCGGTCCGTCGTCTGCATCGTCGGTTCCCGTTCCTTCCTCTTCCTCTTCCTCTTCCTCTTCGCTCTCTTTGCCGTCTTCCTTTTCTTCCTCCTCGTCTTCATCTCAAGTCCTTTCCTCCGCGTCTTCCGCCGCCCCCCCGTTGGTGGCGACGGTGGAGAGCTGCAGCCAGTTCCCCCAGCTGTGCTCCATCCCCTCGGTCACATTCTCCGGCAATCCGTTTGCGGGCAACGTGATGCACACCGCGGCCGGCGTGTGCGGCAACGGTATAGGGGAAACGGGAGAGTCCTGCGATGACGGCAACGGAGACGACAGGGATTCCTGCAGCAACGGTTGCGCGCGGGGCAACGGTTCTGCGTGCAGCGAGGGGCTGGACTGCGCATCCATGATCTGCCGTGGAGGCGCGTGTGCCGCGTGCGCGGGAACACCCGAATGCCCCCAGCCCTTTGCCTGTCTTGCCGGACGCTGCGTGCTCACCGCTGTCTGCGGCAACGGTGTCACGGAATTCCACGAGGATTGCGACGACGGCAATGCGGTTTCCGGCGACGGTTGCTCCGCGGATTGCCACCATGAATCCGTGGCAGAGGAGCTGTGCGGCAACGGGCGACGGGATCCCGGTGAAGACTGCGACGACGGCCCGCGCAATGCCGATGTACTCCCCGGCCGCTGCCGCACCACGTGCGTCAAAGCCCGTTGCGGGGACGGCCTGGTGGATCCCGGGGAAACATGCGACGACGGCAATGTGCTGCCCGGTGACGGGTGTTTCCAGTGCAGGCGAGAGGAGTCCGTTCCCCCTGCTGTCCCCGCGGTCACTGCGCATCCCGCGGCTTCCCCGCGCCCGGCGTTCCAGCCGCGCGTTACTTTTCCACGGCACATGCCGCTGGGGAGCACGGGGCCCGGCGCCGTCTTCCTCATGGCTGCGGGAGCCTCCGGCGGATGGAGCTGGTTGCGCCGCCGCCGGCGCTGAGAACTTGCGCGGAAAATCGGAAAGTTTTTTGGTGTGATGCCAGACCATGTTTTTGGCGAACCGCAGCCACTTCCATATTTGCGTCCGCTTCTGCACCAATGCTACCCTTGTCGCCATATGCGATATTGGAAACGGACTGCAATTCTCCTGGTCCTTCTCGCGCTCGGGTTTACGCTGGGATGGTTTGTGGATCCCGTGCACGCGCCGGTCAGTCCCGTTCCCAAAACGGAAGGCAGCGGTGCGCTTCTGAGTACCAAAAAATCCCTGGAAGGTTTCTGCTGCATCACCGCGGGTTCCCCGTGCGAGCGCATCGTCAACGCGGGGGCGTGCTTCCTCCGGAAGGGGGAGGTGTTCAACAGCAACCAGGAACTGTGTGACTTGTACTGCACTAACGCCCAGTAACGGATGCCTCCTTCCCTCACTCCCCGGCGTTCCCTTGGGGCCTTGGCCTTCGTGGTCGCTGTCGTGGGTGTGGGGTGGGGGACGCAGGTGTACCTGGGTCCGTCCGGGGAGATACAGCAGCAACAGCTCACGGGTCTGGTGGTGACCCAGGGCGGGTGTCGCGTGTCCGGCGTGCCGCGGAAAATTGGTAAAGAGCATGAAAGCGTCTATTTCCGCCTGGAGGCTTCCGGTGCCGGCGCACTTCCTGCAGGCTGTAAAATTCAGGTGAAGACGGCAGATGGCCCCCCAATTGTGTATACGGATGTGGGGATCAACTGCGGCGGGGCATGCCCCACAGATGTGGGAGCGAAATTCCAAATTCTCAACCGTCAGGACAACGGCGGCTATTATATAAAAGATTTGACCGATCCAGCCGGTGTGGTTCCTGTCGAGGGAAGGCTGAATACCTTCTATCTCTACGATGGAACGAACAGACAGGAAATCACTTTCCGGACACTGCCTATCCCTGCGGATGACATTGATCTCCCCGGCGCAGGGGCTGCGGGGACTACAGACCCCGGCGATGCTCCATTGGGCATAGCGCCCGGTACGCGCGGCGGAGGGTATTTTTGCGATAAAACGGACAAGGTTTGCAAGCCTGAGAAGACATTCAAAACATTGAATGAACGTACCGGGGCCACGGCGATCGCCAAGGGTTTCCTGCGCACAGGCAAAGATGGCAACGATAGCGATCCCGTTCAGGCAAAAGCCACGTGCGAGGACCTCTGTGGATCAGAAAGCGAAGTTTGCTGTATTCCGGATTTGGGAGGTGCAGGCGTGGGAAAGAGAAAAACCATGAATCTGAAAGACAGGGACAACATCAACCCGCAGGGTATTCCGTACTGTCGCCAGAAAGCGGGTGTTGCCTTGGCGACAGTGGATCCCGTTTCTATGCCGAGTGGTATGACACAGGCGCAGTTTGACGCGTTGCAGATAGGAACAAATAACTGTAATGCACCCGCCATTTGCAAACCCGCTGCGGCAACGCGGGATGCCGCCATTTGTGTTTCTGCAAGCGATCAGCCTGCACCCACGCGTTTGCAGGATGGTTTTTACTACCGGGCACCGGAAAAAAACGATGCCCTGGGTATTCCGGAAGGGCGCACCTCCATGCGTTTCTGCAATGATAACTGCGGATTCTTCTATTGCGTCTTCACGGGAGGGCCCAGCAACCCCAATTTCCGCGAGTGTGTCAATACGCCCATTGCCCTCAATGACAAGGCCACGGGCGCAAAGGGCGTTGCGGCGTTCACGGGCACAAAGAAGCTGGATGCCGCGCAAGTGTGCAAAAAGACCGGAGCAAACATGGGTATAGCGCAGATTTTCTCCTACACCACGGGGGCAGCCGCAGCCAAATTCCTATTGCCGCCGTACTGTGAAACGGTTCCGGCCGCGGAAGTCCAGAAAGCCATCGATGCCAATGATCCCGTAGCCATCGCCCAGCTGCTGTATGGCTCCAGGGCGGACATGAGCCGCGCCACGCCGCGTCCGGATTTTAGCGACGGTGCATACTCCACATTGGCAAATTGCAATCTTGCCTGCAGCGCGGTGGGTGTAGGTGGCGTGCGTCCCGGCGGGCAACCCGGCGGAGGGAATCCCAGTGGGGGGCAGGGAGGCATGCCCGGTGGCGGCATGCCGGGGGGTGCAAGAACGCCTCCGGGTGGCGGTGGTGGCGGGGCTGCAGGTCCGCGCGTTCCTCCGGATACCTTCCCGGGCAACCAGGGCGGCCCCCGCACCAATGGCACATCGCCGTCTCCATCCACTTCCCCCTCGCCGCGCGGGCCTTCTCCATCACCATCCCCCTCTCCGGCTCCCGCCCCCCGTACAACCACGTCCAGCAAGGCCTCTGCCGCCAGCAGCAGAACATCGGCAGGCAACAGCAGCGGCAGGTCGTCAGCAGGCAACAGCAGCGGGAAGTCGTCTGCAGGCAACAGCAGCGGCAGGTCGTCCGCGGGAAGTTCGGGAAGCAGTAAAACGTCTTCCGCAGCCCCCGGTTGTATAGAAGTCATTAAGCAGGCCAAGGACGGCGGCAACAAGCCTGTCAGCCCTGTTCCTCCCTTTACCTTTATTCTGGATAACAATCCGTCCATCCGTGTCACCACGGACCCCACGGGTTCCGCCTTCTTCAACGGCGTTTCCGCTCCGGGGGTGCATACGGTCACGGAAGTCCTGGAAGGCGGCTCCGTGCAGAGCAGTCCCACCCTCAACGTGCAGGCGCAGATTGTGGATCCCACGCCCAACTCCTTTGATCTGGAAGCCTCACTGACGTTCGCTCCGCAGTTTGAACCGCTCAGCGACAAGGATCTTCCGGAATACTTCAGTGTCCGGAACATCGGCGTGGATACGGCCGCCGGTGTGACCATGACGCAGACCATTCCGGCGGGCTTCACCTTTAATCAGGCATTGACGGACGCTGCCTGCACCGCCGCGGCAAACACGGTTACCTGCGATGCGGGCACCCTGGACCCCGGTGAGTCCAGGTCCTTCCTGGTGTATCTGGACATGCCCACCACGCTGGCCTGCAACTCCACGCTTACCATGACGGCGCAGGCGCAGGGGTCTCCCGATCTGGATGCCAACAAGGCCAACAACACCTCCACGGCGTCCGCACTCATCACGTGTCCCGGTTCCTCTCCGTCTGTCAGCTCTGCTGCCGCATCCTCCGCAGCGGGGTCCGTATCCGGCACGTCCGGATGGATTCTGGACAGCGTCAATCCCGCAGGCGGTCGTGTGAACGTCACGCCCGGCACAAACTGCGCCAAAGTCACCTTCGTCAACCGCCAGCCCGCCGTGAGCAGCGTCAGTTCGCGCTCGTCCTCCAGTACGGGTCCCGGCTGTATCCGCGTGGTGAAGCAGGCAAAGGACGGCAGCAACAAAGCCGTGTCGCCCATCCCCCCGTTCACTTTTGTGCTGGATAACTCCAGCGTCAAGGTCACGACGGATTCCACGGGTACGGCGTTCTTCCAGGGGGTAACGCTGGGTTCGCATACCGTCACGGAAATACTGGAGAACGGCACGTCGTCCGTGGCGGGAAACCCCCTCAAAGCCACACTGTCCTTCGCTCCCCAGTTTGAACCACAGAGTGACAAGGATCTGCCGGAAACCTTTGCGGCGAGCAATATCGGGACCACTGTTTTGAATGATGTTGTTATCACGCAGGAGGTTCCGAGCGGCTATACCTTCAATGCCGCCTTGACCGATAACGCCTGTACGCTTGTTGGTTCCACGGTCACGTGTGCGGTGGGAACGCTGAATCCGGGGGCTTCCAGGAGTTTCCTGGTCTATCTGGACATGCCGGTCACGCTCGCGTGCAACTCCACGATGACCATGACCATTACCGCCCGTGGCGCAAACACGGCAAATGTGTCCCAGGTCACGAGCACCGCTTCCACGTCCGCACTCATCACCTGCCCAAATACGCCCACAAACGGCACGATCTCGTCCCAATCTGCCTCCGTCGTTTCCAACCCGTCCGCGCCCGTCACGTGGATCCTGGAGAGCGTCAATCCCGCTGGCGGCAAAGTGGATGTCAAGGCCGGCAGCAGCTGCGTTACCGTCACGTTCGTCAACAAACAGCCGTCGGTCAGTAGCAGCAGCAAGGGCAGTTCGCGCTCCTCGGCAAGTTCCAAGAGCAGCACTGCGTCTTCCGGTTCGGGCTGCGTGCGCGTGGTGAAGGTGGCCAAGACCGGCAGTCAGAACACCACGCCTGTGCCGCCGTTCACATTTGTGATGGACGGAAAGAAGATCATCAACGACGGAACGGGCAACGCGTTCTTTGACGCCATAAAGCCCGGTGCGCACACCGTCGCTGAGGAGTCCCTGGACGGGTGGAATCTCACCACCATCAATCCTGCGGGTGGCCGTATAGAGGTGAAGCCGGGGGACAGTTGTGTGACGGTCACTTTCACCAACGAGCGCCCGGGGAGCAGTAGCAGCAGCCGCAGTTCCGGCGCTTCCAGCTCCTCTTCCCGATCGTCCAGTTCCTCCTCTCGTTCCTCCAGTTACGCTTCGTCTTACGCTAGTTCCTCGCTGGGTTGTATCACTGTCACAAAACAAGCCAAGAATGCTGCGGGTCAGCCGATTTCGCCCGTTCCGGGGTTCACCTATATTTTGGATAATGGTAGGTCCACAGATAGTAACAGTGCTGGTGTCGCATTCTTCCGCGATGTATCCGCCGGCCAGCATTCGGTCACGGAAGTTCAGCAGGACGGTTGGAATTTCGTCAGCGTCAACCCCGCCAGTGGCATCGTGAACGTCACGCCCGGTGGCAACTGCGCAGGTATCACCTTTGTGAACCAGCAACCTGGCGGCTCATCGTCCTCCCGCTTCTCTTATGCCAGTGTTTCTTCCGGAGGCCCCGGCTGCATCCGCGTGGTGAAGCAGGTAAAGAACTCCGCCGGTCAGACGCTTGCCCCCGTCCCTGGTTTCACCTTCACGCTGGATGGTGTTGTAAAGACTACTAACGAAAACAATGGCACGGCTTTCTTCCAGAACATCACGCCCGGAAAGCACACCGTTACGGAGACGCCTCTGGATGGCTGGCCCCTTGTGAGCGTCAATCCCTCCGGTGGGCTCGTGAGCGTCGTTTCCGGCGGCAACTGCACCACCGTCACTTTCGTCAACCAGCAGCCTGCCGTATCCAGCTCGTCGTACCGCTCTTCCGCTGCGTATCTATCGTCGGCCGCGGCAAGCAGTCTGCGCCCCGTCTGCGAGGTGTACCCGCAGCTCTGCGCGTCCTCGTCCGGCGGAGTGAACAGCTGCATCAAGAACGCCTGTGACGTGGGTGGTTTTGCCATCTGCAGGGCGCAGGGCAAGGATTGCACCAACACGCCGGGGAGCGGTTTCCCCTGCTTTACCTGCGCTGGCGTTGCCCGCAGTTCCGCAGCCGGATTCAGTTCCGGGGCGGGGTACAGCAGCGCCATCTCGCCGCTCTGCATCCAGTTCCCGCAGCTCTGCCAGGGCAACAGCAGCTCGGCGGTGAAACCCGCGCAGTGCGGCAACGGCGTGCGCGAACAGGGTGAGGCCTGCGACGACGGCAACCGCGTGGACACGGATTCGTGCAGCAACGACTGCCGCCGCGGCGTCAATGAGCAGTGCGACCAGCATCTGCAGTGCGTCACGGATGTCTGCAAGAACGGGACCTGCACCACATGCCAGACGGGTGCGGACTGCGCCAGCGGCATCTGCGACAGCGGCCGCTGCGCCATTCTCTGCGGCAACGGCAAGCTGGACGCCGCCGAGCAATGTGACGACGGCAACCGCAACAACGACGATGCCTGCACCAACTCCTGCAAGCGCAATATCGGCATGCAGTGTTACGACAGCCGTGACTGCGCCACCAACCGCTGCGACGGCGGCAGTTGCAACATCTGCACCAGTGACAGCCAGTGCGTCACGCAGAAATGCCTGCCCAACGGCGACTGCGCGGATTTCTGCGGCAACGGCACGGTGGACCCGGGAGAGGCCTGCGATGACGGAAACGTGAGCAATACGGATGCCTGCACCAACGACTGCCGGCTGGGTGTGGGTCTTGCCTGCAGCGCGTCGGAATCCTGTGGATCGCACCTGTGCCAGAACGGCAAGTGCACGGCCTGCACCAGCGATCTCCAGTGCCCCGGCCGCATGTGCGTCAACGGTACCTGCAGCAATCTCTGCGGCAACGGCGTGAAGGACGCGGGCGAGGCGTGCGACGACGGGAACATTTCGGACAACGACGGCTGCAGCAACCGCTGCAAGCTGGGTGACGGACTCTCCTGCGGCGCGGACACGCAGTGCGCCAGCAATCTGTGCAAGAACGGTCTGTGCATCCCCTGCAACGCCAGCAACGCGTGTCCCAGCGGCAGCATGTGCCAGAACGGCCGCTGCACGGAACCCGCGGTGCACGGCAACGGCATCGTGGAGCCCGGAGAGGCCTGTGACGACGGCAACCAGGATGACAACGACGGTTGCAGCAACGACGGACGGATTGGCGTGGGAGGCCGCTGTTCGGACAACCGCGAATGCGTCACGGACCTGTGCCGCGGCAACTTCTGTGCCGCCTGCACGGAGAACGGCCAGTGCGCCAGCAACCAGTGCGTCAACGGCCGCTGCACGCTCCGTTGCGGCAATGGCCAGGTGGACAGCGGGGAGGCCTGTGACGACAAGAACGTCAACAATGCCGATGCCTGCAGCAACGCCTGCCTTTTGGGCAACGGCCAGGACTGTCAGCAGTCCCCGCAGTGCGACAGCGGCCTCTGCCGCAGCAACATCTGCCAGCCCTGCAATGACACGTCGGAGTGCCCCTCCGGCCTGTACTGCCTGGCACGCCAGTGCAAAGCCGCCCCGCAGTGCGGCAACGGCAAGCGCGAGTTCACGGAGATGTGCGACGACGGCAATACCGTGGACGGCGACGGCTGCGGCATGCACTGCAAGCTGAGCAACGGGGAGCGCTGCATCAACAACGGCCAGTGCGAAAGCCGGCGTTGCGACCAGGGCATCTGCAAGGCGTGTGACAGCAACGACCAGTGCGCCAGCAACCAGTGCATCAACGGCGTATGCGCGGATCTCTGCGGAAACGGCACCGTCGATGCAGGTGAGGAATGCGATGACGCCGGCCGCAACAGCGACATCCTGCCGGACCACTGCCGCATGGATTGCCGCCTGCCCCACATGGGTGACGGCGTGCGTGACAGAAACGAGCAGTGTGACGACGGCAACGTGGTGAGCGGCGACGGTTGCGACCGTTTCGGCCGCCTGGAAGTGGGCGGTCAGGTGGCGGGACTGGGTAACGACCTCACGGCCCTCATCGCTCGCGGACGCCCGCCTGCCGGTCAGACCGGCCCCGGCGCCGTGGTGGCCATGGCCGCTGGCGCTGCAGTGGGCTGGTACTGGCTCAGACGTCGCCGCTACGCCTCCGCCTGAAAGGGCTACCTACAGTGCCCTCTCACGCCTGCCTGCCGGCAGGCAGGGGCTCACCCTTCCCTAAACAGAGCGCTCCAGCCCGCAGACGAAGCCGGGTTGTTACGCCGGTCACCTCGGTTCCTTCGGTCACTTTTTTTTAGAGCTCCGCCGCCTTGTCGCTGACAATAGTCGTACGATGCGTCGTCCTGCCTGTGCGGACATCCACGTCCGTCAGCTCCAGGAGAAGGGGAGTGGAAGAGGCGTTTTGGATGATCCAGGAGCCGTTTCCTTCGCTCCAGAATGATGCCGTGACCCCCTGCGGTGCGGTCCAGCGCGCGTAGCCGGAGACGGATTTGGTGACATGGATGTCGCTCAATGCGCCGTTACGGACCTCCCGCCGTTTCCAGGCGCTGGGCAGGTGCATGTACACGCCGCTTCCGGAGAGCGTGGTGAATTCCATTACGTTCCGCCCGGAGCCGCGGCTGCGGAGCACGGCCACATGCGCGTCCGGTCCGTGTTCCACGGCAAGGTTTAGGGGGGCGGGTGCGGCGGGGAGGGGAGTCTTCTGCAGGGCGCGGAATCCCAGCGCCAGAAAAACGGTCACGGCGCACAGGCCCAGCACCAGGTGCTGGCTGTGGGACGGGGCGCGGTGTTGTGCGGGGGATGCCATGGAAAATTCCCGGAATTCTGTACGTGAGCGGGGACGCGGTGTGCTAGAATACGCCCATGGACATGGATCCGCACACCCTACAGTTGATCATTCGGAGAATTGAGCAGCAAATGCGCTGTCCGCAGTGCGGAAAACGCGTTCCTGTGGATTTTGCCTCCGTCAGGATCGCCACGGACAAATTCATGCTGCTGCAGCTCAAATGCGACACGTGCGACGCCTATATCGTGCTCCATGCCTCACTTCAGGGGGCCGATGGACTTGGGGACAGCGAGTATAAAGACGAACTCCGCAATGCATCGTCCACACTGCAGTTGGAGGAGAACGAGCTGGAACTTCTGCGCAATGCCCTGGCGGAACACGACGGTTCCTTTGAGAGACTTTTCAAAGCCACCAAAGACAGCGAGCAGAACGGCGATACCGCCATTGCCTGATTCCACTGTTCAGCTGCGGCTAGCAGCGCCGCGATTTTTCCTCCTATGGCTTTCCGCCTCCCTCATCGCTTCGTCATTCTTCTTCCGTTGTGCACGCTCACGGTGCTCACGGGGTGTTCGGTATCGGGAGACATCGTCCCGCGCAGTGCCAGCGGCGTTCTTTTGGAATTGCCGGACCAGGCCAAAGCGACGATCGAACTGGGGAAAATGGGGATTGATAAGGCCAAAGAAGGGCTTGGGCAAGCCCAAAGCGTTGCAGGTGACCTGCAGGCACGGGCGGAGAAGCTCCAGAAGGGGATTGCGGAGGTTATGACGGGGGCGGCAAAGGTGAAGGCGGCCGTGGGGAAGTAATTCGAAACATGCTCGTAATTAGTAATTCGTATGTACTAGGATACGAATAACAAATTACGAATCACAAAACCTTCGAATTTTCCTTGCATTCCGCTTTTCCCTCCTTATAATTCTCGTACATTCACCGATCCGGTCCCCGTGATTGAGACGATCACCGCGGGAGCGGAGCGGATTTCTGTGTGTTCCGGCTTCGTCTGCGCCTGCCTGTCGGCAGGCAGGGGCTACGCCGGGATGACGGATCCGAAATTTTCACTTTCCGTTTTCCACTTTCCACTCGCCCTATGGCTTTCCCGCACACCCCCAAGTCCGCCGCCACCGATTCGTTCGATGCGGTTGCCCTGAGTATCGCCAGCCCCGAGGACATGCTTGCATGGTCCCGCGGTGAAGTGACCAAGGCGGAAACCGTCAACTACCGCACGCAGCGCGCGGAGCCGGACGGGCTCTTCTGCGAGCGTATCTTTGGACCCACCAAGAACTTCCAGTGTTTCTGCGGAAAGTACAAAGGAGTGCGCTACGCCGGTGTGGTGTGTGAAAAGTGCGGTGTGGAGGTAACGCGCAGCATCGTGCGCCGCGAGCGCATGGGCCACATCAACCTGGCCGTGCCCGTCACGCACATCTGGTTCCTCCGTTCCTCCCCGTCCCGCCTGGGACTCCTCTTGGATCTCCCCATCAAGACGCTGGAGCAGATCGTCTACTTTGCCGCATACATCGTCATCAGCGTCGACGACGAGATGAAGAAGGAGGCCGAGAAGGAGATCACGATGTCCATGGATTCCCGCAGGGCGCAGATGAAGCGTGAATACGAGGACGAGAAGCAAAAGATGTCCGAAAGCTCCGCCTCGCGCGCGCAGCTAGATGCACTCGATAAGGAATACGCCGACCGCATGGATTCGCTCAAGCAGAACCACAAGGATGCCTTGGACGACATGAAAAACCTGCATGTGGGCACGGTGCTGAGCGAGCTCAAATTCCGCGAGATGAACATGAAATTCGGTCACGTGTTCCGCGCCGGTACGGGGGCGGAGGCCCTCAAGGAAATCGTGTCCACGGTACAGCTCCAGAACCTCACGGGTGATCTGCAGAAGGACCGCGAACAGAGCAGCGGCCAGAAGCTCAAGAAGATCATGAAGCGCATGAAGCTGGTGAGCTCGCTGGTACAAAGCAGCATCCGCCCCGAGTGGATGATCCTCACCCGCCTGCCCGTGATCCCGCCCGATCTGCGCCCCATGGTGCAGCTGGACGGTGGTCGCTTTGCCGCGTCTGACCTCAATGACCTCTACCGCCGCGTCATTAACCGCAACAACCGCCTCAAGAAGCTCATGAGCATCGGTGCTCCGGAAGTCATCTGCCGCAACG
>CAYMAT010000034.1:0-15469 GCA_964388495.1 uncultured Candidatus Peribacteria bacterium
GAAGGTTGGACCGTGAGCCGATGGTCATTCCTCTGATGGTGGAAGTCTAAGAAGAAAATAGAAGCACGCTGGTTTCGACCGGCGTGTTTTTGTATATAAAAAAACTCTCCCCTGTTCCTGCGCGTGGCAGGAGGCGGAGAGAGTCGGTCGGTCAATCAGATTGCGGGGGCGCCTTTTTGGGGGCGCGGGGCGTGCCGAGGAGTTTCAGCGTGGGGCGGATGAACATGAAAAACCCCAAACCGAAACACAATCCGAACAGCCCGACGGGCAACGTGGAAATCAGAAGGATTTCCGTCGTAGTGAGCATGACTGCCTCGCAAAAAAAAGATCGAATACACGAAACTGACCGAAATACCTTCGTACCATAATTCCCCCTATTTTTCTAGGGTCTAAGAGGTCACTTTTCCAGCAATCGCAAAGAGGGATTATATCCGCTAAAATGCGCGTATATGCGGTATTCTGCCATTCTCTTTGATCTGGACGGCACACTGGTGGATACCATCACGCTCTATGGAGAGGCGGTGCTGGGATCGCTAAAAGAAATAGGGATTGAGGCGACGATGGACCAGTACCGGGAGTGGTATCACGCGCCGCTGCACCTCTCCGGGATACTCGCGCTCTACGGTATGACCGAAAAAGACGCCCCGACCATCCGCCAGCGCCGCGATGAGATGTATGTGGAGTTGTTGCGCAAGAAGACGGAATGGCTCCCCGGAGCCCGTGAACTATTGGAAACACTCGCCTCGGCCACCCCGGTCCCTTTGGCCCCCTCGGCACCCTTAGCCATAGTCACCGGCTCTTGGATGACCTACGTGGACGCCATCGACTCTCGCCTGGGCGTGAAAAAATATTTCGACGTCTTTGTGACCGTGGATGACATGGGGAAATTCACAAAGCCCCACCCGCACGGCCTGCTGCTTGCCTGCGACAGACTGGGCGTGAAACCGGAGGACTGTCTCTACATTGGCGACCAGCGTTTTGACGCGGAAGCGAGCGCAGCGGCGGGGATGGATTGCCTGCTGGTGAAAGGAACATGGAGTCCGGAGGATCTAGCCTGCCCGCCCAAGTCCGCAGACGGACGCAGGCGGGGAAAATCCCCCTGCATCGCGTGCCTGCCGGCCGAAGCCCTCTCCACTATTACAGAATATTTATAAAACAGGGCGAAGGAGAGCCTGAAAGAGGGGCAGTTACTGGAAACGATGAAGACACTGACCAAGGACTAATCAGTCCAGCATGTGCCGACCCTCTTTAGTGAAGATGGCGAAAATCTCGTTGAAGCGTTCCTGGGCGGTTTGCTCCACGCGAATAGCGGCTTCCGGAGCGGCCGGGAGCGGCGGAGCATCTTCCGGCGCAGGAAGAGTGCCGCGCGGATATTCTTGGTTGCGATCGTAGAGAAGCATAAAAATAGCCCAAGCAATATACATTCTTTTAAAAGAATGTCAATGCACAGGGACTTTGTCAGCGTGAATTCCTTCCTCCGTATGGCAACGGATTAACATCATTGTTCTCTTCATCCGTATTATTTTCCTGGATGGAAGAAGCTGGTGCAGAAGGAGGGCGAGGTCGACCAGGACGCTGATGTATCTCAATACTGTTACTCCGTTGATCCAGACGAAGCTCAAGGTGCACCTGTTCCGTGGAACCCGACGTGATGATGTCAAAATGGCCGGCATTCGTATGATAGGACGTGGCGAACGGCTGGCTGTAAATGCGCTGCCGCAGGGTAATCCAGAGTTTCTGACGCACAGGTTCCGGCTGGTCATTGATCGCTTTTACCAGTTCCGACAGAGCCTTCTGAGCCGTGGAAAGGCGGCTCTCCAGACTACCACTTCCCGAACGAACGGTTTCAATAACACTATTGAGGAGTGCCGTGTACTGCTTGCCAATTTCCGGAGAAACATCCTGCCAAAAGGCAGGTTGGCCGGGCGGAGCTGCATTTGGCGCATTGGGTACATTTCTACGAATCTCTATTCCTGTTGGCGATGCCACAAGTTCGTTGCGCGTGTTTTGATGGGTTTGATATGTGATGATAACGCTAGTACCTTCAACGCGGCGCAACTGAAAGCGCCCCTCGCGCGAACCTAATTCCGCCCCACTGTAGTAATCATGCAATCTTGCCCACAGCTGCGGGCGGACAGATTCAGGCTGATCAGCGATGATTTTCTGGATACTGGACAATTCATTTTCCGCCTGCGCCATTGCACCTCCGCCAACGAATTCATAGAACTGACTCTTGAGGCCCCCGGCGCGGGACCTGAGCGTCTGCATCACTTCCAGACTATCGACAACCATACTCATCTCCATTGCGCTTGCAGTAGCCCCTTGTAGCGAACGGAGAGCTTCATCCCATTTTGCCAAGAGATTTCTCTTCTCCTCCATTTCGTTAGAAGACATCGGAAATCGCGACAGAAGATTCACCGACGCAATGGACTCCCATGTAGTGGACGTACCCACCTGCACTTGCCACCCTTGAGGGGAATTCTTGAAACGCAGCGACTGCGGCTGCATTTGCCACGTGGTCGTGACAGTGAAAATCTCCCCCGTTGACGCATCGCCACTGACCGTTGCACCCAGCACACCACGAAGATATTGATACTGGGATTCCAAAAGTCTGGTTTCGGGCGTTTCTTCAGACAGACTTTGGAGCAGGGTCATGGAACCCTTGTTTGCTGCTGCCAATCCGCTGGAGAGCATGTTCACCTGGTTTCTAAAATAACGGACTGTGGGACGCACGCTGTCAGGAACCGAGATCACATCCGCGCGCAAGGCAGCCCCTGCCGCATGCCATTCTGCAGATGCATTGGTGGAATTTTGTACAACATCTTGTTCGCCAATTGTACTCATCTTCACCTCCCACTGCCCTTCAGGATTGATACGCGCACTGAAAGGAACCAGATACGGTCCTGGACCCTGGCGCAAGGAATAGATTTTCGTTCCAGCAGCAGTGGATTCCACTGCGCCAGCTTGCGCAAGCAGCGCACGACCTATGCTGATCGATTCAGCCGTCTTCTCAACGCTGCGAATGTCTCCGCCGTTCACACGAGCAAGCATTGTAGCTGCAGCTCGCACTTCAGTACCGCCTTGAACAAGAGTGCTTGCCGGTGCGTATGCTTCACCCCCCTGGGACATTTCCCATTTCTTTGCAGAATCGGACCAGCGGAAACTCATGTTCTCCATGGAGAAGACTCCATTTTGAGACCGGACTCCCAATGCCTGGAAAATGCTTTCAGCGGCCGATTTTTGTCTTTCGGATACTTCCGCGCCGGGGGAGTTGATGTCGATCTTCTCTTCCCGGAAAAGTTCGTTTTGCATGCTGACAGCTTCCTTCGCATTTTGCCCGGTCAGCTCACGCCATGGGAACGCATGCTGCCACTGTGGCTGCTCCTCCTGCATCTGCCACGTACGCGCAAGGGTGACGTTTCGCACGGTATTTCCATTCCCATCCAACATCGCATAGTGGATCATCTGCACAGATAACCCTCTTCCGCCTACAGAGCCCATGTCGTGTAACGACAGAGAATTGATACGGACATTTTTTTCCCGACCCTGTAACGCAGGCTCAGCAGGAAGATCGTTTGTCAGCTGCGGCATCAGCGCCTGAGCGTATGGGAGAGAATCACTGGAAAAAATAGGCACGTTGTTGCGTGTGCCAATGCCCCTATAGCCAACCAAAGAGAGTGACTTGTCCTTGTTCCAGGCATCCAGTGCGATACCGGCCGACTCGTCACTAATTTTTTCCCTTGCCTGATCGCCCGTGAGTTCCACAGGCACAATACCTGGCTGATCGTCTGTGGTCCGAAGAAGCTGCAATAGCTGAAACGGATTGGGGTCCGTACTTTCAAGCGGAGAGCCAATATTGGGATTGGCAAAGCCTGTATTCAGAATATTAAAACTTCCAGGTACCCCGGGAACATTGATGGTAAACGGCTGGAAGCGCGGACGTGACGGCGGGTCCAACAATATTTTGCCGCCCGTTTCGTACGTTCTCCGATTGTTTTCGGCCACGTCTGCTATGTTTTTTTTATACTCTGCACTCTGCTTCTCTGTTACCAACAGCCAGGGATTGCCGCCGTATTCTGCAGGAATTCTTACCGTACGCGATCCCTCCCCCGTTGCGCTGCTTCCATCTGTTCCTGTAAAAGCTGCCGCTTGTCGTGTCAGCGTAGCCTTCATCACCTGTTGCGTGACGCTATTCATGATCTGCGCGGCACGCGTGGTGCCCGCAGGAACCGTCTCACTCTGAATTTTCGTAAGAATTTGAATTCCTTGCGGATTCACGACATCCGAGAGTGGCCGTCCAAAAATCTGCATTTTACCAAGACGCTCCACATTCCAGCGCAATTCCGTATTCTGCGGATTGGCCTGCGACAATGCGTGGAGACGCACGTAATGCTGCTCCAGGACATGAGACAGGAAGAACTGCCCCGTGCGCTCTGCGATATTCCGGATGGCAACGTGGTCCGGATCATGGAAAACCCAGTTGGGACGGGGAATGTAAATATTGTTCGCTTCCTGCCATGTAATGCCCTGTCCTCCGCCACTTCTCCCAAGTTCATTGAAGCTGTTCAAACAGAAGTATGGCCTCCCTGTTTCCACGAATGCGGGGTACAGGGAATCGATACCTGTCAGAGCATCGTTTTGACCCATGCTCGCAACAGTTTGCATCAACCCCCTGTCCTCGGGCTTCATGTGTTCCATCACAGCCGCAAAGAGCATGCGGTTGCGCGCTTCGGGAGTCGCTTCTTTGGTGAAAATTCCGGAAAGCCAATTGGGTCCGTGCAGAAGTTCTATTCCTGTGCGACCAGTAAGTGTTTGTGCGCCACCCAGAAGGACAAACAACCAAGAAGGCACACCCTGGGTATTTGCCATTTGTGTGTACGCTGTGTTCCATTCCGTAGCATCACTCGCGACATAAGCCGTAAGGCCAATGAGTGCAACGGTCCCTCCAATAACCCATCCCGCAGGACCACCGGAACCGGCGATGGCACCTCCTGCCGTGAGCAAGAGGCTCGCGGTGCTCGCTGCCACATTGATGCCCGCACTGTTCACTCTCCCATCGCGCGCGGCCGTTAAGTCTTCAATCGCTATGCGACAGAGAATGTTTTCCGGGGTATGTGGTTTTCCCGGCTTATATCGAACAAAGTTGTTGTTTTCTTTTACGAAATCCACAACCGCCAGCTGCTTGCCGACCTGCTGAATAAGGTCATCCCGTTGCTTGCGCTCTTCTTGCAGACGCTGAACACCCTCATAGAGAAAGTACCCTTCTAGCACAATGAGCGGCGAGGCCCTCAGCAGTCTGCCTCCGGCGCCAGCTAACGCCCCTCCATGTATGGTTTCTCTAGCCATAAACGCTTCCACCTGTTCTGCGGAACCGCAGACGCCGGATCGAACCAGGAGGCTTGCATGCTCGGCACCCACACCCGCTTTTGTAAGCATCTGGATTTGATTTTTTAATACCTGATTGATCTGCGCTTCTATGGCGCGGATTTCCGCGATGGGAGCACGTGCAAGAACTTTTACCCTGAGACTTTCATAAAGAGGGCCCAATCGGGCTGCGCCGGCGTTATGCGTGGCATCCAGGAGCTGAACGAGGTTCTGTCCCGCCGCGAAAGGACGGGTCATATTCACTGTGCCCCCCACCACACGGTTTGCAAGAAGGAGACGATTTACTCCAGTCTCCGCAGCTTTGTACAGCTCAGCATTGATGACGCGAGTGAGCGTAGCTCCGCGCAGGGTATTTCCCGAACGAGACAAGGCGCTGTTCCACACCCTCAACTTGTCCGCAGGAGAAAGATCCCGAAGAGCCTCCAGAACCTGAGCTGCCTTTTCCACATCACTTAAGGCGGAGCCGGCGATACGCATAATATTAGTCGCTGCATTCCGCATGCGAATTGCTTCAACAGTAGATGCGACGGGCATCATGAGACCGTTACCAACTGCCAGAGGGTTGGAGGCGGTAATGAAAAATCGCGAAATACTTGAAACGGTTGTATCTAGAAATTTGCCGGTTAATCCCATTCTTCCCAAAAAAGGAATGCTTTGTGGTCCACCCCACGTAAGAGTGCGCAAATACGGAACGCGAGCAAGACCGAAACCCGCCTGCGCTGTTGATTGCATGCGACCAAGGCGCCCAAGCATATAGAGACCAGTCGTGATGCCGCCCCCTTGGATGATATCCGCCATGATGTGCGTTTCTGCTGTATTTGTTGCTGCTACATGACCAACATCCTGCATGAGCCCAGTATTCCCCTCCATCATGCCAGGAATAATACTTGTGCGCATATCCTGTAGCGTCCACACGTACATTCCCGCCAAAAGTGACTGTACGCGAAAGAGCTGCTCATGTGCAGCACGATTTTTTTCAAGAGCTTCGCGTGGGGTTTTTGCAATCTGCTGCAGGAGTTTTTCCGGATTTTTGGGATCACCGCCAAGCTGTCTGAGCTGCGCATGATAGACGTTAATTAGACCGTCTATATATGTCTTCATTGTAGTTTTGTATGCTTTCACTAATTCTTCTGCCTGTGCCTGAGTAGCGGTACCTGTTTTTCCCGCTGCTTCATACGCTTTCAGAAGTTTCTGATAATCTTGCCAACCTTTAGCAAAATTTTGTTTGAGCAAACTAAACGTACCGCCCGGAGGCTCGGGGGCAAATGGACTCTCTGGCGATCGACCCAGTAGACGTAAATTTTCTGGAGATGCATTCTCGTGGAGAAGAGAAATCATTTTCATGTTCGCATCTACAAGTCCCAGGCGTGCGCTGTTCCTCTTTTTAAAATCTTCAAATGCATCATCTACAGTCGCAAGATTTTTGTTTTGTGCATTAAACGACTGCTCTGCACGTTCGATTCTGGAGCTGAGCCATGTAGGGCTATTTCCCGTAAGCATCTGCCAAGGAATACGAATGGGAGCCAGACCCATACGAGGAGCTGCCCAGCTGATGCCGCGTGCAGTACGAGGAACAGCACCGCCAACAGTATCTACAACGGCCTGGCCTAATCCACTACCACGATCATTCCATAGCCATGCTGTCCATGCCCCCAGTATGGGCCCCTGCGCAGGCCTGTTAACTATTTGGGAGATGGATCCGGAATATTCTTGGAGCATATTTCTGTATAGCTCCCACTGTGATGCCAAAAGCGTCTGCGCTCCTGGATTAGGCTGATGTTCAACCAACTGCTGAGGCGTAATTGTGTATGGCACATCCCTGTACGGCAACGATCCTATGTGCATTGCGCCCGTAGAGAGATCATTAGCAAGCATGAGACCAGCGAAAGTCGCCCGTTCGGTCTGCATGATCATCTCGCCATTCAATGCACGCTGGAAGCGCGGAAGCCAGGAATCGAATCCTGTCGCACTATCCTGCATTTTCTGAAATGCCACGATAGTAATTGCCTGATGCATGTCACTCATCAAAGCATCTCCCACTTTCATCTGGAGATTTTCCCCCTGTGCTCCTACTGCAGCGACACTCTGTTGCACCAAAGTACGGATTTCACCCATTAATGAATCGCCGATGGAAGCGATTTCATTTTTGTATGACTGCGTGCCAGGAGTCAGGTCGCGGAGAGTCGGGTGCGCTGCAGAAATTTGTTTACGAAGAGCGACAATATCTGCGTTATCCGACCCTTCCACCGTTTCTAATTGCTGCAGAAGGAGAAGGGACTGGAGAAGTGCGGTTTTTTCATCTGTATTTTTTACATTCTGCTCTAGTAGCGTGGTATTGGACGGAATACTTTTCTGCAACGAACGAAGGGCGGCAAGACGACGATTCGCATACATTCCAGGATATCCACCAGCCTTCGACTGGGCCTCCAAGGATTCTATGAGAGCAGGATCTTGAATATGCTCCAGAATGGTTTTTCCTCCCATTTTTTCTGTCACAAGATCGTGTGCATTCAGCGCAATATGCGCGTGTCTTTGAATGTGAGCAAAATCTCTACGGTATGCCACCATTCGCGCATCGATTGTCTGAAGCGCCTGATATCTTTCAAAGAGGGATTTCTGAGCCAGAGGCATCCCATTTGCAAGAAAAACATCAGTGACAACTCTTTTGTCATTTTCCTGCTGAAATTTGTGTATTCCCTGGATTGCCAATAGACGATCGCGCTGGGCACGGAGATAATATACATTCATGATCGAATTGAGACCTACAGATGCATAATTTCCGCGAGCATCTATTGTCTCTTTTTGCAAAGTCTGCATTGCAAGCTTTGCCTGTTTATCAATAGCCTCTGTGTCAACAAACATTCTCAGCGTCGCAATTTTTTCGTGAGTCTGAAGTTTGTGACTAACTTCTTCCTGCTCTTTCTCTGCTATTGATTTTGACTTCTTTTCCACCTGTTCGTCTTCGCCTGGGAGTTTCCCCAGTCGATTCTGCAACTGCTGTGCGTGCTGGCGTATGAGCTCCGACATTTGTGTTTGTGTAATAAGTTAAAGTTCAGTTCGGTATACCCAATATTGGGCCAGTATTCTGGGGTATTGGGGCAGGTGTCATCGCAGGAACTCCTGCACCTCCGCTTGCGGGCGATAGGCCAGGATACGTAAATGCTTCAGGCTGCGCCAGAACTCTGCCCGCATCCTGTATCTGCATAGCCGTGTCCACAGCAGCACCTGCTCGAGTTGCGGCAACGCCCAGAAATTGGTTATACAACCAGTATCCCAATAATCCGACCCCTGTTGCTACAGTTGCCCACCGCGCAATTTTCCCCAGAGTTGGAACCTTATTGAACGTCACTGCATTCACCACACCCTCTACGGGTTTTGCTGTAATCCATTTACCAAACGTCCCCATGACCGGACTATCTGAGCTGTAGATATATTCGTCGATCCATTTTCCAAAAGCACCCTTCTGCTGCTCGATTTTCTTCGGACTAGACACTTGTTCAGGTGCACCAGTGCGGATACCTGTTTCCTGATTACTTGAACGCACACCGGCATCTAGTGTTTTTAACTGCTCAGATGTAGAGACTCTCTCCGGGAGCTCCATATTCGGAATTTCTGGCTTCATTTGCTTTTTCATAGGCTTGGGATTCATGGAGGACATAGGAAGGGGTTATTGATTGAATGACCGTAGGAGTCCATGACGGATATAGCTCAGCTGAGATAATGCAAATGCATCATCTGGAGTGTTAACTCCCTGTAAAGCCATAGATATCATCAAGCTGAAAACCGTCGGCCCCCACGCAAATGCCAATTCGGTAAGATCTTCCTTGGAAAGGCCAGAGAGATCCATTGTTTCAGACAACTTAGCGACTTCCTCTGCGGAAAGTTTTTTCTTCTGTGATTCATCCTGCAGTTTTTTTAATCCTGGATGACTGATCTTCATGCTCTTCATCCGCACGGCCATCTTCTCCTCCGTATCCGTAAACGTGAGCGTCTCCTCCTCAACTTTCACTCCGCCGCGGACGGCCTCCGGCAACTTTTCAAAAACCGCGCGTTCTGCCTTGGTGAGATAGAGAACCGGAGTGTTGGGCATAAGAGGTAGTGGATGTCAGATATGTCTAAAATTCTAGCAGAAAACGCCTTTTTGGGGCATTGCGCCACCCCAGCAAACAGTATGCAGTACTACTTTCTACCGGATCACCCGCACCACCCTTCCTACCACTTTTTTGCCCTCAAATGGGCTCCATCCACACTTGCTGTGCAGATCTTTAGCCTGAATTGTCCATTGGGCATCTGGATCCACTAGGGCGATGTCTGCGTGCGCGCCTTCTGCAATTCCCGACTTTCCGAGGCTAAAAATGCGGTTGGGATTGGCAAAGCAAAGCCGGTAGAGATCACTGACCGCTAATCGCTTATCGCTTATCGCCGACAGCATCAGCGGAATCATTGTCTCCACTCCGGGCACGCCGCTGGGAATTTTACTCAACTCCGTCGCTTTTTTTTCGTCCAGCGTGTGCGGCGCATGATCGGTAGAAACACAGTCGATGGTTCCGTCTGCGATGCCGGCCCAGAGAGCGTCCACATGTTCACGCGAGCGCAGCGGCGGATTCATTTTCCCCAATGCACCCAGCGTCTTGTAGTCGTCCGTGGAGAAGAAAAGATGATGCGGAGTCACCTCGCACGTGACGGGGAGTCCTTGTTTTTTCGCCTCGCGGACCAGTGCCACTCCCTGCGCCGTGGAGATATGCGCGATATGCAATTTGTTCCCGTGCTCAGATGCAAGTTGGATGGCCTGCTTCACCGCCTTTTCCTCGCTCTCCGGCGGACGCATGAAAGAGTGTTCTTCTATCGAACTCATCGCTGATCGCTGATCGCTGATCGCTTTATTCATCTCCGCATCTTCACAATGACACACCGTCACAATATTGAGCTCGGCACACGTCTCAAACGCATGCTCGATCACCGCAATGTCCGCACCCTGGTCGCCCGTGGAATGGTCGAAAAAGATCTTGAGTCCGGAGCAGCGCTTTTTCAGTTCCGTAAGCGCCGGATCGGTGAAGAGCCGATGAAGCTGATCGATGTGCTCTCTTTTTGTTGCTCCAAAGAAAAACCGTATATCAATGGCTTGCTGCTTGTTGCTTATTGCTAACTGCTCGGCCCTTCGCACCTTGTCCGCGAATGCATCGACGGAATTTGTCGGCGGAACGGTGTTGGGCATCTCGCATACGGTGGTGACTCCGCCGGCCAGCGCTGACACCGATTCCGATTGCATGTCCGCCTTGTGCGTGAGTCCCGGTTCGCGGAAATGCACGTGGCAGTCAATGAAGCCGGGGAAGATGAGGAGCCCCTTGGCGTCGATGATTTCTGCTTCGACTGATCGCTGATCACTGATCGCTGATGCCTTCGTCACGATTCCGTCCTCGATCATCACGTCCATTTTCTTTTCTCCCTTTTCCGTAACCACCGTGCCGCCGCGGATGAGAATAGATCCCATGGAAGAAATAATACCTCTCTTTGGCATGAAGAAGTACCGAAGAAACAAGGAACAAATATAATCAAGAAATCAATGTATCAATATTCGAACTAGTTTTTGTATTCTTATTTTTGAAATTCCGGAGAATGACACTAAAAATGCGGACTAACTGATGAGCCTCATCAATGAGCGTCTGCTGTACTGATTTCAACTCTTTAGACACTTCCGGCAATGATAAAAGCGACAACCACAGGCGACTTTCTTTCGCCTCTTTTAAACAAATGCGAACTCTCATAGCAAAATCTTTCGACCCCAGCGCTTCGTTTGCCTCAATATAATTGGCAGCTACGGATCCAGAGGAACGGACGAGCTGGGGAATATCTTCACTGTTAGACAGTGATTTAGGAATTTGGACGACAAATTCCCGAACATTCCTGGCAAAACGGGCTGTGCGTTCTTCGAGATCGAATCTTTGAGAAGTCATGCAAATATTTTGAATGTTCGTTATTAAAAATCATTGAATCATTTCTTTGTTTCTTGTTTCTTCGGTAATTTTTAGGCTTACCAAAAATACAAATTCAGTTCTATCCCATTCTAGAACCTACTGATTCAGGAGCAGCTTCAAGAGCGCCATACGCACGGGGACACCGTTTCCCACTTGGCGGAAATACGCGGCGTTCTGGAGACTGTCCACATCGGTCGTGATTTCTCCCACGCGCGGGAGCGGATGCAGGACGATGCCTTTCTTTCCCTTCAGCATGGAGGCCTGCAGAATGTACTTGAGCTTGAGACGCTCGTACTCCGCAGGGTCCTGGAAGCGCTCCTTCTGCACGCGCGTCATGTAAATCACGTCGCAGTCCAGCGCCGCCTTGATATCGTCGGTTTCCGCAAAGGCAAGCCCTTTATCCTTGTAGAAGCTGGTGACTTTTTCCGGCATGCTCAGCTCCTTGGGGGAGACGAGCGTGAAGCGGATGTTCTTGAAGAGACCCAGCACGTAACTGAGCGAGTGCACCGTGCGTCCGTAGCGCAGGTCACCCACCATCGCGATGTGGATACCGTCGATACCACCAAGTTCCTTTTGAATGGTGTAGAGATCCAGGAGCGCCTGCGTGGGGTGCTGGCCCGGCCCGTCCCCCGCGTTGATGAACGGAACGGGACTGACGGACGCGGCGACATCGGCCGACCCCTGTTCCGGGTGCCGCATGGCGATGATGTCCGCATACCGGCCCACCACGTTCATCGTGTCTTCGATCGTTTCCCCTTTATAGAGCGAACTGAACTGGATGCCTTCCGCGGAAATCACTTGGCCGCCCAGGCGCAGCATGGCGGTCTCAAAACTGAGACGCGTGCGCGTGCTGGGTTCGTAAAAAAGGGCTGCGAGGATTTTGCCGTGCAGTTCGTCGTTACCCCCTTTCTCCAGAACCTTGTCCATGCGGGCCGCCTCCTTAAGAATCACTTCCACATCCTTTTTACTCAATTGTTTGGTGGAGGTGAGGTGCCGGAAGGAGAGTGTCATGCAAAAGAATTGTAGCGCGTATGACAAAAAGGTCTACCATTGCCGACCAATGGAAAAACAGCCACTCCCCAACGATGAATGGGCCATTGCCCAGGGCGCGCCCCCGCCCCCTCCAAACCGTTACAGGATTCTTGGTCCAAACGGCGAAGTGCCCGATATTTCCCTGGAAAATTGCAGAAGTCCGGCGGAAAAAGTGGGGGAAATGATCGCCATATTTGTAATGGGGACATTTCTGGTCCTTGCCGCGCAGAAGATTGGCGACGAGCTGGAAAGACAGCGGGTAAATCACAGGCAGGGTGGAGCCCAGCCCCAGCTGTGGGCACGGTGAACCACATGCCGCTACACTGTTTCCGTGTCCACCAAGCAGATCGCCTCGTCCACACTGTGGCAGATCGGCAGCCAGGCAACCATGGCGGCGCTCAGTATCGCTACCACCAAGTTCGTGGCCATGGGGCTGAGCAAGGAACTGGCCGGAACGTATAACTCCGCGTACGGTTTTTTGCAGGTGTTTGGCATTTTGGCCGACTTCGGCCTCTATGCCGTGGCGGTAAAGGAGGTGAGCGCGGCGGAGGACAAGCAGAAGATGCTTGGCGCGCTGATCGTTTTGCGTCTCTGCATCCTGACGCTGTCCCTGGGTGCGGCGCTGCTCATTGCGTGGGTGATGCCCTCTTGGCGCGGAACCCCGCTCCCCATGAGCGTCACCATTGCCGCGTTCGTTCCCTTCTTCACGCTCCTTGCGGGGACGCTCCGGACTGCCTTCCAGGTCCATTACAAGATGCACTACGTCTTTGTCGCGGAAGTCACGCAAAGGGTGGTGACCGCGGCGGGGATAGGCGCATTCATTGTGGCGGGCGCCAGGCTCACGGACGATGTTCGTGTACTCTTCGCGTTCCTCTTCATCGGCGGCGTGGGGGCGTTCATTCTGCTGATCCTCTCGTTCTTCCCGGGCAACAAACTCATCGCCGTGCGGCTCAACTGGGATAAGCAGCTTCTCAAACGACTATTGATGCAGGCGGCGCCGTACGGATTCGCCTTCCTCTGCACCGCGCTCTACCGGCAGTGCGACATTTCGCTCATTGCCATCCTGCGCCCGGACTTCCAGATCCAGAACGCACACTACGGCTTTGTGCAGCGGTCGCTGGATATGGCGTACTTGTTCCCCACGTTCCTGCTCAATTCCACGCTCCCGCTCCTAAGCGCACGCCGCAAAAAGGGCGAGGACACGCGGGGACTGGCGGGGAAGACACTCCTGGCCACCCTGCTCTTAAGCAGTATGTGCTTCCTCTTTGCCGTCCTCTGGGCCCGCCCGCTCATGAAGCTGCTCACAAACGACATGTACCTTGCGCATGACGGCATGCCGGGATCGGACACGGCACTGATGATTTTGAGCGGATCCATGTTCATGAACGGCATTGTGGTCTACGCGTTCTACAGCCTGCTCACCGCGCACCGGTGGCAGGGGCTGGTGTTCACGCTCAGCGTGGGGGCCGCGCTGTCTCTTGGCCTCAACGTCTGGCTCATCCCCTCAATGGGCTTTGTGGGTGCCAGCATCACGTCCGTGATCACGCACGTCTTTTTGGGATTGGTCCTGCTGCCGCAGAGCGTCCGGGCGCTCCCCATCCGCCTGCGGGCATCGGAGCTTTTGCGCTGGGCAACCTTCACCGCGCTCATCGCCGCGGGCCTCGTGCTCTTCCGCCCGCTCCTCACGTCCGACCTCCGCACCGCGGCAATGCTGGGCGCCATGATCATCTGGATGGCGGGATCGACGTACGTGACGGGGATACAGAAAGTGCTGAGGGTGTGACAATCGTGGAAGGGCAGGAGTTCTACGAATATCTGGAACCGATAATTTGGCATGCGGAAAATAAAAAGCCGATGCACCCTCCCTCTCCCCGGCGGGAGAGGTCTGGGATGAGTGCCTATGAAAGCTTTACCGTTTTATCATGCACCTGGGCGCCTATGAACATCGTCGCTCGCACAAGAGACGTGCCCGTACATTGCGGCACCATTCCTCTAAGCCCGAGCGGATATTTTGGGCCCAGGTGCGGCAAAAGAATTGGCGTGGATATAAAATACGCAGACAGGTTCCCATTGGACCATTCATCGTGGACTTTCTCTGCCACGAAGCGAAGACGATTATTGAGATCGATGGGCCCTATCACGAATTCACGAGAGCATACGACCTAGCACGTGAGTTGTATTTGGAGAGACGAGGCTTTCATATCATCAGATTTTCAAATGATGACATCGTGGAAGACTGTGAAAGGGCACTACGAAAATTACAGGATGCTCTAACTAGCCCTCACCCTATCCCTCTCCCAGAGGGAGAGGGGACTTTCTAACACCCTCCTCTTATGAATCTCTCTAAGCCTCTTTTGGCAACCCTCGGCGCCCTGGGCCTCCTCACCTACTTCCTCTATACCGAGTGGCTGGTGATGCCCGATGGCCTGCTGCACATTTACGTGATGGACGTGGGACAGGGCGACAGTTCTCTGATTGTGACGCCGACAGGCAGGCAAATCGTGATCGATGGCGGGCGCGACGGGGCACCGCTCAAAGAGATCCCGCGCCACATGTCGTTCTTTGATAGGAGCATTGATCTCCTGGTGCTGAGTCACCCGGAGCTGGACCACATCTCGTCATTCCCGGAGATCCTCAGGCGCTACTCCGTCGGCGGCGTATTGATGAGCGGGGTGCAGGCCGAGCTGCCGCTCTACACAGACTTCCTCACACTCTTAAAGGAGAAGAAGATCCCCATCTACATTGCCGATCCGGCGAAGGACATCGATTTGGACGATGGCACAGTGCTGGACGTCCTCTGGCCTCCACCCATCTACTTTGGCCAAAAGTACGATGGCAAAGGGCTCAATAACACGTCCGTCTCCGTGCGCGTGATGGAAAACGGCGAACCGGTCGCGCTCTTCAGTGGTGATGCGGAGGAAGTGGCGGAGAACGGGATGCTGGAAACCGGTGCCGATCTCCGCGCTCCATTGCTGAAAGCCGGACATCACGGAAGCAAGACTTCGAGCTCGACGGGCTTTCTTCTTGCCGTGGGCCCCACGGAAGTCGCCATCAGTGCAGGCAAGAACAACAGCTAC
>CAYMAT010000035.1:0-15412 GCA_964388495.1 uncultured Candidatus Peribacteria bacterium
ATAGCCAATATTTGAAGCTTCATTGAGATTTTTTGAATTATTTATGTATAAAAACATCACCTTGTTACCTTTCTTTGCAAAGCCCTTGCCCGTCGCATGTACCACAACGCAGCTTCCGATAACTGCAATGGTATGCATAGTTTTGTGTGTGTGAAATTTCGTAATAATTATAGCATAAAAAAGATATTTAGTCCATTTTTTGCCTGGAACTAAAATTCTGTTTTAGCCCTTTTGGAAGCCTTTTTTGCGGATTGTTCCATGCGCGTCTCCGCCATGAGCATCTTTCCGTGCAGGTCCACCCCGCGCAGGACGCAGTGATGGTCAATGACGCAGTCCTCCAGAATGCAGCCCTCCAAAACCACCACATTCTTGAGCCTGCACCGGCGCACGCTGCTGCCCGGGCCCACCACCACGCTTCCCTCGCAGACGGTCTCCAGATCCATGCTGGTCCCCTCGCCGTGGAATATGCCTTTTTCCACCAGCGCTTTGGTGGCTTCCATATAGGAATGGAAAGACCCAATGTCAAACCAGTGGCCGTTGAACGGCATGCACAGAACCGGAATGTTCCTCTGCAGAAATTCCTCAAAGAGCAGCCCCACGTTATCGGGATGCTTTGCGGCGAATTCCAGGAGCACGTGTATGTGCTCCCGCGGGATGATGGTGCACCCCGTGCTGACTAGTGACGTTTTGGGATGTACGGGTTTTTCCTCAAAGGACCGGACTCTCTTGGTCCGCTCCGCGGACTCCTCCGTCACGATGGTTCCAAAGCCGGACGCCTTGTTTACGTCTCCCACGTCAAAGGCGGCGATGAGCGGGGTGCCGGGCACAAAGGCGTTGATGAATTCGGTCAGGGAGAAGCCGAAGTAGTTGTCACCCGTGACAAGCAGGATATCGTCGATGCTGTCCGTGGTGCGTATCCATTTTGCCAGCGCGCCCAGCGCTCCCAGTTTCTCGTCATCGTTTCTGGCGGATTCCACCACAATGGTGACGGGACGGATGATGCTGCTGTTCTGCCATTCCTCAAAGGTGGGGTGGAAAACCGCATTGGTGCTGATGGTCACCGGGATCTCGCGGGGGATCTGCTCCACGATGTAGGAGAGCAGCGGCTTGCCCGCGATGGGCAGCAGCGGTTTGGGGCGCGCGTCCGTGAGGGGCCACAGTCTGGTGGCGAAGCCGCCGGCGAGGATAAAAGCTTTCACGGGGGTTCACTGGAAAAGTCCGTTCCATTTCTGGTGCGCCGTGTTCTCCGCGGTCCAATGGTGTTCGCCCACGGTGAGGCATCCCTCTCCATGGCTCTGCATCCCCACGGCGCAGGGCGGCAGCACGTAGACGGCGCCATGCTGCTCGCACAGCGATTGGATGTTGCAGGACTGCTCGGTGTGCCCGCAGTGCAGCACATGGGTGATGCGTTTTTCCGCAAGCAGCTGCGGCAACTTGTTGAGCTTCCCCAAAATGGGAATGTCCTCCACCACCGTCTCGCGCACCGTGTCATTGGTCAGTATCCCCACCACGCGAAGCGGGCTGAGCCCGTGTTCCACCGCCTTCAGCACGCTGCGGGCGCAGGGCGTGGTGCCAATGAGGAGCGCGGGGAAAACGGGCGGGCGGGTGCGCAGAAAACCGCGCATCAGGGGGTCGTAGGCGATGTGACATGCCCAGATCACCAGCGTCCCCAGGGGCATGGCCGTGCAGATGCTCAGCACGGCGCGCAGGGCGATGACGGTTTTTCCGTCCACGGCCATGTGCAGAGACACCGCCAGAAAAGTCATGGCCGAGACAAGCAGCAGATGGCGGAGCGAGAGTTTTTGCGACGTGAGACTGTGCAGCTGGAGCCCGGAGAAGAGCGCCTCGCATGCTATCGCCACCAGCATGCCCATCGTCATTTCCCATGCCGATACCTGGCCCGTGACAAAATATGTTCCGCTGACGCAGATGACGGTGAGCAGCGCCACGTCCATGAGTGTCCAAATGGCCAGTAGAAGTCGCAAACGGAACATGATGTGCATTTTTTATAATTATATCATAAAACATAGAATACAGCAATTAGCCTGTTCTTGGCCGTTTACAGCACGTATTCTTCCTCTGTTCCCCATCATCCTATGACACAAGGCAATGCCGTCGGCTGGTTTGAAATCCCGGTTATCGACATGGAGCGAGCGATGCAATTTTATGAGGCGGTCTTTGATGTGCGCCTGGAGCGGCACCGGATGGGGCCGCTGGATATGGCTTGGTTCCCCATGCATCCGGAGGGCAAGGGCGCATCCGGTTCGCTGGTCAAGCGCGAGCAATGGTACAAGCCCACACTGGACGGTCCGCTCATCTACTTCACCGCGCATTCCGGTGACCTGCGCAACGAGCTGGGCAGGGTGGAGGCGGCCGGCGGAAAGATCTACGTTCCGCGAAAGCAGATTTCCGAGGATATCGGTTACATGGCCGTGATGGGCGATACCGAAGGCAACCGCATTGCCATTCATTCACGAAAGTAGAAGTGAGGGAAAAGCGGCGCCCGCAGGTTCCGGTTCCGCACAGATGACGAAAGCGTCCGGATTTTCTCAAAGCGCTGGGGCTGCGGTGCCGGCCGGGAGTGTCAGCACAATGCGTTTGTATTTTTCATCGCGCAGTTCCAGGACGAGGGGCTGGGGATTGCGCCGCGTCACGTACCAGAATTCCTTCCCGCGCGGCGTCAGGTAGGTGCCGGCTTTGATGATGCCTGGAAGAAAAGTTCCCGGTATGCGAATTTCCTTCCACGTGGAGGGCGGCAATGCCTGGGACATGCCCGTGACGTGACTGCGGGGAATCCGAAAAGACCGGTGGAAGGCCCAGACGCGTTCCCAAAACGAGAGGGAGATGACCACGGTGTTGCCTTCAATACGGATGTTCATGGATTTGAGTATAAACCTATTTTTTCCGCATACCATAGGTCTTTTATGTGTATACAATACTTGTTCAATAAGAATCGCATTCTTCCACGGAGACACGGCATCCGTGCCTTGCTTTCCGCTTGGCCTCTGTGTACTATTCGTCACCCGTATATTTCGTATACCGAAATATGAAACCCGTCTCCCCCGATCTCATCCGGCTTTCCCTGGACCTCTCGCGTATCCTGCGCAGGGCCATGGTGCAGGGGGCGGGCGACGTCTCATCCCTGCGGCTTCACGGCCTTTGCATCATCGCGGAAAAGAAGACGATGACGATGTCCGATTTTGCCCATGCCATGAATGTGTCTCCGTCCACCGCCACGGAGTTCGCGGACCGTCTGGCTGCCAGCGGTTACGTGAAACGTGTGGCGGACCCGCGCAACCGCCGCAAGGTGCTGCTCACGCTCACGCGCACCGGTAACGGCATCGTCCAGAAGGGCATGCGCAAAAAAGAGGCCGTCCTGAAGAAACTCTTCGCCCGCCTTTCCCCCGCGGACCGCGTGCATATGCAGCGCATCCTCTCTTTCCTCGTCGGCCAATAATTCTCCCTTTATGAACGCTCCCGTCCCTTCCCCATCCTCCGCACCGCAGGCTCCCGCCAAAAAGAACGATCTGCAGAAGAAAATCTTCATGGGCGCCGCCGTGCTCGTCGTGGTCATGTCCGTTGGCGGCGGTATCTATCTGTGGGAGGAATCCCGGTACGTCTATACCGACAAGGCGCAGATTTCCGCGCCGCTGATTCCGCTGGGTCCGCAGACTGCCGGTATCCTCCGCAGCGTGTCCGTGCGTGAGGGCGATCAGCTAAGCGCCGGCGAGGTGGTTGCCGGGGTGGGGGAGGAGACCATCCAGACGCGCGTCTCCGGCATCGCCATGACCGTCAACCGCGACATCGGCGCGCCGTACAAGTCCGGCCAGCCCGTGGTGGTGATGTTTGAACCCAAGGAACTCCGCGTGGTGGCCAGGGTCAAAGAGGACGAGGGACTGCGCAACATCTACGTGGGGCAGAAGGCGGTCTTCACCCTGGACGCGTTCGGTTCCGAGCAATTTGAAGGCACGGTGGAAACCATCGCGCAGAAGAACCGCTCGGGCGACGTGGTCTTCAACATCTCCGACCAGCGTGAGGAGCAGGAATACGAGGTGAAGATCCGTTACGCGGTGGCAGACCATCCGGAATTCCTGAACGGCATGTCCGCCAAGGTGTGGATCGTGAAATAACCGCTTTCCATGGCCGAAAAATCGTCCACCCATAACGGCGTCCCCAAGGGGCTGATCCTCCTGACGGTCATCATCGGCACGTTTTTGGGACGCCTGGACCAGACCATCGTGGACCTGGCGCTTCCCAAGATCATCACGGACTTCCACATTTCCGTCTCGCACGCCGGGTGGATCGCCACCGCCTACATCATCGCCAACGCGGTCTTTGTTCCCGTCTGGGGAAAACTGGGTGACCGGTGGGGACGGAAAAAAGTCTACGTGATCGGCTTCTCGCTCTTCATCGTGGGTTCCGTGCTTGCGGGACTGGCGTGGGACCTGGGTTCCATGATCGTCTTCCGCATCATCCAGGCCGTGGCGGGATCCGCGGATTATCCCACCGCCATGTCCATCATCGCGTTCACGTACACGGACGAGAAGGAGCGCGCGCAGGCGCTGGGCACGTGGTCGTCATCCTTTGCCGTCGCGGCGGTCTTTGGACCGCTCATCGGCGGCGCACTGGTGGATAATTTCGGCTGGCGGTCCGTGTTCCTGGTGAACCTGCCCATCGGTCTCATCGGTCTTTTGATGGCGCTGTCCTTCATCCACGAATCCAAGTCCGACAAACCGCAGGGGAAGGGATTCGATTTTGTGGGAGCGGGGGTGTTGGGCATCGCGCTCTCCACACTGGTGCTGGTCCTGGATCAGGGGCTCAGCTGGGGCTGGCTCTCGCTGAAGAGCATCGTGTGTTACATCGCCACCATTGTCTCCACACTTGTGTTCATCCACGTGGAGAAACGGCATCCGGACCCCGTGGTGGACCTCAAATTCTTCAAGAACAATATTTTTGTTCAAGTGCTCACCAATAACTTCCTCATTTTCATGGGTTTGATGGGCTGTATTTATCTGATTCCCATTTTCGCGCAGATCTACATGGGCTACGACGCCACGTCCACGGGGTATCTGTTCCTGCCCATGGCGATTGCGCTCATGGTGGCCGCGCGCGTGGGTGCCACGCTCACGGGCAAGGTGGAGGCGCGGTACGTGATTATGTTCTCCACGTTTGTGGCGGGGGTGGGCTTCTCGCTCTTCCGTTTCATTGATCCCCGGTCGGGGCCCATGGCGATCGCGCTCCCCATGACGCTGATGGCGGGGGGGATGGGATTTGGCATGGCGCAACGTACCAACATCGTGGCATCGGCCGTGCCCAAGTCGGAGATCGGCATCGCGTCCTCGGTCCTGGCTCTTGCGCGCAATATTGCCGGGGCGTTTGGCATCTCGGTCTTCGCCACCGTACTCAACTACGCCACCAACAGCGCGGTGCTGCGGATTGCGCGCTTCAGCACGTACCACGGGACCACCGACCTGGACTACATGCGCTACGTGGCGCTCATTGAGCTGAAGGCTAAGGTGATCGGCTACCATGCGGTCTTTGAGTACGCGTCGCTTCTGGTCATCACGGGGGCGTTTCTGGCGTACTACATTAAGGCCGATACGCAGAAAGGCGTGGAAGTACACGTGGAGTGAGCTTTCCCAGGCCAAAAACACGGTGTTTGCCTGCCATTTCTTGCGCGGCCTTGTGACGGAATGTTAGGGTTCCGCTCCCTCATGCCTGAGCGCCTTTTCACTAAAGACGATGAATGTCCGCAAGACGTGTCCAAAGACGGTGCTTTGAGAAAGGGCCGGTCAAAAAAAACCAGTGCACCCGTCCGATCCTCTCTGGAGACGTATTTGAGGGCAATCAACACTTACCCCTTGCTCTCGCGTTCCCTGGAGCGACATATTTTTTCCCTGCGCGACGGTTCCACGGAACTGCTGGTGCAGATGGCGGAACAACTGAAGATCCATGTCCTGGAAAATTACGGGACCCCCAGCCCCCTGCGTGATGCATTGCAAGCGCGCGTGGAAATACTGAAGCGTGAGGTGCTGTCGCTGCATGCGCGCATCCATCAGAATCTGCAGCTTGCAGATGAGGGTTCTGGCGCGTATTCCCTTTCCGTAAGCGATCCATACCTGGCGCTGAAAAACCTTGCGGAGAAAGCGGGGATCATGGAACCCCAAAGCGGGGGTGAGGGCGACGTGGTGAATGACGAGCAATTCATTGAAAGGCTCTTTTCATTCATGCCTGCACTGCAAGCAATGCAGAAACGGACATGTACCAGTGTCATTGAAGAGGCGCCTGCGATGGCTTCCATCCTGCGGACTGTTTTTGACATATTCGCGGTTGCCTTTCCCTTCGACCACGCATGCAGCAAAAAGATTCGGATGGCGCGTGAAGAGTTTGCGCAAAAGTCATTTGAGGGTAAGGACAGTGACCCAGACCTGAGGGAGTACATCAGTCGTCTTCGGGAGAAGGGGGTGTTCCATCATTCCCATGAATCGACGGTACGGGACATAGCGATAGGCGCCAATCTGCGGCTTGTGGTGAGTATTGCCCGTAGGTACCAGGGCAAAGGATTGTCTTTTGATGATCTCATCCAGGAGGGAAACATAGGCTTGATGCGTGCCGTGGAGGGCTTTGACTACACCGTAGGAACACGATTTGCCACATATGCCGCATATTGGATAAGACAATGTATAGCGCGCGGGATTATCAATACATCAAAGACGATTCGTATACCGGCGTACATGATGGAGTGGGTGGGGAAGTACGCATCCACGGCCCAGTCTCTGCGGGAAAAAAGCGGAAAAGAGCCGACGTTTGAGCAAGTGGCAGACGCGCTTTGTCTGCATGCGGAAAAAAGGGAAATTCTCCGGCAGAGCCTCAAGCTGCGCGTTGTGTCCGGCAGCGGAAAACAGCACGACGATGCCCCTCCTCTTTTTGATGAAGGTATTGTGGATCCTTCGTGTAACACCCTTGAGGGCGTGATGAAACAGGAGTTGTTTGATAGGGTTTTTGCCAATCTGGAAAAACTGGATAAGCGCGAGAAGGCCATTTTACTCCAGCGCTTCAATCTGGACGGAAGGGGGGGGAAGACCCTCAAGTGTCTTGGCGAAGAATTGGGTCTAACCCGCGAGCGGGTCCGGCAAATAGAGGCAGAAGCACTGGAAAAATGCGGCAAGGCACTTCTTCCCGCCCGGAAGGAAAGGCAGCCCTCTGTAGCCAACGCTGTGCTCCAGGGGGAAAAGAACGCTTCCGTGTCGTCCATTACCTTGGCCTTGAGAAAGAGGATGCGCTACAAGCTTGATGTTCTGGAGAAAGTGAGAAATCTGGATGAAGTTCAGCGTGAAGGGTATTTGGAATCGGAGGGAATTTCCGCGGATCTTTTCCGTCTATGGCAAAGCGAGCGGAATGATATGAGGAAGGTTCTGGGTCTTCCGCCGGATCCTGCGGATGAGGGGAATGTTTCCCCCTCCAGTGAATACAAGGGCATGAAGGCCGACCTATCCCCTCAGGCAGTGCAGAAGCAGCCCGTGATACAGTCTGTCTCTGATGGGCAAAAGAGACCGTTCATGCCTTATGGATGATCGGCAACATCTCCGCCATCCGCATGGCAAGGATGGGGGCTGAGCATGGAAAGTACGGGACAAGCGGCGGTCGTTGTGGAATACTGTGGACGATGATTTCGCTCTTCCGTAAGCCGCAAAAAACGCAGGAGGGCAGTGCCGGGCAATTCGGATACCTCCCGGAGGGGACGCTCTACCTGGATTCCGCGTGCCAGACCCTGCGTCCGCAGTGCGTGATTGACGCGGAGACGGAGTACTACCGTTCCTACAACGCGTGCGGGGGGCGCGTGAAGTACCCGTGGGGGGTGCAAGTGGATAGCGAGGTGCGGGAGGCGCGGCGGTCGCTGGTCCGTTTCTGCGGAAAAAGCGAGAGCGAGTACGACGTGGTCTTCACACTCAACACCACCTACGGCATCAACCTGGTGCTCCATCAGCTCCCCGCCGGTGATTTTGACGGCATCGTGACCTCGGAGATCGAGCACAACTCCGTCTTTCTCCCCACCATCACCTGGAGCCAGCGGCACGGAAAAGAGCGTCGCGTCCTCCCACGCATGCCGGACGGAGGTCTGCAGTATGAAAAAAAAGATGTGCAGAGGGCGGTGGTGCTGGTGAACACCACGTCCAACATCGACGGCCGTTCGCTGCAGAACGCCGCAAAACTCGCGCGGGATGTCCAAGCTTCCGGGGGGATAATGCTGTGCGATGCGGCGCAGACCTTCGGCCACGATCCGTCGCTCCTGCGCGATGTGGATTTTGACGCGGCCTTTGGTTCCGGCCACAAGATGTACGGCCCCAGCATGGGCTTTGTGATCATCAAAAAATCCCTGCTCTCGCGGCTGGTACCCTATCTGATAGGCGGCGGCACGGTGCAGGACGTGACGCGCGACGGTTTCACCCTGGTGCAGAGCGGCGACGAGGCGTACGCGCGCCTGGAGCCGGGCCTGCAGAACTGGGGCGGTATCATCGGTCTCAAGGCTGCTGTGGAGTGGCTGGATGCGGATGCAACGGGAGCGGAGCGCGAGCGCGCGCTGGGGGTGCGCCTGGTGGACGGACTCCGTTCACTGCCGCGCGTGCGGCTCTTGAACCATGCACCCGGTTCCATCGTCAGTTTTTCCGTGGACAAGCTGGACGCTCACCAGCTGGCGCTCATTTTGGGAGAGCAGGGGATCATGTGCCGCAGCGGCTATTTCTGCTGCCACTATTACCTGGATCATCTCCAAAAACTTCCGCCGCAGCTGCGCGTGTCGCTGGGGCGCAACAATAGTGCGGAGGACGTTGACCGTTTTCTGTCCGTTTTACAGGCCATTTTCCAGACACTCTGATGTTCTGTATTGCCGCCTTCATCGTCTTTGCCGTCCTGGGGATCTTCTCCGCCTCGTACCGGCCGTTGGTCAAACAGGCCTGGCACTGCGTGGTGCGCCGCATCACCTTCAAGCCCTGTGACATCAGCTTTGGCGACGAGGTGAAGGGGAGGCTTGTGGGGAAACTGATGGTCCGTCACCCGCGTCTGGCGCGCTTTGTCCACCGTTGGATCGACTGGCTCTCCTTCCTGTTTGTCGCCCTGAGCGTCTGGAGTTTGCTCTACGTGTTCAATGCGGGACTCAACCTCTGGATCTACGACACGTGCAACCCCCGCAACGTGGAATCCTGCTCGCTTTCCGGGGAGGCATGCGGCATTGACCAGGCATCGCTTTCGTTCACGGACGCCATGGAGCAGGGGAGAGTGGCCGAGTGGGCGGCCGGGCCTTTTACCCGCCTTGCCGATACGCTCTCCCGCATCCCCAACCGCATCAAAACGTGGGATGCCAAGGCCTACTACGGTCCCACGGCAACCACGTACTTCCCCGCGGATCCCGCAAAGCCGTATGCGCTGGAGGTGATGGATCCCGGATGCAAATTCTGCAAGAAGCTTTTTGAGAACATCAAGGCGTCGGGGTTTGAGAAGACGCACAACCTCTCGTATCTGCTCTACCCCATCCCGCTTCCGGACGGCACGCACAAGTTCCCGCATTCCGTGCTGCTGGCGTCGTACATCGAGGCCGTCAAAATGGTGCCGCTTGCACAGAACCCCTCCGGCGTATCGCCGGATTGGCAGCTGATCGAGCGTGTTTTCGGCCAGAAAACGGACACGGTGGGCTGGCAGGAATATTTCGACATGGGCGCCACCAAGGACGATGTGACCAAGGCGCTCCGCGTGTTTTTGAGAGACATCGGCTACGCCCCCGCGCAAATCTCGCGCATTGAGGAGCTTGCACATTCCCACGAAGTGGCGGAAGCCCTGGAGCGCCAGCGCGCGCTGGTTGAAGACGGGCTCCGCACCATCAAGATCCCCACCATTCTCTTTGGCGGACACCGTTACGACCGCGTGGTGGATGCGGAAAAACTGGGGGCCGCCCGCTGAGCTCAGCGCTTCATCCGCAGTTTCATCCGGTATTCGTGCCACGTGAGCCAGACCAGGAGAGCGTCCAGAACGGTGATGACCGTGAGGAGCGGAGAATGCATCCGGACGATCTCCACCGTTTGATAGATCATGAACAGGAGAAGGACGACGATGGTCAGCGGGTACGCCCACAACTTGCCGCGAAAAAGCTGCCACACCAGGAAGATCTTGATGAGGCCGTGACTCAGCAAAAAAACGACGGAAACGAATTTGCTGTGCGGGGTCACGCCGGTGCCGAGTTTGAAAAGATACGAGGCGATGAGGTCGCGGGAATCCTCGTGCAATTCGCGCAGGGCAATGGACTTCAACACATTGCCGATCTGTTCCGGCTTGAGGAGAAGGAGAACCATCCCTCCCAGCGCTTGCAGCAACCCGTCCAGCCCTTTGAGGATAATCCCGAAGTCGAAGAGCCGGTGCAGCCACTTCTGAAACATACACTGCAGTATACCCTGGGGATTTCTTCTCCACGGTTTTCTTGGGGGATTCTGTCTGACAAGGCCGTGTTCTCCGTCTACACTGGCGGCTCATGCAAAACGACCGCACCCGCTGGCTTGCCCTCATCGTCCTCTGCCTGGGGACGCTGATGGAAGTGCTGGACACCACCATCGTGAACGTGGCGCTCCCCTCCATCCGTGCGGACCTGCAGTTCACGGCGGACAGCCTGGCATGGGTGGTGAACGGCTACATGCTCACGTTTGGCGGTTTCCTTCTCCTGGGCGGGCGCATGGGGGATCTTTTTGGCCAGCGGCGCGCTTTTTTGTGGGGTATCGCGCTCTTCACTCTGGCTTCCTTTGGCTGCGGACTGTCTCAGACGCAGGCAATCCTCATCGCCATGCGCGCGGTGCAGGGGCTTGGCGCCGCCATCATCTCCGCCGTGGCGCTCTCGCTGGTCATGAACCTGTTCACGGAACCCGTGGAGCGCGCCAAGGCGATGGGCATCTTTGGCTTTGTGGCGTCCGGCGGCGGATCGGTGGGAGTCCTTCTGGGCGGAGTCCTCACGGGGTCTTTCAACTGGCACTGGATTTTCCTCATCAATATTCCCGTCGGTGTCCTGGTCTTTGTCCTCTCGCTCCTCCTCCTTCCGCATTCCAAAGGCGAGGGCAAGCTGCACCATATCGACTTTGCCGGTGCCGTGACCGTCACCGCTTCTCTGCTGCTTGCCGTGTACGGCATCGTGAACGGCAACCAGGCGGGATGGACGTCTGTGCAGACGCTCGGCACCCTCCTGGCCGCAGCGGTGATCATGGCCATCTTCATTGTCATTGAATCTCGCGTGCAGTTCCCGCTGATGCCTCTGAAGCTGTTCCGTTCCCGCAACCTCCGCGCCGCCAACACGGTGGGCGTGCTGTGGGCCGGCGGAATGTTCGCGTGGTTCTTTCTCTCCGCGCTCTACATGCAGCTGGTACTGCACTACACCCCCATGCAGGTGGGTCTCTCGTTTTTGCCGTCCAACCTCATCATGGCGGCGCTCTCCCTGGGTCTCTCCGCCACCATCGTTCTCACATTCGGCGTGCGTGCCACGCTTACCGCGGGACTCCTCTTTGTGGCTGCGGGATTGGTTCTCTTTGTGCGCGCGCCGGTGGAGGGACTCTTTGTCCGCGACATTCTCCCCAGCATGGTGCTGTTTGGCGTGGGCGCCGGTATTGCCTTCAACCCCATGCTCCTGGCCGCCATGAATGATGTTCCTCAGAGTGATTCCGGGCTCGCCTCGGGGCTGGTGAACACCGCATTCATGATGGGCGGGGCGCTGGGTCTGGCGGTGCTGGCGAGCATTGCCGCATCCAAGACCGAGTCGCTCATTGCCGCAGGCGCAACGCAGGAAGCGGCGCTCACGGGCGGGTATCACATGGCGTTCCTGGTGGGCACGGTTTTTGCGCTGGTTGCCGCTGGGATCGCCTTCTTTTTCCTGCGGCCGGGGAAAGGGCAGACGGCGTAGACGCGCCAGGCGCACCTTAATGAAGGCACACAGCTGTCCAGAATTGTGTGTCTCGCCCGGGACTCCTACAGTACGGTTCTGTGCTGCTTTTGCGCGCTACAGGGACGGTGGGTTTGATGGGCGTGTTTGTGTTTTCCGTGTACGTCCCGCAGGCGTGCGCCGCACCGCCGCCCAGTATCCCCATCCTGATGTACCACTACGTGGAGACGCCGGAAAAAAAGAACGCCAACAACCTGTTCATCCCCGCCGATATTTTTGAAAAACAGATGCAGTGGCTTTCCGACAATGATTACACGACGATCAGTCTGGACCAACTGCAGAAAATTTTCACGAAAGGGGAGGCGGGTCCCTCCAAGCCCGTCGTTCTCACTTTTGATGACGGCTGGGAAGACGCCTACACCACCGTATTGCCCGTACTCCGCAGGCACAGCATGACAGCCACGTTTTTCCTGATCAGCGGTTTTCTGGATAAGCCCAATTTCCTTACGCATGCGCAGGCACAGGAGATGGCGGCGGACGGCATGGAGATGGAGGCGCATACAGTCACTCATCCCAACCTGCGCACGCTCAATGCAAAGGACCTGCAGTACCAGCTGGAGGAATCCCGGAAAACTCTGGAGAAGATTGTGGGCAAACCCGTAGTGCATATCGCGTATCCCTCCGGAAAATACAGCAAGGCGGTATTGGCGGCCGTCAAAAAGGCCGGCTATGTCACCGGTGTGACCACCCATGAGCATTTTGCCAAGGCGCAGAACAATCTCTTGGCTTTGCCACGCCTGCGCGTGACCAGTAAAACGGATTTGAAAGTGTTGCTTGGGGGAAAGTGAAATAACGAGGCTCTGCAAAATTGATTCTCGCGGAGTTTATTCTGAGCAAAGTGAAGAGCTCTGCATTTTCATGGCTGGGATTAATAGATGATTTTCCAGCGCTCCTTGTTGACACTAAAAACATTTCTCAATTATTTCAGTACATGTGTCATACACTTTAATTTCCCTCTCTTGTTTTTTGAATTTTGTAGCCAAAAAACTAATGACATTTTTCAAATACTTTTTGTCTTTTACCGTTATATGAACGTTTCCCACTGGAAGATCAAATTTCAAATTTTTCATGTTGATTTCTAGGCCGCCCCCTAAACCCAATATATATAAATTTCTAGAAACTGCAGAGGGGTAATTTAAGGCTATTGTATGTGGATTGCTTTCATGACAACTTACCACATCCAGTAGTTCTCCGTCATCAGTTTTAATTGTTTTAAAAATTTTTCTTATGTGAGAGGGATGCTTAAGTTCCGGAATTGTAAAAGTTCCATGCGGACAGAGCACTTGAATAAAAGCGTTCGATAAAATCTTAAGTTCGGTCTTGAAATTGAGACGTCTATGTTTTGTCGGTAAATATTCATAATTTAGAAAATTATCCTCTAAAACATGATCATAGTTATAATTTATGAATGTCAGCTGATTCAGCAGCTGTGTTTTGCTCAATATTTTTCGATTCAGCTTATTAATCCACCCATTTGAATTCTGGTTATAACTTTCAACAAAAATCTGTCTAATCAGGGAAAATATTTTATCTTCAATAACTTCCCCATTTGTGTGATGGGCTTCGGATACCGCTTCTGCTACTACACATTCATCTAATGTCGCATATGTCTTTTTTTCACCCACTTTGTCCATCCAATTCAATATTTCTGTTTTGTACTTGTGGGCACTTTCTTTATTAATCCTGTCTTTAACTTGTAAGCTCAGTTCCTTCCATGTCGGTAATCCGTAATCTGCAGATGCGCCTGCTCCAAGTATGAAAATGTGCTGAATCGAATTATCTAGGACAAACTGCATAATCTTATTTTGGAGAATTTATTATTTGCTAGCAATCAGCGATGGCAAATTGATTATTATTCAATATTCACAAATAATTTTATGGCTGGGGAGGAGGGAACGACTACGCATCGCTGCGCACTTCGTGCTTCGCGATGTCTTCGTCGTTTAAAATTCGTTTTTTGAGTATAGTTCTGCCTGATCCGGTTTTGAAATATTTCTCCAGCCTTCTCGCTTTTTGCTCATCGGAGAAACCAATAGTGACAAGTACCGTGAAAGGTTTATAGGGGGCGGTTGATATACTTTGTCCGTTATTGTGTTCCAGGAGTCTCCGTTCAAGATTATTCGTTGATCCTACGTAGAGAATTGGGTGGGTTGTACTGCGCAGGACGTATACATACCACATAGCAGCTTATCGTATCCCTTAGGAGATGGCCTGCCAACCGAAGACACGACTAAGCCGCAGCGCAGGCGTGCGCAGGTTGGCTGGGGAGGAGGGATTCCCTTCGTCTCGTCGTCCGCTGCGGCGGTCTCCTCGCTCAGGACAGGCTTCTCATCCCTCATCAATTGAATCCGCCAACCGGCCTGAAGGCCGCTTGTCGAATTCATGGCTGAACACGTGGCATCTACAGCAACACAGTAGCGGTTTTTCGGGGGTTGTAGGAGAGCGTTGGGAAGTCAGGGAAAGGCACGTGGGACTGGGGCTAATCCGAACAAACCGAACAGTACTGAGGGGGTAGTGTTTTATGATCAAATAATGTGATCAATAACTGATTTTAGTAATGCCACATGCGTGAAACTCATCATTGCATCTTACAGAATCTGTCCAAGGTTTCAGATGAATAGACGGGTTGAATCGTGGTGTGCTGTATCCCAAATTTCTTCGCGATGACTTCAATTTCACCAATGATCCTTTCGCAATCACACACCTCTTCAATCTTCACAGTGACCTTGCATGTCAGGTGATGCTCGGTTGGATCTTGGCTCCAGACATGAATGTCTCCAACCGATGAAACTCCCTTCACGTCTTTCACTGCCTCCTCAAGCGCTCCGTAATCGAATCCATCAGGTGCTGATTGGAGGAAATATCCCATACCTTCTTTGAAGATCCCCCATCCTGTTTTCACCATAAATCCTGCGATGAGCAGCGCAGCCGCCACGTCGAAGTAGATGATAGGATAGAAATAGGATGCAATGGCACTGATGACGACTGCCGCAGATCCTACGGCATCATATGCCATACAGGAGAACGTGCCTTTGGCATTCAGGCTGCAACACGCATCTCTCCTCAGTCCCAGCGCGGAAGTGAGATTGACGATAAAGGCGATGGAGCCGACCACGATGACAGGCAGTGTCGCAATTTCCTGTGGCTCAAAGAGAAGCCGTACCGCTTGCAGGAACGCAAGCAGAGCGGTTACAAGAAGCAAGCATCCCTTCACGAACCCCGCGAAAACGTCCATGCGCTTGTAACCGAAAGTGCGCTTCTCATCGGGTGCCTGACGGGTCTTGCGTTCGCTGTAGATGCTGAGGCAGAGCGCAACAACGTCGTCGACGTTCATCAGACCGTCCGCGAGGATCGCACTGCTTCCCGTGATGACGCTCGTGATCAATTCACCGATGGCAAGGCCGCCATTCAGAATCAGCGCGGTGATGAACCGCTTTTCCAGCT
>CAYMAT010000036.1:0-13404 GCA_964388495.1 uncultured Candidatus Peribacteria bacterium
GGTGAGCGCCGTTGTTCCTCGACCCGCAAAAACCACTCCGGCAGCGACAATAACTCCGGTAAATGCCGCTGAAATAGACTGATGAACGTTTTTCATGTTTGTTTTTAATATTATACAATATTTATTATATAAAGCAAATACCTTTTGTGTGGCGGTCTGAGCCTGTGGAGAAGAGAATGAAAACCCTCTCATTCTCCCGCTATGACGACATCATCCTCCTCTTCTTACTCCGCCAAGGTCCTGACGGTGCTTGCCGCCGTTTTGGGCATCGGCCTTTTACTGGCAGCCCTCACGTTCCTCTTTGGCCCGCGGCACCTGGACCTGGCCCATACCGTGAACGTGGAAAAGGACGCACCGCTGCGCGTGGAGTTCCCCGTGCTGATGGACCATCCGTCGGCTGAGGAAAACTTCAGCATCGCGCCGCACGTGGAAGGCGCACTCAGCTGGGAAGGGGAGACACTGGTGCTCACGCATACGCAGCCGCTGGAGGCGGGGCAAACGTACACGGTGATCGTCGGCAAGGCGGCCAAGACCAGTGACCAGACCCCCGTCGGTCACGATATCGTTTTCCGCTTTGTGGTCAGCGGCCCGCCCAGCATCACCGCGCGGTTTCCCTCGCCGGGGAGCAAGGACATCGCCAGCAAGAACACGGTGACGGTGGTGTTTGACCGCCCCATGGTCCCGCTCACGCAAATACAAGGAGCGCCGGAGAATATTGCGCATCCTCCCGTCACGCTGGACCCGGCAACGCCGGGATCCTGGATGTGGCTCTCCACGTACGCGCTCCAGTTCGTCCCCAAGACGGAGCTGATCCCGGCCACGCATTACACGGTGACACTCCCCCCGGGCGTACCGTCCGTGGACGGCGGCACCACCACGGGCTCCACCATCTGGTCCTTTGAAACCGTGCGTACCACGGTGACGGGCAGCGATCCCGCCGATGCCAGCGAACGCGTGAATCCCAAAGGCCCCATCACCGTGCGCTTCAACCAGGACGTGGATCCTGCAGTCGCCAAAAACTCCCTGTCGGTCATTGCGCTCACGGACCCGGAAATGGAGACCGCAAAGAACGACACGGCGGCTGTGGCTGCCTATGGCACACGGCCGGATGCGACGGTGATCAGCAAGGTGGCACAGGGGATGACCGCCGATAAAAAGCCCGACCCCAAAAGCATTGTCGTCTCCTTTGCCACGCCGCTGGAAAAGGGAAAGGCGTACGCGCTGCAGATCAAGCCCGGCCTCACGGGCAAGGGCGGGAATCTGCCCACGGAGAAGGAACAGTCCGTGCGTTTCAGGACCGCCGGTCCCTTGGGCATAGAGTCCGAGAGTTTCCAGTACGGCACGGTCTATTTCACCTTCACCACGCCCGTGGATGAAAAATCCCTGGAAGGCATGTTCACGGTCTCGCCCGCCATTTCCAATTGGAAGGACAAGGTGGTCTCCATCGATTCCTGGGGCGACAGCCGGACCGTCACCATCAACTCGGCCTTCCTGCCGGGCACCGCGTACACCGTGACCATCGACGGCAAACTAAAGGACACACTGGGTCAGACGCTGGGCGCACCGCACCCCTTCACCTTCACCGTGCCCGATCTGGACCCCGTCGTCTCCATAGACAGCAAGGGCGAGTTTGGACTCTTTGAATCCGCATTCCCCCCGGTCTACACCATCAAGTCCGTCAACGTCTCTCGCCTCAACGTGCAGTTCAACGAGCTAACACTGGACCAGTTCCTGGATTTCCGCAGGGCGCACGAAAACGGAACCTGGAGCCCCAGAAACTACGGCGTCCCCGTGGCGAACCTCACGTTCACGCCCAAGGCCTCCGGAAAAAACCAATGGAACACCCTTCCCATCGATATCAACAAGGAGCTGAAGAAAAAGCTGGGTCCGGGAATATATTCCATGATCGTCACCGCGCCGGAGTACAAGGATTACAACGGACAACCCTACGAGTCGCCGCAGATCTTCATGCTGAGCAGCACGGCACTCACCATGAAATTCAGTAACAACTCCGCCCTGGTCTGGGCCACGGATATGGAGACGGGTGCACCGCTTGCGGGTGCCAACATCACGCTTTTTGGCCTCAATAAGGGCTCCACGGTCACCGGGAAGACCGATAAGAACGGTCTCTTCACGGCGCCGATCGACCTCGCATCCTTCTCCACCAATGACTACGCCTGGTCCCCGGAATTCTGGGCCAAGTCGGAATACAAAAACGACGTGGCGTACGTGGGGAGTACCTGGACCTCCGGCATGGAACCCTGGAACTTTGGCCTCAACGCCAACTTCCTGGGAGCGCCGTCCAAGCAGTACCGCTTTGTGGCGGATATGCAAACGGACCGTCCCATCTACCGGCCCAAGGACACGGTCCAGTTCAAGGCGATGGTGCGCCTGCGCGACAAGGACGGGAAATTGAGCATTCCCAAGCCCGGCAGCACGGTGGACGTGCTCATTCATGACCCCAGCTACACGGAAGTTTTTAGAAAGACGCTGACGGTCTCCGAATTCGGATCCGTTGTCGGCTCCTTCCCGATTGCGGAGAACGCCGCACTCGGCTGGTACGCGTTCACCATGACCCCCGGCGCTCTGGATCAAGTGGATCAACCGTACGGGGATACGGGGGGATTCTCTGTGCGCGAATACAAGAAGCCGGAATACCGCGTGGAACTGACGCCGGAACACCCTGAGGTGTTCATGGGCGACACCGTGAACGTCACGCTCAACGGTTCCTACTACTTTGGCGCGCCTTTGAGCAACGCCCCCGTCACCTGGCGGGCGCAGCTGACCGATTACTATTTCAACAAGTACCAGGACGAGTGGTTCGCCTTTGGCGACCAGGACAACTGGTGCTGGGAAAACTGCAACGCCGAGACCAAGCTCCTCACGGAGGGGAAGGGAACACTCAACGCCGCGGGCAGCATGAAGATCAGCGTGCCGGCAACCCTGGAGGGCAAAAAGACCAGCCAGATCCTGACGGTGGAGGCGGACGTGACGGACCCCAATAACCAGAGCGTCAGTAACCGTGTGGCCGTGCCGGTCCATATGAGCGATACCTACGTGGGCATCAAGACGGATGACTACGGCGTCTCCCCGGGCGAAAAGAGCAACGTGAAGGTCATCACGGTGGACACGGACGGCAAGCCCAAGCCCGGCCAGCACGTGAGCATCAAGATCTACTCACGCACATGGAACACCATCAAAAAGCAGGGTGTGGACGGGGAGTTCTACTACGATAACGAGGCGGAGGACACCTTCATCACGGAAACGTCCGGCACCACGGGTGACGACGGCAAGGCCACGGTTCCCGTCACCTTCACTAAGGGCGGCGAGAACCACATTGTGGCCGAAGTTGCAGACGGCAAGGGGCGCACGGCCAAGGCCGGAACCTCCATGTACGTCTGGTCGGACACCTACGTGAACTGGCCGCATGAGAACAATAACCGCATCGACGTTGTGGCCGACAAACCCAGTTACCAAGTGGGCGACACCGCAAAGCTGTTGGTGAAAACACCCTTCCAGGGCGAGGGCGTAAAGGCCCTGGTGACGATTGAGCGCGAAAAAGTGATGCGCACGGACATCCTGGATGTGAAGAGCTCCGCGCTGCCCATTGAGGTGAAGATCGGCGAGGGCGATATCCCGGACATCTTCGTCTCCGTGATCATCGAAAAACCGCGCATGGGGGAAACATTCGATGAAGAGGGAAAAGACACCGGAGTGCCCGCGTACCGCATAGGCTACGTGCACCTCAAAGTGAACAATGAACCCAAAAACCTGAATGTCTCCATCAAGACCGACAAGGAGCAGTACCAGCCCAAGGACACCGTGCAGACCACCATCACCGTCAAGGACGCCGCGGGCAACCCCGTGCGCGGCGAGTTCTCCCTGGCTGTGGTGGATGACAGCGTGCTGGCGCTCCTGGGCTACACGCGCCCAAACCCCGTGCAGTCCTTCTGGTACGACCAGGGGGTGGGAACCATGACCGCACACGCGCTCACCTACTTGATCGATCGTTACAAGATCGGCAGCAAGGGCGGGGGCGGAAGCGGACCCGACCGCGAAGGCCGCGAGAACTTTGTGGATACCGCCTACTGGAACGGCAAAGTGGTCACTGACGCAAACGGCGCAGCACAGGTGAGCTTCCCGCTGCCCGATAACCTGACCACGTGGAAGCTGATCGCCGTGGGCGGCACCACAGACAACAAGTTCGGCGCAACGGACAAAGACATCGTGTCCACCAAGAACGTCATCGTGCGCCAGGTGCACCCGCGCTTCAGCGTGGCGGGCGATACGCCCACGCTCTCGGCCCTGGTGCATAACTTCCTCCCGGGCAGCCGCACGTTCACGGTCACGCTCTCCGGAAAGGGCTTCACCGCAAAAGGCCCGGCAACGCAGAACGTCACTGTGCCTGCGGGCGGGGAGTCCAAAGTGTCCTTCCCCGTCACCGTGACCGCGGGGACGCAGATGGAGATCCACATGACCGCAGACACGTACGACGGCAAAGATGACGTGACGGAGAGAATCCCCGTCTACGTGTACTCCACGCCGCAGACCGTTGCCACCACCGGCAATACGGACTCCACGGTGACGGAGCAGGTGGCGATCCCCAGTTCCAGTGACGCCAGCAGCGGCACCATGAACGTGACCATTGCCTCCACCATCGCCACATACCTCCCCGGAGGACTGGACTACGTGGACACCTACCCCTACGGCTGTGCCGAGCAGACGGCGTCCTCGTTTGTACCCCAGATCCTGGTGATGCAGCTGAAGAAATACGAGGCATTCCAGTACCTCAAGACCTCGGACATGAATGACCGGCTGACCAACGCGCTGCAGCGCCTGTACCGCTTCCAGAGGAATGACGGCGGCTTTGGGTATTGGGAAGGCAGCTACAGGAGCGAACCCGTGCTCTCGGCCTACATCCTCTTTGCCCTCAAAGTGGCGCGCGATTCCGGGTACGCGGTGGACAGCGGTGTGGTGAGCCGCGCCCAGTCGTATCTGCAGAACGAACTCCGCACCATGACGTCGGACGAGGACATTGATCTGGCCAGCCGCGCCTACATCCTCTACATGCTGGCGGAATCCGGTTCTCCGGACAGGCAGGCACTCCAGGCGCTCTATGAACGCAAGGACAAGCTCCCGGTCTTCAGCCGCGCGGAGCTGGCCATGGCTCTCAAAAAGACAGGATCCGATGCCAAGGCCAAGGAAATCCTGCAGTCGGTGCTGGACAACGCGCGCATAGACGCACGCGGCGCGCACGTGGAGGACGGCAACACCCGGCTCTACAGCCTGCTGATGCAGAACACCACGCGCACCACGGCCGAGACGCTCCAGGCCATGCTCCGCATTGACCCGGATAACGTCCTGGTACCCCAGATGATGCGGTACCTGCTCACCAGCCGCGACGGAACGCACTGGGACACCACGCAGTCCACCACGCAGAGCATCTTGGCTTTGGTCGAATACATCAAAGTGAAGGAGGGCCTGAGCCCGGACATGAAGGCAAAGGTGAATGTGGACGGAAAAGACATGATCGAATACGACTTCACCGCAGCCAAGGCCCTGGACCGTGCCAGCGGCAGTAAAACGATTGATGAACTGGGTCGCGGCAAGACCGTGGACGTGAAGATCGGCAAGGAAGGAAAGGGCACGCTGTATTACGACGTGGTCCTCAGCACCAACGCCACCGCCGCGGTGCTGCCGCCGGAGGAGAGGGGATTGAGCATTACCCGCACGTTCTCGGCTGCCGATACCAGCGACATCAAGCCCATCACCACCGCCAAAGTGGGCCAGACGTACAAGATGACCGTGACGGTGACGGCCCCCAAGGACCGGAACTTCGTCGCCATTGAAAGCCCGCTCCCCGCGGGTATGGAACTGATCGATTCCTCGCTTCTGACCAACCGCCAGATCCAGGATCCCAACGCCCCCGCGGTGACGCAGGACAAGCCCTGTTGGCAGTGGTCGCCGTTTGACCTCTACTACTCGCGCGAGGAGTTCCGCGATGACAAGCTCTTCCTCTTTGCAGAGCACATGCCGGCAGGCGCCTACACGTACACGGCCTTTGTCCGCGCCACCACGCCGGGAACCTACCGCCTCCGCCCCGCGCACGTCTGGGAGATGTATTACCCGGAGACCTTTGGCCAGAGCGCGGGTAATCCGTTCACAATCAGCGAATGAGAAAAAAATTCGCTTCCATTTTCCCTCTCCCGCTTCGCATAGTGGGAGAGGGTGGCGCGAAGCGCCGGGTGAGGGTTGTCGTTGGGGTTATAGCACTGCTAGTCGTGGCCTTTTTCCTTTTCCCTCTTCCGCGCTCGCTTGGAAACGGCAGCGATACGACACTGAGGATTTTGGACCGGCACGGCACGCTGCTCTATGAACACCGCGGGGCTTCGCCGGGCAGCCATGACTTTTTGGCTCTGCAGGACATTCCGACGAGCGTCACACGGGCATTAATTTCCGTGGAAGACCGGTCGTTCTACCGCCACGGAGGCGTGAGCATCAAAGCGATCGCGCGTGCGCTGTGGCAAAACCTGAGCACGGGTGACGTGGTCTCCGGCGGCAGCACCATCACGCAGCAACTGATCCGCGTGGCCTCGGGTAACGCGTCGCGCTCCTATGTGCGGAAAGCCGTGGAAGCCATACAGGCCATCAAGTTGGATCTCTTCTGGAGCAAGGACCGGATTTTGGAGACGTACCTGAACCGCGCCTATTTTGGCCACCAGGCCTACGGCATTGAAGCGGCGAGCAGGACGTACCTGGGCAAGGACGCGCGCGAGCTGAGTACGGCCGAGGCCGCTTATCTCATCGGCCTTCTGCAGTCACCCAGCGGCTACGACCCGTTCACGCACGAAGAGCGCGCCATCGCTCGTCAGAAAATTGTTCTTGCCGCCATGGAGGACACGGGCGCCATTCCCAAAGGGACGGGCAGCGGAGCTGCTGCGGTTCCCGTGCGGCTCAAGGAAGACAAAGTGCAGATTCTGGCGCCGCATTTCGTCTTCTGGGTGCTCTCGCGGCCGGACCTGCCTGCAAGCGGAGACGTGGTGACCACGCTGGATCTCCCGCTGCAGCAGGAAGTGGAGCGGAGTGTGGCCAATCAACTGGAGAGGCTCAAAGACGAAAAAGTAGGAAGTGCGGCAGTGGTGGTGCTGGATGCCAAAACGGGAGACGTTCTGGCGATGGTGGGGAGCCACGATTACTTTGATGCGGCCAACGACGGCGCCGTGAACGTGGCCGTCTCCGCACGCCAGCCCGGCAGCGCGCTCAAGCCGTTCACGTACGCGTTGGCCCTGGAAAAAGGCGACACGGCGGCAACGACGGTGGCCGACGTGATGACGCAGTTTTTGACCGCGGAGGGCACGCCCTACACCCCGCGCAATTATGACTTCGACGAGCACGGCCTGGTGCGCTATCGCGAGTCGCTCAGTAACTCCTACAACATCGCCGCGGTGAAGGTGCTGCAGAAGGTGGGGGTGGAATCCCTCCTGACGCTCCTCAAAAACGCGGGCATCACCACGCTCACGGAGAGCGCGGAGCACTACGGTCTTGCCCTCACGCTGGGTGATGCAGAGGTGCGCCTTCTGGACCTGACGCGGGCATACGGAGCCTTTGCGCGCGGCGGCGTGACGCTCACGGAACGCTCTGTGATGAGTGATCCTATCCCGCGCGGCAACAGGATCCTCAATCCGGAAACTTCCTGGCTCATCAGCGACATCTTGAGCGACCCCGTAGCCCGCCTCCCGCAGTTTGGCGAAAACGGCCCGCTCACGTTCCCGTATCCGGTTGCCGCCAAGACCGGCACCACGCGCAACTCGCGCGATAACTGGACGCTGGGATTCACCACGCAGCGCGTGGTGGGCGTGTGGGTGGGGAACATCGATAACAGCCCCATGCGCGGCACCTCCGGAGTGACCGGTGCCGGTCCCATTTTCCACGACGTCATGAATATCGCGATGGAAGGCATTCCCAAAGAGCCCTTCCCCAAGCCCAATACCGTGCATGCGGAGACTATCTGCACGCTCTCCGGTCTCAAAGCCAGTCCCGACTGCCCGGGCACCATGCAGGAGTGGTTCAAAAACGGCACGGAGCCGGCAAAGACGGATGACGTCTATGTGACGGCCGATATCGACATGCGCACAGGCCTCCGCGCCAACGCGCAGTGTCCCGCGCAGTACGTGGTGCACAGGACCTTTGCCGTGCTGCCGCCCGAAGTCCGTGAGTGGGGGCGCCACAACGGTTATGTGCCGCCGCCGTCACAAGTCTCTCCGCTCTGTGGAGGAGGGGAGCAGACGACCGAAGGCGAAAACTGGATCCGCATCACGCAGCCGAGTGACGGCGATACGTTCCTGCTGGATCCCTTGGTGCCGGACGCAGACGAAAACGTGACCTTCAGCGCGTCCGCGGGCACCGCTATCCAGAACATCGACTGGTACGTGGATGACACGAAGATCGGAACCGGCACGGCACCCGATTTCCGCGTGCGGTGGAAGCCGCGGGAAGGGAGTTTTACCGTGACAGCCAAGGGAGGAGGGAAAGAAGAGAAGATCAAGATCACCGTGACGCGCAGGCACCCGTGATTGCATACTGGCAGGCATGCGGTCATCCACGCTGCTTCTCACATCCTACGCGCTTCTCTCGGTGGCGCTGTTTTACAGGCTGGGTACATATTCCGCTGCCTGTTTTGCGCTGGTAGCTCTCGCATTTGCCGCGTGCATTGCGGCTGCGGCTACGCAGAAGAAACATTCCGACGGCGGAACAGTGCCCGCGCGCATGGCCGCGGTGATCGTCATACTTTTTGCGGGGCTGGGCATGCTCGTCATTCCCAACGTGTACGCGCCGGCCATTTACATCACCAGCGCCCGTTATCTTCATTTTGTGCAGTGGTCGCACGCGGCGGTGATGGGGCTGGTTGTAGTGGGTTATCTACGAGATAACCGGAGAAGGGGGGAAGACCTGCGCAAGATCGCGTTCCTGCTTGCGGTGGCTCTGGGTGTCGCTGCGCATGCGTGGCTGCCCTCCGCATCACCGCAGCCCAAGATCGACGTGTTTGCGATGGAACAAGGGGCATCGCAACTGCTGCTCCACGGGCAGAACCCGTACGTGGAAACAATCGAGAACCCCTACACCGATCCCTCCTTTGGCTACGCCCTCACGCACTACACGTACCTGCCGCTCAATCTCCTGGTGGAACTCCCCGCGTACGCGCTCACGCATGACGTGCGCTATGCACATCTGCTCGCCATGCTGTGCACTGCGTTCCTGCTCTGGAAACTGTGTAAGGACGAGGATCCGGTGATGGCGGAGCTTCTGGCACTTCTCTTTCTCTATAACCCGCTCAGCCTCTTTGTGTTGGAGCAATCCTGGACGGAGCCGATCATTCTCCTGGGCTTCGCGCTCTATGCGTTGGCTTATGCGGAGAAGAAAACGACACTCGCGGCCGTCATGGCGGGGCTCACCCTCAGCCTCAAGCAGTATCTCTTTATCCTGCCATTGCCCCTCTTCCGTCTTTTCCGTTCGTGGAAGAACATCGCGATCCTCTGCGGCGTCACCATGGCAACGATGGCCCTGTTTGCCCTCTGGAGCTGGAACGGATTCCTGCAAAACGGCGTGCTGTTCCAGCTCACCGTGCCGCTGCGGACAGACACGCTCTCCGTGCCGTCGTTCTTCTTTCATGGATTCACCATGGCACCATCCCCAGTATGGGATGCCATTGTCGCAGTCCTCTCCCTGACCGTGCCGTTCCTCCTCTGGCGTACCAAAACCCTGACCGCGCATCTGCTCGGCATCACCCTCTCCGCCTTCACGCTGTTCTTTTTGGGGAGCAGGGGAATCACCAATTATTACTGGCTCACGGGCGGTCTGATGCTGCTCTCGCTGGCAGTCATGACAAAAAAGGAGAATGCGGTATCATAGAAGAAGACATCTGTCCGCCTTCGCCATCCGGCTACGGCGGACAATGGATCTTGCGACTCGCTTCGTCGCTCCGCTCCTTGCTCGTCTGCAATTCAACATTGGGCCCGTAGCTCAGCTGATAGAGCGCTACATTCGCATTGTAGAGGTCGAGGGTTTAAGTCCCTTCGGGTCCACCAATACCTAACAAATAACTGGCAGAACCCACGGAAAGGGGTGATACTTTCGCTATGCCCATCTTCGCCCTACTACCTTTCATCATCATCTTCTTGCTCGTCTGCGTGCGTCAGATCAACGAGTACGAGAAGGGAATCGTCTTCACCATGGGAAAGTACACCAAGATGTGGAGCGCGGGCTGGCACATTTTGATCCCCGTTTTCCAGAGCATGCGGAAAGTGGATATCCGCGTGAAGGCGGTGGATGTTCCCGATCAGGAGGCCATCACGCGCGATAACATCCCCGTCAAAATCAACGCGGTCATCTATTACAAGGTCAACGACGCAAGCAAGGCGATTATCGCCGTGGAGGATTTCCACTTTGCCGTGGGACAGATGGCGCAGACCACCATGCGCAACGCCGTGGGCGAGGTGACACTCGATGAATTGCTCGCCAAAAAGGCGCAGCTGAGTGAGAAGATCAAAGACACCGTGGACCATGTGTCCGAAGCGTGGGGGATAGACGTCCAGAGCGTGGAGCTGAAGGACATCGTGCTGCCGGACAGTCTCAAGCGCACCATCGCCAAGGTGGCGGAGGCCCAGCGCGAAAAACAGGCCGTGATCATCAGTTCCGAAGGCGAGGTGGCTGCAGCGGAGAACATGGCCCAGGCCGCAAAAATGCTGGCCGCGGTGCCGGGCGCGCTGCACCTGCGCACGCTCCAGAGCATTAACGACATCTCTAGCGACGAATCCAATACCACCGTTTGGATGGTTCCTGTGGAGGTTTTGAAGGCGCTGGAAGGATTAACGAAAAAGTAATCCAAGCCACGTCCCTCAGCCGTTATACTCCCCACCATGAGAGGAATCGTGTCGCTCATCGTCATTCTTGTGCTCGCTTCCCTCACGGGGGTCATGGCGATACGGCGCGTCCCGTGCCTGCAACCCATCAGTATTGGCATAGGGACCGTGGACCCGCACTTTGCCGTATCGCGCCAGGAGCTGAAGGAGGCGGCACTCCGGGCGGAGAAAATCTGGGAGGACATTGAGCACCGCGATCTCTTCACCATCGCCGATACCGGAGACGTGACCATTAACCTGGTCTACGACAAACGCCAACAGGCGGAGGAGCAACTGCAGCAGCTGGGCCAATCCATCAGCAGTGCCATGGAACAGCACGACAAACTGGACCGTCTGTATACAGACGCGCGCCAGGTCTTTGATGACGCCAATGATCTTTACAATGAACACCGCGAAACCTTCATCCAGCACAACGACGCATACACCAAGCATCTGGACGCGGTGCAGGGAAACGCCAATGCCACACAGGCCGATTACGACGCGGTCAATACGGAGCGTGCCACGCTGCAGAAGGAGCTGGATGCCCTCAAAAAGGAACAGGTCAAAGTGGAAAGCCTCCGCACGCGCGTGAACGCGCTGGTGGACGAGGAGCACCAGCTGGTACCGGACATCAACAAGAACATTGAGAACTACAGCGACGTGGCCGGCTCCCGGGGCGACGAGTTTGAGACCGGCGTGTACCACAGCGGCGCTGACGGCCAGAACATCAATATCTATATCTACACGGATAAGGACCAGCTTGCCCGCCTCCTCACGCACGAGATGGGTCACGCCGTGGGGCTTTTGCATGTGGAGGACCCCCAGGCCATCATGTACAGGCTGAATGAGAGCAAGAAGCTGCAAACGACGGACGCGGACGTGCAAGCCATTCACCAGCTCTGCCGCTGGGCGGACGTGAAAGGCTGGCCGCAGCTCATTTGGGAGCGTATTGGCGGCCTCTTCCACTGATTGCCCAGGCGCGGATCTATGCTAGAATCGCGCAGCTCCGCGAGATAACCGTGGCCCTAACCGCTCGGTCCACTTCCTTTACATCACCGCACTCTCAATTTGTGGCCCGGTAGCTCATTGGTAGAGCGCTGCCCTGAAGAGGCAGGCGTAGCCAGTTCGATTCTGGCCTGGGCCACCATTGACAATAAAAACTATGTTCTACGTCTACATTCTCCAAAGCGAGAAGGATGGAACATTTTATACAGGCATGACTTCCAACCTTCCTAAAAGGTTGATTGAACATAATCAAAGTACGACAAAAACAACACGTTCCAAGAAACCCTGGAAACTCATTCATTCGGAAGAATATCCGACGCGAAAAGAAGCGCGCGCTCGAGAGCTCTACTGGAAAAGCGGTAGTGGAAGAGAACTACGCGATAAAGAATATAAGAGATAGGCGTAGCAGTTCCCTGCCTGCCGGCAGGCAGGGATTCTGGCCTGGGCCACCATAAAACTGACATGCATTGGTATTTGCTAATGTTTTAAATTTATGTTATAATAATAGTATTATTTTCTTCCAAACAAACTATGGGAAACAAGAATTATGATTACGATAAAATGGAAAGTCGATTCTTTTCAGTAGATGGGGCACCTTTGCCGAAGGACTATCAGCAGAAGAAGCAGGACTACCTAGGTCTTGCAGAAGACCAGGCTGCCCATTTGAGCAACCTTGAACTTAAAATGGGACTGATCGAACGCGAACACAAAAGCCAGACCGAAAACGGACTTTCTGCACAATTCTCACGTGATATGTTTAACGTTCTCCGCCAAGAAAAAAAGAATCGTGACTCAAAGAACGCAGCGTAGAACACTGTCTAAAAAGCCGGACGAATACGTCCGGTTTTTTATAGCAAATACTCATCCACCCGCTTTTTGCCAATGCGAATCTCCGTCTCCGCGTGGTTGCTGAGTTTCTTGAGCGTCTTCAAGAGCCCGATGCGGTCAATCACGTCCACAAAACGGCGCACGCCGCTGTCGTTCCCAAAGTCCGTCATGTTGGTGAACTGCTCAATACGCTTGCCCTTCACCACAATCGCCCCGTCCTCCGCCTTGTCCACGCGGTACGCGCCCATTTTCATGCTCTCCATGTGCGGACGCAGCACGGGCGTGGCCTTGCGCTCCTCTTGTTCCTCTTCGTCACGCAGGTCCTCACGCTTCTGGCGTTCTTCCAAGACTATGGGGAGCAGGTCATTGATGAGCTCCTGGATATTCTTCTTGGCCACGCCGGAGATGCTCATGAACACGGGGATTTTTTTCTTCTTGAGCGCCTTTTCAATGTCCTTCGTCTCAAAATTCACCAGGTCCGCCTTGTTGATGATGACGAGCTCTCGCTTTTTGCCCAGGGTGGGGGAGTAGGCGATCAGCTCCTTGCGCGTCGGCCAGATGACCTTGCGCAGCTCGGCGACCACCAGACGGACGAACAGCGCCAGGCGCGCGAACACGTTGCCCTTGCCCTGGTCCTTGCGACCACGGCCATCCGACCCACGGTCGGACAGGG
>CAYMAT010000037.1:0-5260 GCA_964388495.1 uncultured Candidatus Peribacteria bacterium
CCAGATCAGCGTTAATATTCTAGGAGATGAAGTATGCCCCGGCACGTTCACATATGTAGGTCAAACAGTTTCCGCCAATGTCTCAGGTGCAGCAACTCTCGTCAGTCCGGGGAAAGTGAGTGTCTGCATCTCTACCAAAGGGGGAGTGAATATCAATGCGGTGATGGTGCATGAATCTATACATGCAGCACAGTACTGCCAGGGACAGCAGCAGGTAAGCTGTCAAATACGAGAAGCCGCTGCGTTCGACGCGGTGTATACCTATCTCGTAAACGAAGAGGGAATGAACGAGCAGACGGCCCCTTTGTCCCGCGCCGATTTCATCAGTAACGGTGTCATCAGCAGTTGCACTGGAATTCCTCCGCAGTTAGAGCAGTTCATTGCCGTGCTTTCATACAGCAATCCGTCTGTTCCAAAACCTAATCAGGCGACACTGAACGCAGAGATGAACAACATGTGTCAGTCACCAGGCGGGGGAGGGGCTGCGGTTGCACCTGTTCCCACGCCAGCCGGAACTCCGTCACCGGTTACCTCTTCTCCGTCCGCCTCGAGTTTTGGAAATGTCGGAAATACTTCATCAGGATATTCCGAAGAATCCATCTGCCCTCCGCCAGCCCCGCCCAGTCATGCTACTTTCCCACAGATAAAACAGTACGTGGATGCCCTTAGTTTCTGCAGCACACAGGCAGGAGAGGAGAGCAGTAGCAGTGCCGGTATCGCATGCTTCGCCTGCTTCTATCAGGATATCGCCTGCGATACTCTTTCCGTTCAAAACTGCGGCAAGATCAAACCCGCGGGCGCAGACTGGGCCAGCGACTGCGTGGTGCGAGGTAACGCCTGCGTGAATACCTTTAAACAAGATTGTGACGCGGCAGTGGCAGCTGCTCCGGAAAGTCCGCGTGCCGCTTCCTTTGCCGGAACACAACTCCGTGACGTCTTCCGCGAAGACTGCACGCAGCGACGTTACCAGGTGGAAGGCCACGGAACGCCCGGCATGCTGCCGCAGGTGGTGCGGCAGATCAGCATGTGCGCGGGAGGGTGCGCTCCGGGAACCACTTCCGCCATCACCATCAACTCCTGCTCAGTCTTCCAGAACGTGAATACTGCGCAGGTATACATGCAGTCCATCGTGAATCAGTACCCGCAGGCGACATTCACGGTCACGGGTTACATGAATCCCACGGCGCCAGGAAACCCCGGCGCCTCGGTGACATTCTGCGCCGCCGGACAGAGCTCATCCGTGAGTGTGCAGTTTGGACCGTGTCATACCCAAAGCAACGTCTGCTATATCCAAAACGGCGTGGCCACTGCCACCACACGATGCACGGACGAGAACGGTGCGGCAAAATGGGAAACCTGCTGCGCAGTGACAAAGCCTTTCACGCCGCTGACCGGACAGCCGGGAGTCAGTGCAGGGGAGTACTATCGCGGTGATTCAACAAACGTGAATTGCCCGGCCCAATCCACTACGCCTGCGTACTGCAATTTTGGAGGAGGCTGCTACGGAACAGCACCGGGAACCACCCAATCCTGCTCTCCGGCAAATTATTACGGCAGCGGAACACCGGCTCCGGTAAGCCGGGTGTGTTGCATGAAGGTGGCACATACATACCAGGAATGGATGCCCGGGACCACCTGCCCGTCACTGCTGTGCGCACCAGACGGGACCGGTTGCCTGGATAACACCAAACCTGCCTGTCGTTCATCGGAATTTGTCAGCACTCCGGACAAGGTGCAACTGTGTTGTTTCAACAGTGGGTCAACAGCCGGAACAACCATTGTCGCTGACAGCGCAGATGAGGCATGTCCGGCAAGCTGCGGTCTTGGAACATCCTACTGCTCATCTGAAGGAAAAACCGTACAGTGCGTGAACGGCACGCGTTTAAGCTACCAGACCTGCTGCAGCGTGGGGGACGGAACCCGTGATCTCAAGTGGTACATAGAAGGGAGGTGCCCCATGGGAGGAGCGCCCGTACAGGCATCGTCCGCATCCTCCACACCCGCTCCCGTCACCAGCGCCTGCAACGCCACGTCGCCTGCCCCCACGCAGAAATCGTGCACCGTCAAAGACATGATCAACACGTCCCAGTGGCCCTGGACCGTGGCGGCCAACCCGCAATGCCTCAATAACGGCAGTGCGTCAGAGGAGCGATGCTGCAGCGTCCTCAAGCCGGGTGCCCCGTCCGTAACCCTGGAATGGACCATGGTCCCGCAGGGCGGAAGTTGCCCCGCGTTGAACCTTCCCTTCTGCCAGTTCTCCAAGGCGTGCCAGGGCCAGGGGGGCGGCAGCGCGCAGTGTCTGCTTGGCCTGAGCGTGAAAAACAGGCTGTGCTGCCAGCAGTTTGCAGATGATCCCACCAAGAAAGTCTGGAAGGAACCCGTCAACGGCGCCTGTCCCGCGCTCAATGCAAACGCCTGCAAGAGCCCGGCGAATATTACCGACCTTCGCAGCCCACTTTTGGTCAACACCTGCACGAAGAGCCAATTCCTGACTACGACCACGTGTCAGGATCCGGGCACTTTAGGAACACCAACAACAGAGTCTTGCTGTAAACGCATAGTCGACAGCGAGGAGTATGTCTGGATTCGCTCCTCCGTCTCCGGATGCCCGGCAGCCCTGCCTGCGTACTGTCCCGCAATCGATAGCGCTTGCCTGTCAGACGCCAGAAAAATCAACGGCTGCAGCCAGAAGAACGGCAATACCATCACGGGCAGCGCGGTTATCTGCTGCCAGAACCAGGACCCTGCAGCCGCTGGTACCCCCGCAGCGCAGCTTCACTGGCTAAGCGGCTCCGCCTGCCCCGCGAATTACAAGAAACGCGCGACAGTCAATCTCCCCGCCGTCACTCTGGAGGACACGCAGAGCACCTGCCCTGCAGCCAGTGCCAATGTGAGCACACTCATCCGGAACGCCTGGACCGCAGCATCCGGCAACTGTGTTAATCAGGGCGGCACCATCTATCCCACGAGCATAGGCACAGCCGCCAGTGCCTGCACGATGGGCACGCCCCAAAGTCAGGGCTGGTGGTGGTCACCCACCTGCAAAGCGCGTGCACAGTGCACGTTTGTGTGCGCCAACGCCCTCGTCCCATACAGCCAGAACTGACTGATCGCGCATAAAAATGATAGGGAACGGCTGGACGGTTTGGCCGTTTTCGCCCATACTTTTGGCATATGTGCGGTATCTTCGGATATGTCGGAAAGCGCACCGACGCGGGCAAAATCGCGGTGGAGGGGCTCAAGAACCTGGAATACCGCGGCTATGACTCCTGGGGGGTGGCCTGCGCGGAGAAGGACGGTTTACACGTGACCAAGAACACGGGGCCCATCGGCACCGTGTCCACGGACCAGTTTGACCGGCCCTGCAGCCTGGCCATCGCGCACACGCGCTGGGCCACGCACGGGGGGGTCACGCAACGGAACGCCCACCCGCACCTGTCCGAGGACGGCACCATCGCCGTCGTCCATAACGGCATTGTGGAAAACTATCTGGAGCTGCGGCGGGACCTCAAAACCAAGGGGCACACCTTCAAGTCCGAGACGGACACGGAGGTGATCCCGCACCTAATAGAGGAGGAATTCAAGAACACGAAAGACTTTGCCGCGGCCGTCCGCAGCGCCTGCACGCACTTTGAGGGGCGTTTTGCCATTCTGGCGCTCCACATGCCCAGCCAGACGCTCGTAGCCGCCCGCACGGGCTCGCCGCTCATCATCGGCGTGGATCGCGACAAAAAGGAGATTGACGGCTTCTTCATCGCCTCGGACATTCCGGCATTCCTCAAGCACACCAGCACCGTCCAGTATCTGGATGACGGTGAGATGGTGGTGACGGACGGCAAGTCCATCCTCTTCAGCGACCTCCGCACGGGGGAGGAGAGGAGCAAGCGCGACATCGAAATCACCTGGACCGTGCAGCAGGCGCAGAAAGGCGATTACGAGCACTACATGCTCAAGGAAATCATGGACCAGAAGGAAAGCATCGCGCGTGCCGTGAACCAGGACGAGGACGAAATCCGCACCATCGCCGCCGCCATCCACCGCGCCAAGGGCACGTTTCTGGTGGGCTGCGGAACGGCCGCCAAGGCCTGCATGGCCGCGGAATATTTCTTCTCCGTGGTGGCGCAAAAGCACGTGCACTTTGCGCCCGCCAGCGAGTTCAAGCTGTTCCACCACTTCCTCAAGCCGGACAGCCTGCTGATTGTGGTGAGCCAGAGCGGCGAGACAGCGGACGTGCTGGAAGCGATGCGCGTGGCCAAGGCCAAGGGGTCCAAAGTCCTCGCCATCGTGAACGTGAAGGGATCCACCATCGACCGCGACGCCGACTACACGCTGCACATCAACGCCGGACCCGAGCGTGCTGTGGCGTCCACCAAGGCGCTCACGGGCCAGCTGGCCGTGCTGCTCCTCATCGCCTATGCGCTGGGGGACAGGCTGCAGGAGGGAAAGACGCTCCTCCTGGAAGCGGCATCCAAGGTGAATGACATGCTGAACCCGCGCTACGTGGAGCGCATTGATAAGATCGCACAGAAGATCGGCGATCACGATGACCTCTACATCATCGGCAAGGGTTGGCACTACCCCATGGCCCTGGAGAGCGCCATCAAGATCCAGGAAGTCAGCTACGTGCACGCGGAGGGGTTTGCCGGAGGCGAGCTGAAGCACGGGCCGCTGGCGCTGATTGAGCAGGGCACGCCGTGCATTGTCCTCACGGGCAATGACGAGGTGCAGGGCGATATCTTGAGCAACGCCATGGAGGTGAAGGCGCGCGGGGGACTGGTGATTGGCGTGGGGCCGCGGCAGGCGGAGGTGTTTGACGAGTGGATCAAGACGCCGGACATTGAGAGCGCGCAGCCCATCGTGACCATCATCCCCATCCAGGTGCTCAGCTACCTGCTGGCCCTCAAGCGCGGCAAGAACCCCGACATGCCAAGAAATCTCGCAAAGTCGGTGACAGTGAAATGACACTTAGTAAACGGTCCTGAGCGAAGTCGAAGGGCCGACATGCCGCGCAATCTTGCTAAAAGCGTTACTGTTAAAAAAAAGGCGCGGCACCCTGAGCCTGTCGAAGGGTGTCCGCAGAACTTGGCGAAGAGCGTGACGGTGAAATAAAAGAGATCGAAGAGTTCAAGGAACTCGAGGAGATCGACGAACAGATAAGAGGAGCTTTGTTAAAAGAAAACTGGTTCGCTGTAGCTGATTATCCAATTGATTGAAATGTTCTACAGCAATATATCCAAGGTCCTTCGAAAGCATTAACTCA
>CAYMAT010000037.1:5270-13399 GCA_964388495.1 uncultured Candidatus Peribacteria bacterium
CAATGCAACTCATTGAGTGATCCAAGTGCGATTTCAAAAAATTGTGCCCTGTGCTTGGGAGTATTTTTTGTATTTCCCTCCGCTATATTAATAGGAACACTGGATGATGACCTACACATCTGGCTAACAAGCCCAAAACGTTCGTCTACTGGAAGTAACTTTGTCATTTTGTATATGGCCAAAGATAAATCATATGCCTCTTTCCATGCAATGAGCCGTTGATGGGGTCTTTCGGACATGCAATCACTCTCGCATACACCAATGCCACGCAAAATCCTCAAGCTCTTCGATCTCATTGATCTCCTCGATTTCTTACTTTCCCCAAGCTCCGATTCTGGTTCTAACGTCCCCCAGAACCCCTACTTGGTGTCATCCGGTGGAATTCCATAATATTTAAACAGGAACGCCGCGATTTCTTTAAACACCGGAGCAGCTGCCGTGGCACCGTGAATGGCTTTCTTGGGACGGTCGATTTTGACCAGGATGACGAACTGCGGATGACTGATGGGCGCATACCCAGCGTACGTGGCAAAGGTGGAACCCGTGCCCGTCTCGTACTTACCGCCCGGACCGGCGATCTGACTGGTACCCGTCTTGCCCGCGTTCTTGTAGCCGGGGACCTTTCCGCTCTTGGCGAAACCCTTGTCCGCGGAGCTAACGAGCATGGCGGTGATGGTTTCCGACGTGGACGGCTTGAGCACCTGGTCAATGACCTTGGGTTGTGTCACCTCCGTACTGCCGTCCGGATGGATGATACTGTCCACCAGATACGGGTGCAGCAGTTTGCCGCCGTTGGCCAGCGCGCACCACGCGGTGATCACCTGGAGCGTGGTGGTGGTCATACCTTGCCCAAAGGAGATGGTGGCAAGCGTGGAGCGGGGGAGACTGCGCCAGGGAGGAAGTTCGCCCGCAAGCTCGTCCTCCAGTTCCACACCCGTGATGTGCGTGTAGCCAAACCGGTCCAGCATGTTGAGAAGCAGTTTGGCCCCCAGTTTGAACGAGATGCTGGTCATGCACGTGTTGATGGAGAACTCCAGGCAGTTGGTCATGGTCACGTGCCCGTAGTGCTTGTGGTCGTTGTTGTCGATCTTGTATTCGTCCACCTCCACGGGACCGGTATCGTCGTACGTGTCCTCGGGAACCACTTCACCCTGATCCAGCGCGATGGCCATGGTGATGGGCTTTTCCACGGAGCCGGGCTCGTAGATTTCATGGATGTTGCGGTTGAGGTATGCGCCGATACCCACGTTGTTCTTGAATTTCATCCATACGTGCGGATCGTCCGTGGGGAACACCTCGCGACGGATGTTCTCGCCTATGTACATGTAGTACCGGGAGATGTCGTGCAGGTCGTACATCTGCTCCAGCTCTGTGAGGGACGTACGCGTCTTGTCGGTCAGGAGCGTGCGTCCGGATGCCGTAAAGACATCATCCATGTACGCCTTCACCACGCGGTTGTTGGTCTTGGGGTCAAACACCTCCACCACGATCTTCTTGCGGCGGTCTTCATCAATATCCACGGGTTCCTTTTCGGAAACCTCAGCATAGTTGTTGCTGTCAAACAGAGGGGCGTTGGCCATGGCCAGAATGCGGCCGGTGTTGGGATCCATGACGATGACCTCGCCCGTATCGGCATCGTATTTCTCTATGGCCGCGGACAGAATGGTCTCCACCTCCTTCTGGATGTTACGGTCGATGGTGAGGACGATGGTGTCGCCGTCCTCGGGATCCTCGATGGTCTGCTCCGGGCGGAGGATCTGTCCTCCCTGGGTGTCGCTCACAGTGCGGATCTCGCCCGCCTTGCCGCGGAGAATGGAATCGAACGTGCGTTCAATGCCGTACTGCGCCTCCTGACGGGTGTTGAGGAATCCCACCACATGCGAACCCAGCGTGGTATCCGGGTAAAAGCGCCAGTGCTCGGGGAGGAGGGCCACGGAACGCAGAGGATATTCCAGATTGTTCCCCGCCTTTCCCGTTTTGGCCTGGGCCTCTTCCATGGTCTTGCGTGCGGAATCCGCCTTTGACTGCAGAATTTGCAGCGAAAGGGCGCGCGGAATCCGGCGCATGATGGGCACGTAGCGCAGCTTGCGCGTGACCAGCAGATCACGGACGTCTTTCTGTTCCTTTTCCAGAATGGGCGCGAGCGAGCGCGCAAAGGAATCGATGAGCGACTGGTTGATTTCCTCGGGATTGGCATAGATGAGATCACCGTCATCACTGACACGCACGCCGGGAATATCCAAGGCCTTCACCTCTTTTTGCTGGATTTTGGTCGCTCCATACTGCAGAGGGACAAAGGTGACCTTCTGCTGCGAGATGCGTTTTTCGATATCCGCCGCAAACGCGTCACGCGCCTGCACAAGCGACGGCAGCTTGAGAATGGAAGGGGGCAGGGGAGTGCTGGGCGATATAGGCTCTAATAAAGACCCCGTCTCCAGGAGTTTTTTGCGGAGCAGGGGGTCAAATGCGTCGGCGTACATCGGTACCAATTCCCGGGGACAGGTTTCCATTCCATGACTGCAGTCGTTATGGAACTCTTCCGTCAGGAGGATGTTCGAAAGCGTGCGCGCCACCAGGCCGGGGTTGTCCGTGATGAGCGGGTCCACGTAGACCAGATCCAGCGTGATGTTGGTGGCGAGGATGTTTGTCTCCTCCGTGCGGGAATCCCGGGAAAGGATGTCCCCGCGCTTGGCCGGCAGCGTGATGCCGCCGTAGTGCAGACGCTGCGCCTTGTCTCGATATTCCGCCCCCCGCACCACCTGCAACTCCATCAGCCGCGAGGCGATGATGAGCAGTCCGAACAAAAAGACGCCGTACACCACAATCGTGCGGCGCTGCAGTGAGCGCCGTTTCTGGGTTTCCGTCGCTGTGCGATGGGGGTTGTACGCCACAAGAAGAGGAAAGAAGGATAGCGGATGCACGGAGAAAGATGACAGAGAAAAGTGGGAAAATGCGTGGTGCCAAAGCTCCTCCTTCGCATGTCCTCTGAAGAATTGTTGTTTTCCTCTCCTGAAAGCCACATTTACAGAGTGCGTTCCTCCTTTATTTGTGCTATAATTATGTGAAGTGCCAAACATCGATTACACACAACTTTCCGGCGAAGATTTACTCACAGCGCTCCAGCGTGATGCTGTCGCTCAGGGGATCTCCGATATCCATCTGTCCCCGCAGAAAAAGGATGTGCGCGTGGAGTGGCGCATGCACGGCGTGCTGCTCCCATTGCTAAGTATTTCCCATGAGAAATACGTGGATATCATTCGCCGGGTCAAATTCGTGTCACACCTCAAGCTCAACATCACCACGGTGCCGCAGGACGGGCAATACACCTTTGAGGCGGGAATCGCAGGCAACAAGACCAAGACCGTCAACGTCCGCGTGGCCACGCTGCCCTCGCGCTTTGGCGAGGCCATCACCCTGCGCCTCCTGGACCCGGAACGCGGCATCCGTCCGCTGACGGAGCTGGGGTTCCCGCAGGAAACGGAGAAACAGCTGCGCGATCTGGTGGAACTCCCCAACGGCCTCATCCTGGTCACGGGTCCCACGGGATCCGGAAAAACAACCACCTTGTACGCGCTGCTCTCCACCATCGTGGGGAAGGAACGCAACATCATCACGCTGGAGGATCCCGTGGAATACGAGCTGCAGGGCGTGATCCAGAGCCAGATCGACGCGGACAAGGATTACACCTTCGCCTCCGGGCTCCGCAGCATCCTCCGCCATGATCCGGACGTCATCCTGGTGGGGGAAATCCGCGACCTGGAAACGGCGCAGACCGCGGTGAACGCCGCTCTCACCGGCCACCTGGTCTTGAGCACGCTGCATACCAACTCCGCCGTGGAGGCCATTCCACGCCTGCTTTCCATGGGGGTCAGCCCCTACACGCTTGCCCCCGCGCTCCGCGCTGTCCTGGCACAGCGTCTTGTCCGAACCCTGACGCCGGAATGCCGCGGCAAGCAGTGCGACCCCTCGGACCACAAGAGCTACGGCGGACAGATGTCCATTCCCGAGCTTCTCCAGGTCACCCCGGAGATCCAGCAGCAAGTGCTGAATATGAGCGAATCCGCCACGATCCTGGAAACCGCAAAAAAGAACGGTTACCTCACCATGCGCGAGTGGGGCGAGAGACGCGTTAAAGAGGGTCTTACGACGCTGGAAGAGGTGATGAGGGCGACGGGATAAAGAACGAGTGAGCGGGTTGATGAGTTAGAACAAATAACCAATAACTCATGAACCAATCAACTTTCAGACCATTTGCTCATTCCTATTTTCCCAGTACCATTCTTTCCCTGTGTACATCCGACCTCGTTATCGTAGGCCCGGCTACGCCGTGACCACAGAACGCAGAACGCCATCTTGGATGCGTTCCCTCATGGTGCTGGGAGCCATGGTCCTGCTTGCGTATCTGCTGTGGACGGCGCTCATGCATTTGCTGGGGGTGGGGAACTCGCTGGAACGTACGGGGGCCGTCCTTTCCGTGGAGGAGCGCGGCACGGTGACGGTGAATATCGATGGCAAAGACCAGCACGCGGAGGACGGCATGCTGCTCTTCCCGGGAGAGAGCGTGAGCACCGGCCCGGGCGCACATGCGGCACTGACCTTCTTTGACGGAACCTACATACGCCTGGATTCCAGCAGCGACGTGCACGTGGAGGAAAGTGAACGCGGCAATGAGCAATCCATCCTGAGCCTCACGCTCCAGGCGGGATCGGCATGGATGACCACACCGTCGTCGCGTGCCTTCTCCGGCAGCATCGTGCGTCAGATCAAAACCACGCGCCTGCAGCTGGACCTGGAACCAGGAACGGAGGCCTCCATTGGCGATACGATGGTGAATGCCTATCAAACGGAGGGATCCGGCATTGCCATCACCCTCTCCGACGGACGCACGTTCACGATCAGCGAAGGGCAGGGATGGACGCTCCCGCAGGGCGGCACCGTGACGGATAACGTGTATGCCACGCGCACCACGCTGAACGGCGCAGAGGACCTGCCGTTCGTTCTGGAAAGCCGCAAGATCGCTCATGCCATCACCGCACTCGCGCCCACGTCGGGATCTGGCGCTCTGCAGGGCGAAGTGCTGACGGTAACCGCCCCCGCCGAGGGCTCCACGGTGAACGGCCCTTTGCTGACCGTCCGCGGCGTGGCGGGGCAGGGTGTGGCCAGTATCACGGTGAACGGACACGCAACCATTCTGAATCCCGCAGACGGCACGTTCACGCAGGACCTGGTTCCGCCGGACGGCACGGAGGACATTGAGGTAACGGTGCAGGCACTGGGCGCCGACGGCACTATCCTGGGTGAAACGCACCGCATGGTGAAGCGTGCACCCGTGGGCCCTTTGCCCTCACCCACGTTTACCAGCCCCGCCAAGACCGGCGAGACCTTCAAGACCAACGCGGACGAGCTGATCCTGCGCGGCCAGGCCCCCGCAGGCACCGTGGAGATCCGCGTCAACGACTACAAGCTGCAGCTCTTCAATCCGGACAAGGGTGAATGGAGTTATGTCGCCAGCCTCAAGCTCAAGAACATGGTTGTGGGAACCAACGTGTACAACGTGGTGGCCACGGATGCACAGGGCCGCAAGAGTGCTCCCGGTGTCCTCACCATCATCCAGGGGCAGGGCGACGGCGGCGTGGTGAGCGCGAGCACCAGCTCCGCAGGTTCCACTGCCTCCGCCGCGGCCGCGTCTTCCGCACCCCTGGACCCCACCACCCTGCCGCAGAATGACCCCATATCGCCGGGAACGCTGACGGTGACAGCACCCGCCGAAGGCACCACGTACACCATGGAAACGGGTTCCGGATTCCTCCTGGAAGGCAAGACGTCCACGGCAACGGCCTCCGTCTGGGTGAACGACTACCGCCTGCAGCTCTACACCGCCGGCAAGAACTTCTGGAACTACCGTGCGGAAGAAGCCTTGGGCACGCTCAAGACGGGGACCAACACGTACAAGATCGTGGCACGCAACAAGGAGAACCAGATCCTGGATGTGCTGACATATACGGTGGAAAAGAAGTAATTTGTGATTCGTACTTCGTAACAAATAACGAAGTACTAGTCACAACTCACAGACCCACTCTCTCCATCACCCCCCTGAACTCCTCCGGCATCTCCGCCGTCACCTCGTGCTTTTTCTTGTCCGCAGGCGAGACAAAAGACAGGAACTCCGCGTGCAGACACAGATTCCGGATGTCGTACTGGTCCCGCAGGCGTTCCGAGAGGGGAGTGGTGTAGGTGTCATCGCCCAAAACAGGATGGCCGATGCTCAAGAGGTGCACGCGGATTTGGTGCGTGCGGCCGGTGTGCAGGTCACAGCGGAGGAACGCGCAGTCGCGGCCAGCCTTGAGCACGTCGTACGTGGTCTGCGCCTCGCGGCTGTTCCAGGACGCCGTCACGGCCATGGTGGTGCGGTCACGCACGTTGCGGCCGATGGGCGCGTCCACGGTGGCATGCGCCACCTTGGGGACCCCGGCCACCAGCGCCACGTAGTGCTTTTTCACCGTCCTCTCCTGGAATTGCTGCTGCAGGGCCTGGTGCGCGGCGGGGGATTTGGCGATGAGCAGGCACCCCGTCGTCTCTTTATCCAAGCGATGCACCAGCACCCCTGCCTCGGAGAAGGGGAGTTTCTGTTTCTTGAAGAGATACGCCACACCATGGAGCACCGTTTTTTCACCCGGAGCCATGCCCACGCCCGGATGCACCGCCAGACCCGCGGGTTTGCGAATCACCATGCACGCCGCATCCTCGTACAGTACTTCAAGCTTCAAGTCCGCAGGCACAATGTCGGAGCTCTCGGACGGATCAGGGAGTTCTGCCAGATCCACCTTATCCCCCTCCTGCACGCGCGTGGAAACTTTTTTTGTCACCTGGTCATTGACGGACACGAATCCGCCCTCAATCGCCGCCTGCGCCTTGGCGCGGCTCAGCATCCTGCCGTCGGCTGCAAGAAACGTATCCAGCCGGTCGGGAAGGGGGACTATCCAGGAAGGCATTGAAAATAGTGTAGCGGAGACCGGACCACAAAGCTGACAACAGAGCCAAAACAGCCCAAACAAAGAAATAACGCTTGAATGAGCATCTATTTTCCGTATCATCGCCGTCCTTTCGTTCCTGTCATATCACGTCTGACGGGAAACGACGGGCCGGTGGTCCATCTTGGACCGTAGCTCACCGGGGAGGGGCTCCTGCCCCTCCAAAGACATCTACCCGGCGCATTCGCGTCGGTTCACATAGGGTAGGAATCCATCACAGGATTCCTGCCCATTTTTTAAGCAAGATCGTTAAATGGACTGGAAAAGTCGTATTATACAATATGTACATTTTATGTTATAATATAAGAATGAAACCAAGAGAAAACTCTGCAGATAGCAGCTTTGTGAGTGAGAGTACAGTTATGCCGTTTCCGGCATGGGTACGGCTTCCGGGAGAGACACAGGAAAATCGTTACACCTATAGAAATTCCATACGAGAAATTAAAGTAGGTCCTTTTAAAATAATTCCGGTGCAGCGGAAGGCATTTGTTCCAAGTAGTGGAGGTGGTGTCCTGGCAAAACTGACTTCCGTATTCAGTTCTAAGGCTTCTGCAGCCACAGGAAATGTTTTCCATCCAAAGAAAAAGGCGCTAATGCAACCATCGCCACAATCTTCTCCAGAGGAATGTGTGTGCATAGAAACTCCTTCTGGATTAAAAATTCCCCACTTAATTTTATCGATACTCGATATTCAGGAATCTGATCTAGAGCAACTTTCCGACAAGATATGGCTGGTCAAGAAAAAAATCGATGATGGTATTCTGCAGGAATTTAACCTGATGAATGCTGTACATCGGTCAAACAGCCAAATTCCCTATACTATAAGCAGTGAGTTGAGAGCTTACAAAATTAAAAATCGCCTCAGCGATAAGGATATTCAAGAACAAATAGAGGGAACTATTGGCGTGCATTCCCTCTGGCGGACTACATGCGAAGTAGTCGGTCGGACAAAGCCCCTGGAGCTTCCTCTGGAAATCACTACAAATGACGATGTAGGTGCAGAAGCATGGGTTTCCCATTCAACGTTATACAATGATGAAATCCTCCTGGGAGCAAAAGACAGAAACGATCTTATTGCGTATATGGGAGCAGAAAGAT
>CAYMAT010000038.1:0-13292 GCA_964388495.1 uncultured Candidatus Peribacteria bacterium
CCGCGACCAGTACGAGATGCGCACGCACCGCCGCCTGATCGACCTGACGGAAACCACCTTCAAGACGGTGGAAAGCCTCCAGAGCTTGAGTCTCCCGTCCGGAGTCGATATCGAGATTAAAATGGGGTAAGAGGACGTTACCGATGTGACCAACGTAACCGACGTTTCCGAGGTGGACCTCGGTTTCTTCGGTGACTTCGGACACCTCGGTCACCTCCAGCCTTTGGCCTTCAGCGCCGCCCGCGCCGCCGCCTGTTCCGCCCTCTGCTTTGAGCTCCCGGACCCCTGGGCGATTTTTTCGTCGTTGATGAAGACCGCACACGTGAACATCTTGTCATGATCGGGGCCTGCCTCCTCCACCAGATCGTAATGCGGGGTGACATTGTACTTCTCCTGCACGATCTCCTGGAACATGCTCTTGTCGTCCCTGTGCTTGCCCTGGCGCAGGATTGCCTGCAGATGCTTGAGGATGTTCTCCTCGCAGAAACGCTTGGCCACATCGTATCCTTTGTCCAGGTAAATGGCGCCAATGAGGGCTTCCAGCGCGTTTGCCAGCGTATTGGTCTTTCCACGGCCCCCGCTGGCCTCCTCGCCTTTGCTCATGGAAAGGTACTGGCCCAGACCGATATCCTCGGCAATCACCGCCAGATGATCACCCTGAACCAGTGCCGAACGCCAGGCGGTCAATTCACCCTCCGGCTTGTCCGTGAGGTGGAACAGGTACTCCGTGGCCGCCAGCTCCAGCACCGCATCGCCCAAAAACTCCAGACGCTCGTTGTTGCCGTAGGTCGCGCTCTCGCGCGCGGCGGAACGGTGAATGAGGGCCTGACGCAAGAAATCCTTTTTCTTGAACGTCACGCCAATGGCCTTCTCAAGCTGATCGAGGGGGGCGGGGACTGGCATTGGAGTTAGTGTAACGAAAGTCAGTTCATTGGTTAATTGGTTATTAGTTTTTAGTTAAAACCAATAACAAGTAACTAAAAACCAGCAACTTACTTGGCATGGGCAATCGCATTCAGCACCCCATTCACGAACTTCGCCCCCTCCTCGCTGCCGTATTCCTTGGCCACCTCAATCGCCTCGTTCATGACCACGGCGGGCGGGGCGTCTTTGGGACGGTAGAGAAGCTCGTAGGCGCCCACAAGGAGCACGCAGCGCGAAATGGGGTCCATGCGGTCCAGAGGCCATTGCGGGGCGCGATTCTGGACTTCCTGCTGGAGCTCCTGACGCTTGCCCAAAACGCCTTCCAGAACCTCCTGGGCAAACGGGATATCCACCTCGCCCAACTCCTGGATATTGAGACCCAGGGCCTTGGCGGCGTCCGCACCGGAGTGCTTCTCCAACTCAAAAAGCACTTGCATGACGGCGATACGCGAGAGGTGACGGCGGCGGGCCATAGAGAGCGGTCAGCAATGAGCGAACAGCGATCAGATAAAGAGCCAACCAACGATCGCTGAACGCTGGTGGCTGAACCCTTACGCTTTCACGCGCGTGATCTTCTCCAGAGCCTTACCGGTCTTGTCCTTGGTGGGAACGGGGCCGGCATACGGAGAATTCTGAAGACCGACCAGACGGCGGACTTCCTTTTGGAGGAAGATGCTGTGTTGCGTGCGGCCGTGGGACTTCGCTTTGCGCTTTTTTGGGGTAGGTCTCTTACCCATAAGATTGTAGAAAGAAGAGCCCTAGGGTACAGGATCGCGGGGCCCAAGAAAAGGGTTAATTTCGGCGTCCGGAAGCGGAAACCATGAACCTCAGCACGTAGAGGAACAGGTTAAAGATGTCCAAATACAGGTTTAAGGCCAAAAGAAGGGGGTGGACGCCCGCATATCCCCGCATGCGCAGCTTTTGCAGGTCAAAGGCCGTGAAGAGCGCAAACACCACAATACCCGCACCGGAAATGAGCATTTCCACCGCGCCTGTCCGGAGAGCCGGTACAAAAACCTGGAAGACACCCAGGAAGAGCAGGCCGATGACGCTGATGAGGAGCGCGCGCATGGCGGCCGGACCCATGTCCCACCCTGTGGCCTTTGGCAGAAACGCCGCGGCCAACGTCATGCATGCGGTGGCCCCCAGGGCGTTGAGCAGGATGGCGCCGCCGTTGGCGTAGCCCACCAATACCGAGAGGATGTACGGTGTGACGGTGACGCCGGAAATGAGCGGAAAGAGGACGTAAAGGATGAGATTGAGCGGCGAGCGGTTGACCCAGAAACGCGAGGTGAAGATGAGCACCAGTTCGGCCAGAAGAAGGACCATGCTGACGCCGGTGGTGAGCAGGATCCAGGCGTACTGGATGCCCAGATAGACACCCAAGACCGTGAGGGCCAGGGCCAGGGCAAAGAATCCGTAGACCCTGGATTCCAGAGTGGAATCGAGGGTGATGGGAGCGCTTCTGTCAGGGGAAAAAGTAGGCATACCGGGGAGTATACACCTCTGGAGATTGGGGTTTCCTTAAAAGGCGTTTTTCTGCTATAATAAGAGGATTTCTCCGTACCTCCGTGAGCCCGTTGATCGACTTTTTCCTCCGGCTGCTTGTCCCCCACGCGCACGCGCTGGAGATAGGACAGGAATCGATGACGATGCTGTGCAATGTCCTCCCCTGCGGCCCCATGGGCGGAGGGGCCGCCGGACTCAATGCGTACGTGGCCAGCACTGTCGTGGTGGCGCTGGAGATAGCGATTGCGGCGGTAGCCGTGGTGGCGCTGCTCATCAGCACGTTCAAGATGGTGATGTTCGCGCACGAGGAAGGCGCGGTGAAGGACGCAAGGATGTCCTTTGTGTACGTAATCGTGGGTCTGGTCATTACCGCGCTCACGCAATGGATTGTGAACGCCTTTGCGCCGGACCAGGTGGGGAGCGCACTGGTGGACAGGCCGCTGGTGGAATCGGCGGTGGGGAACGTGATCACGTACATCCGCCTGGCCATCAGCATCGCCCTCATGATCAACATCGTGGTGCAGGGATTCCGCGTGCTGGTATCCCAGGGTGAACAGGACCAGCTGGAAAAAGCGCGCAAGCGTTTGATCGGCGGATTTGTGGGTGCCGCAGCCATCATGCTGGCCAATGCGGTGGTGGTGGCCATTGTGCCGGACCTGGGCGGCGGTGCCACCAGCGCGGCGCTGCAAATCGCCGGCGTGGCCAACTACATCGTGACCATCCTGGGTTTCCTGGCGGTGCTGGGAGTGATCATTGCGGGCGTGCTGCTGATGCTGTCCGCGGACGAGGGCCTCAAGGACAAGGCCAAGACCATCATCAAGACGTGCATTGTGGCCATCATCGTCGTGATCGTCTCCTACGCCCTGGTCACGGCCTTCATCCTCTTCAATCCATGACGCACCTGCTCCTGTCATTCCTGGTCCCCACGGCTCTGGCCAATGACGGCATCCTGATGGGAACCGTGGCGTCCGTCAGCGCCGGATTCAGCGACTGCCCGGGCAGCTGCACGCCCATGGACGTGGCCCTGCATGTTCTGTACATCTTCCGCCCCATGCTGGCGATCGTCGCCGTACTGGTCATCACCATCACGGGCGTGCGCATGATCACCTCCCAGGAGGACGACAGCTTGGACAGGCTCAAAACGGTGATGACCGGAACCATTTCCGGATTGGTGATGGCCTACCTGATCCCCCCGTTCATCGCCGCGTTTTACGGAAACGCGGGCGAGGTGGCGCAGGGAGGCGCCGCGGTAGGCGTGGCCGTCCTGGAAAGCGAGATCGTGGGCCTCCTCAACTGGGCGCTGACACTGGCAGCGGTTCTTGCCCTGCTCGTCATCATCCTCACCGCCGCCAAAGCCGTCGCCAAATACAACAGTGACGACGGCGTGGCCAACATGCGCAAAACCGTCTACAGCGTCCTGGCGGGCCTGGTGATCCTGTCGCTCAAATACACGCTTTCGTACATTTTTGTAGCAAGCACCCAAAACCCCGTGCCGCTGCTCTTCGCCCTGCTCACCTACGTCAGCTACATCCTGGGATTCCTGGGACTGGCGGCCGTGATTGTGGTTATCTACGCGGGCTTCCTGTGCCTGTTCAGCTTTGGGAAGGAAGACGCGTATGCCAAGGCCAAAGGCATCCTGGGCCGCGCCGTGGTGGGGGCCATGGTCCTCCTGGTCAGCCTGGCCATCATCCGGTTTGTGGTGATGCCGTTCTTCGGATAAGAGGTGAGTGGTTAGAGGTTAGTGGTTAGAGGTTAGTTTTACCTTTCCCCGCTCGTCACTAACTTCTAACCTCTAATTTCTCGTACAGCCTGTGCAATTTCACACGCCCGTCGAACCTCCAGCACATCGTGGGTGCGGATGTAGGATGCGCCGTTGAGGATCGCGATTACCGATGCGGCGATGGTGCCGGGCAACCGGTCCGCAGGCGGCAGTTTTTCCCCGCCCGCCAGGAAGGACTTGCGCGAGGGGCTGACGTACACGGGGAAACCGAGATCGCGGAAATGATCGAGTTTGGCAAGAATCCGGAGCGAGTAGGCGGGATCGGTTCCGATAAAGAAGCCCAGACCCGGATCCACGATGATCTTTTCCTTTCGCACGCCGGCGGCAAGGGCCGCTGCCGCGCGTTCTTGGAGAAAAGCGAACACCGTCCCCACTACGTCGTCGTATGTTTTTTCCGCAATGAGCGTGGGAGGTACGTCCTTGCTGTACATGAGGACGAAGTCCGCCGAGGACCCCGCAAGCACGCCGAACATGCCCGGATCTTTCCGCCCCGCAGACACGTCATTGATCATGCCGGCACCCGCGGCAATCGCATCCGAGGCGACGGCGGAACGCATGGTATCCGCGCTGAGCAGCGCATCCGGAAACTCCCTGTGCAGGGCCTGGACCAGGGGAATCACCCTGCGACGCTCTTCATCCGCGGATATCTCCTCTGCGTTGAGCGACGACTGCCCGCCGATGTCGATGATATCCGCGCCGTCCCTGAGGAGCTTCTCCGCCTGACGCAGCGCATCATCAAACGCCGCAAACTTTCCCCCGTCGTAAAACGAGTTCTGCGTGACGTTGAGGATGCCGACAATATGGAAAGGCTTCATACCCATGGTCCTCCACTATCAACTTTCAGTAATCAGTTATCAACTGAAAACTGACGGTTTGCCCTTATTTTTCCTCCTCATTTTCTTCTTCCTCTGCTTCTGCTTGCGCTATTTCGTCACAGAGGCAGCCGTCCTCCGCGCGGTCCGGACAATCGGCCGAGCAGATGAGACCTCCGCAATCCTCACAGACGCGGATTTGCCGGTGACAGGTCTGGCAGGTGTTCATAGAGCGGGGGGAAAATGGAGAACGAGCATGCCGGGACGCACGGCGGTGTCCACCTTCAGTCCCACCTCTTCACCCGCACGCGCGCCGATCACGGGTTCGTGGCGGACATGGAGGGACGCGACGGTCTGCAAAAACGCCCCCGCCCCCTGGCCCATCTGGACCACCTGCCCCACGTGGACGGGCGCGGAGAGGCGGACCACCGCCACGCCGATGTGGTCGTAATAATGCGTCACCTGGCCGATGACCGGGGAAGTATTCGCCGCACCGCGAACCATCCCCTTCGTGACCTTCTTCTGGATCTTGCGTGCGAGTGTTTTTCTTCTGACGGGTTTTTTTGCGGGTACTTTCTTGAGCTTCCTGGCACGGGTGGAAACCGGCATGGAGAGGGGGGAAAGTAACTCCTCATGCTACCCGGGAGAGGAATGGATGCAAGGAAATAGCGAAAGAAGTTAGTGGTTAGAGGTTAGAGGTTAGTAATAAGAGAAACTAACCACTAACTTCTAATCTCTAACCACTTATTTCTTCCAAGCTTTAGCCAGATACTCCTGCACGCAGCGGTGGCTATTGAACTGCCCAAGTAAACCTATCGCACGCTTCATGCGGCGGAGCCAGCGTGCGCGACCGGGGAAGCGGTATTCCGGGAGCACTTCATACTGAAGAACGGTATAGAGGTCTTCTGCGTCAATGGCGCGCGTGTCGTCCGCTCCCAGCGTGGACGCCAAGGGCCCTATGCGCCAGCCGGATTCCGGATCGTGCTCGTAGCCCTCAATCCACCAGCCGTCCAGCGTGGACAGGTTGGGAACGCCGTTGAGCGCGGCCTTCATCCCGGAGGTGCCGGACGCCTCATGCAGGCGCGTGGGGGTGTTGAGCCACACGTCCGCGCCGCTCACCAGCATGCACGCAAGATCCGGGTTGTAGTTGGGCAGGTATGCGATGCGCACGCACCCGCGCAGTTCCTTACTGCGTTCGATCATGCGGCGGATCACGTCCATCGCAAACTGGTCACCGGGGTGGGCGTTGCCTGCGTGGACGATCTGGAGTTTGCCACAGCCGATCTTGCGTAGGCGCTCCAGGTTTTCGTAGAGGAGCTCCGGACGCTTGTAGGCCACCACGCGGCGGGCGCTGGCAATGGTGAGCCAATCCTCCTCAAAGGGTTCCGCGGGGTGCGACTGGTTGACCAGCGCGATGAGCGATTTCTTGGCTCCCATATGCGCCTTCCACAGCTCCTCATCCGTGATGTCCCTGGCGTGCTCGGTCAGAAGCGACGGATCCGCGCGCCAGCCGGGAGCGCGGCGGTCAAAGACCTCCTGCATCTCCTGGCTGCACCAGCGGATGTGATGGATACCGTTGGTGATGTAGTCAATGGCATTGTTATTGAGCAGCCGCTGCGAGACCAGACCGTGCACGCGCGAGACGCCAAAAGTCTTGTGACTCAGGTTCATGGCCAGCTTGGTCATGCTCAATGCATCCTCACCCGCGATCTTCTTGATGTGCCAGGGCAACTGGTCACCCGCAACCGCCCACGCCATGTCGTAGGGGAACACATCGTGCCCCGCGGCCACGGGCGTATGCGTGGTGAAGGCGCAGCTGCGGCGGACTTCCTCATCCTTGAATCCCCTCTCCCGCAAAAGTTCCAGCGTGGCAAACGCACAGTGCCCTTCGTTCAAGTGGAAGAAATCGACGTGGTCGTAGCCGAGAGCCCGGAGCATTTTGACGCCGCCAATGCCCAGCACGATCTCCTGCGCAATGCGCATGCGGCCGTCCCCGCCGTAGAGGCGCTCCACAATGGCGCGGTCCTTGGGATCGTTCTGGGGCAGGTCGGTATCCAGGAAATACACGGGGAACGCGGGATGTGTCCCGTGCATCGGCTGTAGTTCCTTTACCCAGACTCCGACGGTGACCGTCCTTTTCTCCACCTGCACCGTGACGGTCTGCGGCAGCTTGCGTAGCTCTTTTTGGCGGTTCCAGGAAAGGTCGGAATACTCCTGCGTGCCGTCGTCACGGATGTGCTGGCTCAAATACCCGTGTTTCCAACACACGGTCATGCACGCCCCGGAGACTCCCATATCCGCCGCCGACTGCATCATGTCCGCCGCAAGTACGCCCAGCCCGCCGGCGAACGTGGGAATGTTTCCGGAGAGCCCTATTTCCATCGTGAAGTAGGCGACGTGGAGGGAGGACATGAAGAATGTGAGTTTTGTGTATATTGTAGCAGAAAAACGGACTTTTTTCCACACTAAAAACCACATCTGTTATCCTCTATCCCATGATCAACCCCGTCATCTTTAGGGCCTACGACATCCGCGGCAAAGCACACAGCCAGATCAATGAAGAAGCGTGTCTCTTGATCGGTCACGCATTCGGTACGGTCCTGAGGCGCCTCTATAAGAAAGATCATCCGACGGTGATTGTGGGGCGCGACGCGCGCACGCACAGTCCGCAGTTTGAGAAGGCGATGATCGAGGGGCTCAAGAAGTCCGGTTGCGAGATCTGGAAAATTGGCCAGACGCCGAGTCCTTTGAACTACTTCACCATCTGCGACCGGCAGACGGACGGCGGCGTGCAGATTACGGCAAGCCACAACCCCAAAGACGATAACGGCATCAAGCTGCAGGTGCGTGATGCAGAAGCCTGGAGCGGGGAGCAGCTGCAGGAATTGCGGCAGCAGATCGAGAAGAAGGATTTTTTGAACGGCGAAGGAAGCGAGAAAGAAATCGACGGTACGGGAGCCTACATCGATCATCTCGCGAGGATTTTTGGAGAGGCCGGAAAAAATCTGAAAATTGTGGTGGACTGCGGTAACGGTGTGACGGGTCCGGTGAACGTTGCGGCGCTGGAAAAGATCGGCGCAACGGTGATCGGCATGTACACGGAACCGGACGGCGAATTCCCCAACCACCCGGCCGACCCCAGTAAGCACGCGACGCTTGTGGAGCTGCAGGCACGCGTGAAAAAAGAGAAGGCGCACTTGGGCATCGCCTTTGACGGCGACGGTGATCGCATGGGCCTGGTGGATGAAACCGGGACGATTAGGAGTGCCGACGAAATCCTGCTTTTGCTCGCAAAAGATCATCTGAGCCGAACAAAAAATGTGCCCATAGTTTTTACCGTCAGTAACAGTGAAATTCTGAACACAGAAATTGTTCGATATGGTGGAAAACCCGTAATGGTAAAAGTGGGTCACTCCTTTGTGGAACACGCGATGCGTGAGGAAGGAGCAATGCTTGGCGGTGAACAATCCGGGCATTATTTCTGCGCCGAGGATTACTACGGATTTGATGATGCGTTGGTAGCGGCCATGCGCATTTTGTCGATTGTCCAAGCCGGCAAAAAACCCGTCTCGGAACACTTTGCGGAATTCCCCAAGGTCTACCAGGCGCACGAATTGCGTCCCCACTGTCCGGATGAAAAGAAAACCGCAGTGATCGCCTCGGTCACCAAGTTTTTTGAGAAGACGCACAAGGTCATTACGCTGGACGGTGTGCGCATAGATTTTGGCGACGGCGCCTGGGCGGGCATCCGCCAGAGCAACACAAGTCCCTGCATCAGTATCTGCATGGAAGCGCGGAGTCCGGAGAAGTTGAAAGAGGTGGAAGAAACGGTATTAGGCCACCTGAAGACTTACCCGGATATCACCTTTGAATAGGATTCAGGATCCAAATGCCAAGTAAGACGAGTGGAAGAAAAGGAACAGGAAAAAACCCTCTCACTCTTCCTCTTCCTTGTTTTTCACCTACTTGGCTTCTGAATACTGAACCTGACTTTTCTCCAGTACTTGCTAACATCACCCATGCAAAACGTGACAAGATTCCTTCTGACGGTATTAGGCCACCTGAAGACTTACCCGGATATCACCTTTGAATAGGATTCAGGATCCAAATGCCAAGTAAGACGAGTGGAAGAAAAGGAACAGGAAAAAACCCTCTCACTCTTCCTCTTCCTTGTTTTTCACCTACTTGGCTTCTGAATACTGAACCTGACTTTTCTCCAGTACTTGCTAACATCACCCATGCAAAACGTGATACAATTCCTTCTGTATGTGGCCGTTCCGCAAAAAGAGGGAGAAGAAGAAAAAGCGCGTCGTGGAAGGCGTGGTGGCGGGCTTGATCATTGGCGGCGCCATCGGCTCCATCATCGGCAAAAAAATGCTTGAGGACCGAGAGGACGGAGATCCGAAAAAGAAAAAATAACCGATTAGAACCAAGACTTGGTCCAGTTCTTGAGTCGCCCCCACGCTGAGGGATTTTTTGCCGGAACCGCAGCTTCCACGATTGCGGCGGGAGTTTTTTTGGGTGCGGGTGCAGAACACGCATTTTCCCCTCCCCCATTTTGCGCGGGCGCTGCGGGAGTGGCAGGTGCTGCTGCGGGCGGTTGGGCGGGTTGTTGCTGAGGACGCACAGGTGCGGTCTGGGCCGGTTGACGCTGCCGAAGGGGCATATGGGGGTCCTGCACATGCACGGCAGGAGCAGGTTCTGGCTCGCTTTCCACTTCATATCCTCCAAATCCTCCGGATGCGAACATCGCAAATGCCGCGTCTTGCGCTGCCTTACTCTGCGCATGCGTAGTGAACATCGCCTCCGCCATTGCACGCGCGTTCCATTGATCCTGCGCATTCTGATTGCGTGCACGCGCCATTTCCGCAAAGACCACATCCGCTTGCGCGGTGGACACGGGTGGCTCTGTTTTCTGCATCTTCTGAAGTTCGCGACTTGCACTCACCATATCCACACCTCCAAAGACCGACTGCACGTGCGTCCGTACCTCCGCTTGCGCGGGGACGGTGATGTGTAAAGAAAAATCCTGGAGCGTGGCAAAGGCCGCATCCAGACCCGTCATTGCCGAGGGCATGACGCGCTGTTGCAATTCCTCTACCTGTGGTCGGGCCTTGGGAAACATGACGATGTATTGTAGGCCTGTGTAAAAGGAGGTCAACTATTGTTTACATCATTATTTTGGCTTATATTAGACATTTTAATGACCTTAAGGCAAAGAAATATGCAAACCTATGATAGAATTTAACCGAAATTTCTTCTCTTCATGACAGCCGAAAAATCGCGCAACGCCGGTGACCAAGAACTCCCTATTGATATTCGCTTTCTTGAAGCCTTAGTGGAAGAGCACAAGAATGATCCTGTTATCCTTGAACTTCAAAAACAGATGAAGGATAGAAGTAGTCCTCTCATGTACAACCGCGTCTGGTGCCAGACCGATTATCTGCAAGAAGAAAAATAAGAGAAAACTTCTTATTCATCCAACTCTCCTACCAAGCTCTTCTCCATGAGTTCGCGGAGACGGCCGGCCGTCTTTGCCTGCGTCAGCGCCCACATCAGTTTCACCGTGGCGCAGTCGTAACTCATGTTCTTGCCGGAAATGATGCCCAGGCCCTCCAGCGCCAGCTGGCGGCGGAAGCGCTGCATGTCCACGGAACCGCGGAGTGTTTGGGAGACCATCACCACCGGGATGCCGTCCTGCTTGAGGCGCTGCAGCCACGGGAAGAGATGATCGCCGATCATGCCGGACCCGTAGGCGCGCAGCACTATCCCGTGCGGCTTGCTGGCCGCCACCGCGTCCAGGTATTTCTCCGTGATACCGGGCGTGAGCGTGACAATCACCACATCGGGATCAAAATCCGGACGGCACAGGAGCGTCCGCTTGCGGCGAACCATGCGCCAGGGGTGCAGGTGGGTCTCTGACGAAAAATCCGCAAGCGCGGGGAAGCGCGGCGTATCGAACGTCTGGAGAATGGATTCATCCACCTTCTTGGCGCGCGTACCGCGGATCACGCGGGGGCCCAGGCAGATGCAGACCTCTGCAAGATCCAACTGCGCGGCGCGGATGGCGAAGATCAGGTTCATGCGGCCGTCCCCCGCGATGTCGTTGATGGGGAGCAATGCGCCGGTGAGCACCACGGGCTTGCGGAGGTTCTGGAGAGCGAAGCTGAGGGCAGCCGCGGTGTACGTCATGGTGTTGGTGCCGTGGACGACGACGAATCCCTCAAAGGAATCGTAGAGATCCTCAATCCTCCGCGCGATGGCCACCCAGTGGTCCGGCGTAATGTCCGAGGAACCCACGTTGCTGATGCTGAAGAATTCCAGCGCCACTTCCCGCTGCAGTTCCGGAACCGTGCGGTGAATGACCGCAAGCGATTCCATGGGCTCTATGCGTCCGGACTTCTGGTTCATGACCATGCCGATGGATCCGCCCACGTAGAGAATGGCGATCTTTGTGCGGGGCATACACGAAGTGTAAATCCCAAGACCAAAGAAGTCGAAGACCAAAGCAATGAATAAGAAACAAAATTCAAAATGCTTTTCTTTTAATTCTTGTGAAATTTGTTCTTGCTTGGGTTTTTGGTCTTAGATCTTGGGTTTTTGTCATGTTTTCTGCATTGCTCAAAACCTGATTTTTTGCTACAATAGTGGGTTCGCTCTTTTCACATCTTCTCCCTGTTCTCGCTTCGGCAGGCTTGCCCGCTGAAGCTTGCGGAGGCGGGAGAATGAAGGGGTCGACGGCAGTTCCTCCAGATTTGGAGCACTTCTACTGCTTCTGCTCACCCCTTCATCCTCCCTGCCTCCCCGCGGCACACGACTACCGCGACAGAGGCTCTCTCCACTGGAGGGATTCTCGACTCTCCTCTCACGAGGAACAACAAACACACAACTACCTGCTCCCTGGGTATAAAAAGGGAGCCCGATGCCCGAGGTTCGGGCTACCTACACAAACATACACGGGACGGCGCACCCACTAACGGCGCCAACGAGCAGGGAGCATGCAGCAGAGTCGGCTGCGTACCCCCCGCCCACCCTCAAAAGTGGGTGGGGATTTTTTTATGAAGGGACCGGGGTGACCGACGTGACCGACGTGACCGGGGTGACCGACGTGACCGAGGTGACCGGGGGGACCGAGGGGGCCGAGACAGAAAACAATGAACAAAAACTGTTCGAGGAGGGGCCGCGCCGCCAGGGGGGTGTTGGGGGAGGCTCTGCTTGCGTCCTGAGCTTGTCGAAGGACGCCTCGACGAGCCGACTCGCTCGAATGCGGGGAGGCGAGGAGACACAGAGCCGAGCGGAGGAGTGTTGGCGGCGCAAGCGCTTGGCTCCACCTTGTCGCCACAAGGTGGAAAAGAAGTACTGTGCACAGTACCATTCACGCATGACCGCCAAAATCTCAGCCGGCAAACTGGTCCTCATCATTGGACCCAGTGGAGTAGGAAAGAGCGTCATTTTAAAGAGCCTGCGGCAGAATCATCCGGAGTTTCACTTTCCGCGCTCGGCAACCACGCGCGCAAAGCGCGAGGGCGAGGGCGACGATTTGTACCGTTTTGTGAGCGATGCGGAATTCGACAAGCTTCTGCACGAAGGCAAAGTGCTGGAATGGGCGGTGGTGCACGCAGGCGCACGATACGGAACACTGAGCGACGAGATCATCCCGTACATCGAGCAAGGGAAGACGGTGATCCGCGAAGTGGATGTGCAGGGGTTCGTGAGCATCCTCAATAACCCGATGTTCGCGGATGGGACCGCACAGTACCGTATGCAGTCCATCTTCATTTTGCCCGAGAGTAAGGAGCAGCTGATCGAACACATCCGTAAGCGCGCGCCCATGAGCAAGGACGAGATGGACCGCCGGCTCCTGAGCATGACCAAAGAACTGGAATACGCGGATCACTGCACGGCAAAAGTGATCAACCGCGAGGGCCAGATGGATGCGGCGATCGCGGAGGTGGAAAACCTGATCGCAGGCTAATTAAGCCACCTTCCTGCGTCCAATACCTTTGGGCCTAGGATCTTTTTTGAGGACGACTCCCAGAATGTGGCGGTTGTAGAGCGCGATAATCTCTTCCAGATACTGAGCGCTTTCAATGCCGTGCTCGTCCTGTAAAAGGGCAAGTTTCTGTTTTTCTTGCACACTCAAGTAATCCCTAATCTGCGGCTCAAGCGAAAGAATGTCGTGAGCGTCGCCTGCGGTGAAGCCATTGTACATGGTGTGAATGTGATTAAAGACATGGACGTAAACCCTATATATATTGTACAACATT
>CAYMAT010000039.1:0-13120 GCA_964388495.1 uncultured Candidatus Peribacteria bacterium
GGGCTTTGCCAAGAAAGGGCACAAGGTGATGTTTTTCGACATCAATCCTTCCCTCATTGAAAAACTCCAGAAGGAGGGTCTCCATGCCTACGGCGTGGACCAGATGGCCGCGCATGAAGCGGATACCTACATGTTCACCATCTCCACCCCCACCATCGACGGGAAAATCCATCTGGATTACCTCAAGCGCGCCGCGGTGCATTTTGCGGAGAACGTGCTGAAGCACAAAAAGAGCCACTGCCTCATCGTCGTCCGCAGCACCGTCCCCCCCGGCACCACGGAGAGCGTCCTCGTTCCGCTCATCGAGAAGCATTCGGGGAAGAAGGCCGGCAAGGACTTTGGCGTCTGCATGAACCCGGAATTCTTGCGCGAGCACAGGAACGAACAGGATTTCCAGCACCCGTGGATCATCGTCATCGGCGCCATGGACGAGAAGTCCTACCACGCCATGGAAAAGCTGTACCAGCCGTACCACTGCCCCTGCATCCGCATGACGCTCTCCGAGGCGGAGATGGAGAAATATCTTCATAACATCTGGAACGGCTGCAAGATCTCGTTCTTCAATGAGATGCGCATGGTCTGCGAAAAGGCGGGCATAGACGCGGACAAGGTTTTCAAGACCGTCGTCCACAGCGCGGAGTCCTCGTGGAACGCGGAGTACGGCACCAAGAACATGGGACCCTTTGGCGGCACGTGCCTGCCCAAGGACACGGAGGCGTTCCTGTACTGGGCAAAACACCATCTGGGCATGACACTGCCGCTCCTCACCGCGGAGATCGCCGTGAACGAAAAGGTGAAAACCCGCTGGGCGCGCATGAAGCACAAGGTGAAAGACTTCTTCATGGGCAACTTCCGCGTCAAGCCCACGGTGTACTCGCAGGCGGCCCATTAACCTCCTCCGTCCATGATTTCGGACCTGTTCAACGCAGTGCACAACACCGCATGGGCAGGGATCGTTTTCCTGCTCCCCATCGGCTACATCGGCGCATGGAGATGGAGCGTATGGGGATTCAAGAAACTGGTGGGATTGTCATACATGCCGCAGCCGCGCAACGGCTACACGGCCGCCGTTTCCATCGTCACGCCCGTGTACAACGAGATTCCGGAGGTGCTCCGCGCGGCGCTGGATTCGTGGGCCAAAAACAACCCGGACGAGATCATCGGCGTGGTGGATTACTCGGACGAGGCATCCATCAGGGTCTTCAGGGAATTCGCGGCCACGTTCCCGCGCGCGCGGATGATCGTGACGCACACGCCCGGCAAGCGCGCGGCTCTCCGCGACGGATTCCTGGCATCCACCGGGGACATCGTCTGTTTCATAGACAGCGACACCATCTGGAAGGACACGGACATGCTCCCGGACATGCTGGCGCCTTTCGCAGATCCGGAGGTGGGCGCGGTGGCCACGGAACAGCGCGTGCTCAAGGGCGATACCATCGCCCGCAAGATGTTCGACATGCAGCTCTACGAGCGCTACACGCTGGAGTACCGTTTTTTGGCGGCCACCACCAACGCCACCACGTGCGTGTCCGGACGCACGGCGGTGTACCGCCGGTCGGCGCTGGAGCCCGTCATTGACGGCCTCATCCGGGAAACCTTTGCGGGGAACCTCTGCATCAGCGGCGATGACAAATGCCTCACCCGCATGACCATGGAGGGGAAATGGAAAATCCGGTACCAGGAATCGGCAAAAGTCTATACGCCCGCGGCCCCGGACGTGGCCACGTTCATAAAGCAGCAGACCCGGTGGAACAGAAACAGTTGGCGGTCCGATTTCAAGACCGTCGGCAACCTCTCGCTCTGGCGGCGTGAGCCCGTGCTGCAGCTCTACCTCCTGGACCGGTTTTTGGACCCCTTTGTCTGCGTCCTCTCCCCCATGTTCGCCATCATCGCGGTGCTGCAGGGGCAGTTTGCGGCGCTGAGCATGCTGCTCTTCTGGTGGATGCTGAGCCGCACGGAAAAACTGGTGGGCTACCTGGAGCGTCACCCCGCGGACGTGATCTATATCCCGCTCTTCGTGTACTTCCAGTTCCGCCTGGCCCTGGTGCACCTCTACGCGCTCTATTCCATCAACACGCAGGGGTGGATCACGCGGTGGGACGCCAAAAGATCGGGGCTTTCCCTCAGGCGCCTCACCTACTGGTTCCCGCACGCGGGAGTGGCTGCAACCATACTGCTGATGTTCGGCATGACGTACCTGATCGTCCTGGGCAAGCAGGCGTGATTCAGCGCCGCCTGCGGAAAGGCCGGCCCCCGCCGCGGTGATGGTGCCCGCCGCCCGGACGGGGACGGCGCGGGAAGGACGGACGGTCGCCGAAGGAAAAATCGTCACCGGAAAAATCCTGTTCGCGCTTTGGGGGCGCCGGAACGTCCGGGAGCGATGACGGCATCTGCGCGCGCTTGAGCTGGGACCGGATGAGGCGCTCAATGCTGCGGAGCTGCTGCTGCTGGTCCGGTGTGGCAAAGGCGACGGCGTTGCCCTCCCGTCCCGCGCGCGCCGTGCGGCCGATGCGGTGCACGTAATCTGCGGGATCATCGGGCAGGTCAAAGTTGACCACCAGCGCTATGCCCGTCACGTCTATGCCGCGGGCGGCGATGTCCGTGGCGATGAGGACGCGGTACTTGCCGCTCTTGAATCCGTCCAACGCCTCTTTGCGCTGGCTGAGGGACCGGTTGGCGTGGATCTCCGCGGCCTTGTGCCCCATGGCGTTGACGGAACGCGCGATTTTCTTGGCACCGTGCTTGGTTCTGCTGAACACAAGAATTGTTCCAGAATTTTCGCTAAGGATAGAAGAAAGAAGGGCTAGCTTACTCTCTTTTTTTACGATGAAAACCTCCTGCTCCACACGCTCCGCCGCGGTGCCTGCGGGCGCCACTTCAATGCGCAGCGGCAGTTTCATGTGGCCCGTCGCCAGCTGCATGATGGAGTGCGGCATGGTGGCCGAAAAGAGCATCGTCTGACGGTCCGTGGGGACATGGCGGAGGATGCGGTCGATCTGCGGCTTGAATCCCATGTCCAGCATGCGGTCGGCTTCGTCCAGCACCAGGATTTTCACCTCACGCAGCGTGATGGTCCCCTGTTCCAGGTGATCATTGAGGCGTCCGGGCGTGGCGATGAGGATGCGGGGGTTGCGGCGGAGCATCTCCCGCTGGCGGTTCATGGAAGCGCCTCCCACGAACACCGCGGTGCCTATTCCCATGGCCCGCGCAAAAGGCGCCAGGGACTCCTCCACCTGTGCGGCCAGCTCGCGCGTGGGGAGAATGACCAGTCCCCTGCCGCCGAACTGTGCCAGTCTCTGCAGCATGGGGAGCCCGAAAGCGAAGGTCTTTCCCGTGCCGGTCTGCGCGATACCCACAATGTCCTTGCCCTCCAGCGCGGGCGGAATGGCCTGATGCTGGATGGGCGTGGGGGTCTGGATGCTCTTCTGCTCCAGGACGGAGAGGAGCTTGGCCTCAAGCGGGAGTGCGCGGAATTGGTGCGTGGGTGCGTTCATGAAAAGGGAGAATGTCTCTGCAGGGCAGAGGATGCAGAATAGCAAATTTTCACGCTAAAACCAGCATTTTCCGCATTTTATTGCGGAAAACGTGGGGGGAAAAGCCTGTATAAGGACGGGTCCCGGGGCTACACACGCTCCAGAATCCAGTCCGTTCCCTGGGAATTTGTACGAATCTGGAATCCGCGAAGACCGAGCGTCTTGTTTATCGCGTCCACGCCGCTCTTGGCTGCATCTGGGCCAAAAGTGCTGAGCGCCCGGACTTCCTCATACAACTCCTTGGAGATTTTCTGAACATCGGGAGCATTGCGGTTTTTGTCCGTAACGCGGGAAGCAAGCAGCCCCACGCGCTCACCAATGTATTGCAGTCGCGCAGACACAGCATTCCCTCCGCCCTCCTGGGGACGCGTGAGCGAACGATCGCCACCCTTCCATAGGTTTGAAAGCAAAGCCAGACCGGCACCCCACAATGTCTTGGGCCGCTGACCGTCCAGCTGGGAAACAGGCCCGTGGCCGGCGGGAGACTCCTGCACTCCGGCGCCCGGCACAGAGCGGGTGTCCACAACGGAGAGATCTGAGCCGTGCAGATAGATGGCGTAATCATTGCCGCGCAGGACCAGACCCTCCTGATCCAAGGCAGGCAATGCCTGGGAAAGCTGCAGGGAAAGCTGACCGCGATGATCCATATTGCCATCCAGTACCTGGCCAATTTCGCCCACCGTCTTCTGGAGCGACTCCATGTGTCGCTTGCGTGCATCCGGTCCGGGACCGTACGTGCTGTTGTGCAGAGATACGAGTTGCTTCACAAGGCCTCCGAGATTCTTCTGCGCACGCTCCAGGGATCCCTTCTGTGACTCAGGCTTCCAACCCTGCACCTCAGGGGGCGATACCGGTGCGGATTCCTGTTTCTTTTTCTGCTGTTCCTGTTTTTGCTCATCCTCCATACGTCTGATGGGAGTGAGCAATTTTTCCGTCTCCTGCTTTTTCTGCGCCGCTTGCTTGGCGGCATTCTGATCCTGATTCAGTTTTTCCTGAAGCTTTTTTTCGGCCTCCACCTCTTCTTGACGCTTGTCCTCAGTGGCTTTCTTTTTTGCGGCAGTCTCGCGCTTTTCATCATCCTCCCTCTTCTTGTCTTCCTGGGCCTTCTTCTCGGCAGCGTTTTTCTCGTTCTGGTCTTTGATGGTCTTCTGGACTTCATCAAGGGCATCCTCAAATTTCTTTTTCGCCTCCTCCGCTTTTTTCTGGTCTTCCTTCTTTTTCTCTTCCTCAGTGTCCACTGTCTCCTTTTTCCGCTGTTGCTCGCTCTGGTCCTGCGCGGTCTTCTTTTTCCTCTGTTGCTCGGGATCCACCATGATGTTCACGATGGGGAAATCCATCTTCCGTTTTCGCTGAATCTCGGTGATCACTTTATCTAGTTTCTGCACCGGTTCAGGTGGCGGAGGCACGGGTACGGTGACGGAAATCTGCCGCTGGATGATTGCCTGGGGACGGTTACGGGAACGCCCCGCGTCAAACGTGTGCTGGAACCAGATGGGCAGCGGATCGGTGGGTTTCAGGCCGCGCACGTAGATGGCGCCGGCCATATCCTGACGCACCTGCACGGAGCCGTTCTCTGACGGCGTCCAATTATTGGGATCCGGAGACGCAGCAAGTGGGGTGTCCTGCCGCGGGAAATACACCCGCGTGGAGGACTGCTGATCCGCGGGAATGGTAGTGAATCTCTTTTCCGTTCCGCCTTTCACGTCCGCCTGGTTAAAGGAAAGGTTCTGGCTCATGTCGATGGTGTTCACCACCGCCTCGCGCTCCATACCGGGCACAGCCACGCCGTTGCGCCTGAAGATCACCCGCTCCGTACGGCGCGTGCTTCCGGCAGTCACTTCCACTCTGTTGCCCACCACCCTGAACGTCATACCGTCCGCCAGGCGGATTTCCCCTCCGGCATTGAAACGCACTTCCTGCGTTCCCACCTGCACGCTCATCTCGCTAAGGGCCTTCTGCTGGCTTTCGGCGTTGCCGCCGGTGGCCTGCAGACGGAACGCGTGGCGATCCGGAGTCTCGGCACTGCGCGCTCCTGGATCACCCGTGTACATGGGCGGAATGCTGTTCACATCCACCTCCGACTGTTCGATTTTGCGCTCTTGCTCAACCGGCGGAGCGTCGGCAAACGTGAAGATCAGGTTGTTCTGGTAGCCCAGCTTCATTGTTCCAAAGCGCGGGCGGGTGTCCGCCCCGTCCAGGCGCAAGCGCAGGTCCTGCATGTCGTTGAAATTCGTATAGGGAATGCGGTAGTACTGCGCGCCGCCGGACAGCGTGATGGTTTCCAGCGGGGGCCATGTCTGACCGGTGCGCGTGTTCACAAAGGAGCCGGTGACGCCCTGGGGGACACGGAGAAGATGGAAACGGTCCGCCTGTGCGCCCTGTCCGCGCGCCGTGAAGGGGCGCGTGTAGAGGTCCAGGTGGATGGTCTGCAGTTTGTTGCCGTCGTTTGTCTGCTCCGCCATCTGCGCCGCCAGGCGTCCCATGGATACGGAGTGCAGTTCATTCTGCAGCGTTTCATTTGCGGGGACGGCTGCCGAACGTTCCAGATCCGCGACGATCTGCTCGGCGCGGTTGTAGTGCCTTTCCAGCGCCACCACATCCCAGAAAATGCGGATCATCTGCTCGTTTCCCGCGTAGGTGTTGACTTCGGAATGCTGCATGCCGGACTGGCGCAGGGCGCCCAGCTCGGTCCTGCCCAGATACGTGGCCCCGTTCTGCCCCTGGACAAACACATCGCCCGCCTGGTTGGCGCCAAGAACGCGCATGTTCTGCAAGCCCAGCGTCCTGTTCACGGGCTCATTGATGGCATTGCGCTTGGCGCTCATCTGCTGCTCCGCAAATCCCGGAGTCCCGGACATTTTCTGCATGCGCTGGCGCGCGGCGTCAAAACGGCCCAGGTAACGGGCAATGCGCTCCTGCACGTTGTCGTACCCGTGGCGGTTTTTGATCACATCGTTTCCTTCCGCCATGTGCACCTTGTCCAGGCGCTGCAGGTTCTGCAGGTCGCGCGGGGTCTGGGGAACGTCGCCGGCCATGTGGATGAGCCTGCGTTCTGCGCCCGCGGAAAAATTTGTGTGCTTCATTGTGCGGGGGGAACGGAGGAATCGTCCTTGAAGATGTCTTCGGCGGACTGGTGTTCGCTCTGCTCAATCTCCTGGTGCATGCGCGGCACCTCCACGCGCTCAAAGTGCTCGATTTCCCTCTCCCCCTCGTCCGCGGCATCCACGATCTTCTTGCCCGTATCCAGGATATCGCTGTGCACGTCCTGCAGTTTCTCTATCGCCCCCTTGCGCTGCTCGTCCGTGAGGCGCTCGGCAAGGGAAAGCAGATGCTTGGTCACGTGCGGTGGCAGTCCAGTCATGGACCGGACGGCCTCTGTGTAGGCGGCTGCTGTCATAAGGGTTTGTGTGTGAGAAATCCGATTATTATAGCAGATTTGACGGGTTATAACCATGGTGAAGGCAACACAATTTTCATGACTAGCAAGTGGCGAAAATGGTTCTGACATAGCAAAGCCAGCCCCGGGTGGGGCTGGCAGGTTGCTCTGTGATGGGTTGGCTTCTCCTTTCTGTTATCCCTCTGCAGTGGGACAACGAATTATTGTTTAACCGAGGTACAGCGTGGATTTGACGACATTATCCGGCAGACCCAGCCCGATGAAGAGCGGGGAGAGCAGGATGCCGTCAACGTCCACCCACTTGATTAGGTCCGTGAGCAGCGTCACCTGGAGAGCGGACGCCTGCACGCTCGACACCTTGTTGTTCGTGACGTTCGCCTGCAGGACGAACGTCTGATTGGTACCCTGATCGATTTCACTGTTGACCCACGTACCGGGCAAATTGCTGAACTTGACAGTATACGTGTTACCGATCAGCGTCACGGACGACGGCAGTGCGTAGGTCGTCATGTCCGCCTTGTTGAAGAGGCGGAAGGACGACGCATCGATCGCGACGTTTGCAGCAACAACCGAGAACGTCAGCTCGTCGATGAGGACATCATTGAGCCCGTTCTTGCTGTTGCTGTTGGCCGCCGCTGTGAATTTGAACTGGCCGATGTTGCTGACGCCGAGTGGGATGACCGAACCGTTGGCGTCGGGGTTGGCATTGGTGACGCTATCAATCCGGCTGCCAACCGCATAGAACGCCGGGGAGGCCAACGTACTGTCGGGTGCTCCGGTGGAGTTCCCGATGACCACTTCGCCGTCGATCACCATGTTGCCGTCGTTACGGCTCAGGTTGTTGGACGACTGGTCGCCGCGAGCCTTGACCGGTTGGTAGCCGGCAAAACCCGAGGGGAGTTGGACGGTGATCAAATCGCCCTTTTCCAGTCCGTCGACGTCAGTCTTCATCACCGCTTTCACGATGACGTTGACCTGCGTGCCCTTGGGAATGATGAGTTGTCTGGACTGCATCTTGGCAGCAAATACCCCGTTAGCGAACGGAGTGGGATCGGAACCAAGCGCAGCGATGGTGGCAGACGCGAACGGGGTCAGTGCGCCCTCTTTGTAGAGGTCGAACCAGTCCACGGAGCGTTGCCCGACGAGATTGACGAGGAGATGGATGTCGGTGACATCCACAGCTTCGTCGCCCGCCGTGAACGTCAGGCGCATCACCGTCGTGCTGTTTGTACCACCGAGCAGATAACTCGGACGTACCGGAGTGGACGACGTCTGGACCAGGAGGAATCCCTGGTCTTTGATCGTGTACACCATGGGCGTGACCGTCATCTCGATGATTTGCGCGTTCGCGGGGCCGACACCATTGATTTTGGTGCCGACGAGATCGCGGCCGTTGGCCAGTTCTTCGAACTGGAACGAGCCGGGAACGGTGCCGATCTGGAGAACGTTGTTGATGGGGCTGGCGCTGAAGTCGCCGTGAAGTTCGAAACGGACCGTCTTGCCCTTGGGGATGGCGAAACCGCCACCGATGAGAGCGTTGAAGATCAGTTCGCTATTCACGGTATTCACGCCGCTTTGGATCCGGGTGTCCACGACGTTGTCAGCGTCGGTATCCACCCAGAGTCCGTAATTCATCGCATTGCGCAGGTCGCCCTGCAATGCCCTGAACTTGCCGCCCGTATAGAGCAAATCGGCGTTTGCAGCCGAGATGTCGAACGAGTAGAAGTTCGCGTTTTTCTGGTTGCGCACGGCGGTGTCCGTGGAGCCGGTGCTCCGCTGGGTGACGTACGCGGTCGGAATATTGATGTACTGCGGGTTCCCCTTCAGATAGCCCTTGGGGGAGATGTTCGTGACCAGCATGTTACTGAGCGAACGCAGGTTGGCATTGAAGGCGGTCGTGCTGACAATGCCTCCAATGTTCACGCTGCCCCCGCCGATGGGGGTGGTGATGAGTCCGCCGGTGAACTGATCGCCATTACGGACAGTTGCCTCGTTGAAGTTCACGCGCAGTTCCTGAACGCTGAGGTTGCTGATCGTGAAGTTTGTGAAGCGGTAGACCTGGATGGTGCTGCTGGCATTGGCAGCGGCGTAGACGGCCGTGCCGGTGGTGACCTGGCCGGTCATCACGTTGCGCAGCTGCACCATATTCAGGCTCTGGCTGATGGACTGCGGGAGGGCGGAACCGCTGGCGGTTCGCCCTTCAATGACGGCGTACACCGTATTGGCGACGACGGGCTGGGTGCCCGAGACGCCAAAGGTGAACGTGGCCAGTTGCGCTTGCGTGGCGTTGGGCGCGTAGGTGTTACTAACACCTCCGACCGAAACAGTCACGTTGGGCGCGGGCTGGGCCCGCACGTACAGGTAGGACCGAGAATTCCCGGTCCGCTGGACGTACTGGGTGGGGACGGGAGATCCCCAGAGCGTCCCGAAATCCACACTGGTCACGTTGACACCAACGTATCCCTGCGATTTGTTCTGCGTCGTCGCGGTGACGACGAGGTTCATCGAAGGATACGAAGTCGAGAGACTTTGCACCCAACCGGGGATCGGCAGGGTGGCGGTCGCGACGGGGCCTGGCGCGGTGCCAGAGACATTCGGATAATCGATCACTCCGTCTTTGTTGTAATCGATACCCAGGTTGAAACTCATCGCCCCAAAGTTGCCGAGGGGGGCGTTGAACTTCACCGCGGTCGGCGCGAAGCCGGCCAACGTAGTCTCGGTGATCTTGGCCACCGTGATGTTGGACTGAACGGGGGCAACCGTCTGGATCAGCGGCAACGCTTGCTGCGCGTAGCTGGCCAGAACGGGTGCGGGGTTGATCCGGTCTTCGAGATTTTCGAAGCCGAGACCCACGCTGTTCCTACGAATGGGCAGTTTTTTCGGAGCGACCTTGTTGGAGGTCTTGGAACCGGAAAAGAAACGGATGATGGACTGGAACATGCACAACCTCTCTTTCTTGTGTTAAAGGAGAAGCCTTTGGTATCAAAGAGCGGCACACAAGCGCCACTCAAAGCAGAATCCATCTGCTCAATACCGTGACTCCTGTTGTGCCGGCATAGGATAGCGAAAAACTTGATTTATGCAATATTTAAATATATTTGGCAAATATATCATTTTTCCGCTATAATAAGGGCAGAAATCAAATACATATTGACATGAGATTCCCCAAAATCCTCGCCCTCGGCTTCTCGTTCTGCGTTGCAGGTTTGCTCTACCAGCTGGGGATATTTCACGTTGTTGTAGCGGACCTGAACGGCCACGGGTACATCTCTGCCTTCATTGGCGGGCTCCTGTTCAGCTTTGGATTCACCGCCCCCTTTGGACTGGCCATGCTCATAGAAACTGCGCCGGAAGTGCACCCGTTTTTGGGTGCCATCATTGGCGGCATTGGCGCTCTCTGCACGGATTTCTTCCTGTTTGAAACGGCGCGTTGGACCTCCATCCATGAAGAACTCCATCAGCTCAAGGACACGCGCCTGGTCCGTTTTGTCCATAGCCTCCTGCATCATGAAAATATTTCCGACCGCATGCGCGAGTACATTCTCTGGTCCTTTGCCGGTCTCATTATTGCCTCGCCCCTGCCGGATGAAATCGGCGTGTCGCTGGTAGGCGGCCTCACGCAAATCCGCCCCCGCACGTTTGCCATCATCTGCTTTGTCTGTAACACGCTGGGTATTTTGGTGATCCTGGCGGCAGCGCATCCGCTGTAAGCCCCCTCTGTATCACACTATCTGCAAAACCCCGGCTGCTCTTTAAACAAAGGCCAATAATTCACAAACGACTTTTTGGCTTTGGCAAGGGCTGCTAGGAATTCCGCGTACTTCCTTCTTTCCAGAAATCCCGGGAAGGGTTGTACTGTCCGTGCCGTGCCTATGCAATCAGAGCACCTCAAAGAGCAAAGCCCGGACCCCGAGGCAGCCACCGTGGATGCCAAAATCCGCATTGTGCATCCGGAAAATGCGGAAAGACCGCAAATCCCTATCATCCACAACTCCGTCACGGAGCGTGCACGGCGGACTATTGTCCTGTCCCCAGAACAAATGGAGGAAGCGGCCGAAAGGCTGGAACCGGAACAGAAAGAGTTACTTCTGAACCCGGACATCACTCGCGTGGCGTCAGCTGAAACCTCGCCGATCCCTAGAGAAGGAATCCCCCACCACGCACTGCACTTGGGGCATTTCGTCCCCCTCACATCGGGGCACGGCCGCCAGCAGCACGGGGGAGAGGCGGACATTTTCTTGTACCGGAACTGCAAGGGAAAGCCGGGAAACATCGCCAAGCGGATCCGCCATCCCGAAGAATTCGATCTGCACCGCCAGCGCACACGGTACCGGCGCCTCCGGGATTTTTTCAGTTCACACCCGGGCATGCTCCATATCCCGCCCACGCATTTCATCCAGAGACCCATAGAGGGGGATGTGATCGTGCAGCAGGCCATAGACCCCGTCTTCAGACACCGGCACGTGAGGCTCTCTTCCGGGTACCTGGAACTGCAGGAAAACGCGGACGATCCCGACCTCTTTGAATACATAAACCGGCACCTGGTCTCGCTGGACCACCCCGGACACTTTGACCGGGACGCCTTCACGGACGACCTCCCCCTCCCGGACCGCCTGCGTGAACTGATTGGCGTGATGGAAAAAGACCGGTCGGCAAAAGATTTTTTGCGGAAATTTCTGGAGCTCGCCGTGGAGTTCAGCGTGAAATACGACGAGCTGCTGGACGTGATGGGCCTGGACAATTACGCACTGGCAAAGACCCCCAAGGGATGGGCCATGCACAGCGTGGACCCCCTGCATGCTAACGAAAACCTGCGTCCGCTCGCAGAAAAACTGCTGACCTCACCGCAAGAATGGAGATACGTGCGCAAGGACGAAAACCGCGAGCAAAATAGCCACTCGTATACAGAAGCAGGAATCTTGCTCAATCCGATCAATGCCGCGCGCACCATCAACGGTTTGCTTGCGCTCACGGGCAGTGACAAGCGCTGGGATATTTTCCATAACGCGGTGCGGGCAACGGGCGGCTCCCTCGTGCAACGATGCCGAGAGACCGTACGAACACTGCTGCGCGGGGCGCCGGAAACGGTACCGGTGGGCTTTGCCCATGTGCACCGCCAGCTGCGCAGGCATTACACGGAGATAAAAGAGGAAAGCCGTATCAGTAATGACAATGGGAAAGCCCACGCTTCCGCAAATACTGCTGATGATAATCCTCCGCCGGATAAAACGGTGCTGAAGGCCTGAGCTCGGTCACGATGGGTTTTCCGAATCGCTTCGCCTCTTCCAGCTCCGCGATGACTTTTTCCGCGATCTGCTTTTGCGAATCATCGTGCGTGAAGATCATGGAGCGGTACTGCTCCCCCACGTCCGGCCCCTGACGGTTCCTGGTGGTGGGGTTGTGGTTGTCAAAGAACACGCGGACCAGCTTTTCATAACTCACTTTGGCCGGATCAAACGTCACCTGCACCGCCTCCGCATGACCGGTGGTCCCCGTGCAGACCATCTCGTATGTGGGATTCTCCACATGCCCGCCCGTGTAACCCACCACAACGTCCAAAACTCCGGGAGTGTTCCGGAATGTCTCCTCTACCCCCCAAAAACATCCGCAGGCAAAGGTGGCGAGACAGGTGGTAGGCATGTCCTAAGTATACCCCTGGCGATCATCCGACACTTCCCGTTGCCTGCTCCGTTCCCCCAACTTCTTTTTCCGCCTCTTTCTGCTGCTGCATCTGCTTGATCAGCTGCTGCATATCCTGCTTGGCCTCCGTGTTCTGCACCCCCTTATCCTGCATCTGCTTCTGCGCCGCCTCTCGCTGCTTCTGCAATCCCTCCAGCGCCTTCTTCTGGTTTTCGGCCACGGCTTTCTTCTTCTGCTGGGTCTCGACTTTTTTCTTCAGCTGGTCCATGAGATGCGGATCAATGCCGCGGATATCGCCGCGCTCCGCCTTCTTCATGAGCCGCTTTGTCTCCTCGTCTTCCATATGTACGACAAGTATACCAATGCTGTCACCATGTTATGCTAGCCAAGTGCCCTGTAACTCCCGTCTGCGTCTGCGAACTACGTCGGGCAGGCAGCTGGGCCGACGCACGTCTCGCCTGCGGCGCAGAAAAGAAAAGATCGCTGCGCGTTCCTGTCTGATCTATTACACTCATCAAGTGCCCCTGTAGCTCAGCTGGATAGAGCGCCT
>CAYMAT010000040.1:0-12974 GCA_964388495.1 uncultured Candidatus Peribacteria bacterium
GCCGGCACCGGCTCCGCGTTTTTTTCTGATGAAAAAATCGTGAAGATATATTTGTGCTCCCCCGGGTTCCATCCTCCTGCCGATGTTAGATCAATATCCACCGTTTTCCCTTGCCCTGCCGGGAGTGTCGCAAACGTGACATCCAGAGGGTCAAACATGGGGGCCGATGCCTCACCTGTGAACGGCAAGATGTACAAAAGCACCTCTCCTTGTGAGTCATAGCCAATCTGCACCCTGTCTCCCGCGCCTTCCCGTACCGCTGTGGCTGTGCGCATAGATTGCGAAAGTGTTTCCACATCGCCCATACCCATGGCGCGCTCCGGGATAATGCGCAGGGTTTCCGCGTGTGCGATGTGCCATGCAAAAAACAAAATGAATGTACTGCCTAAAATCGCGCGCCGGAGGGGCATGCAGGGAGTATAGCTGTTTTGCGATATTTAATGGCGGACCCGACGGGGTTCCCTTCGTCTCGTTCGCTCGGCTCACTCGCTCAGGACAGGCTTCTCGCCCCTTCCACTCTTCAATCCGCCAATCGCATATAAAGTGCGCTTGTAGAATTAATGGCGGACCCGACGGGGCTCGAACCCGCAACCTCCACAGTGACAGTGTGGCGCTCTAACCATTGAGCTACGGATCCACAGAAGTGAATCTTGGTGTCATAGTAATCGCGAACAGGATTGTCACGCGCTGGAATTTGTCCTGTCCGGCGTAGTCCGACGAGCCAGCGAGGCGAACGAAGTCGGAAGCTACGGATCCGCGATGGAATGAACAGCATGAACCGGCGTCACCTTATCTCCGCCGGAGCCGGTAAAAGGTACCATTGTTTGCTTTGCAAGACAATGCGGCTTTGTCACGGTTTGGGGCGCTTTCTCCGCCCCCGGCCGGAGCCATGGCAGAGCCAAAAATTCGCTTGCAGCAGACATCGCGGGATTCGTTGCGTGTTTTTCCTTGGCTTCCCTGCGGCCATGCCTTTGAATGCGCTGATATGGTGAACACTCCCGGTACACGCTCCCCGGAAGGGGTTGCTCCCATTTCCCTGGTCATAGAACGCCTGCGCGAGGGGGCGTGTGTTTTGCATCTCCGGGAAAAGATGCTGAAAAAAATGCAGAGGGTACTGGGGACTGCCAATGGCCGGGAAAAAACCGTGAAAGTATTGTCATCCCTGGAATTCATCGGTCATGGCGTGGTGCATGGGGCGGCTGCGGTGCAGGTGGATCACCTGCGGCTGCAACTGTACGAAGGTCTGGTCTATTTTTTGGGCGGTACCAAGGATGGTCAGGACATCGCCCTTCCGTTCACGGAGGAGGATACCGTTCCCGATCAGCCCATCGCGCAGGACACTGCGGAAATGCCTGCTCTTCCGCCCAAAAAACTCTCGGACGAAGAGGTGTATTATCCGCGTCCGGCGGGAATAATGATCGATTACGATGCCAACCGTTTGGCTGTGCCCCAGGGCGATGCCGTTCCCCTGCAGGACCTAACGCCCGACCGGAAAAAGGCCGTCCTGCGGGAAACCGCCGTACGCTCCGCCGTGGCAGCGGCTGTATACGACGGGAATTCATCAGCGGACACCATGGCTGTCCGTTTCCAGCAAAGAGTCATTGAGCGGAAAGAGGCGGAAGTGGATCATCGCCAAACCCATCTGCAGAGAATGTATCTCCTGAACGCGTATCCGCAGGAGCCTTCCATGCAGGAAATCATTCAGGACCTAGTGCGGGAGGCTGGGGAAAAGCGCGAATTCATGAACCGCAGCATCCAGGAAGTCTTGAAGGGCATGGGGGGTTCCCCCTGGGTGCGGGCGTGGGCCTTTATCACCCGTCGCAAGCTCCCTGCCGCCGCGTGGGCGGCACAGCAGATGAAAAAACTCCGCAAAAAATAATCATGTCCGAAACCCCCCGCTCCGGCAATCACTCCAACGGCGTTTCCCACATTCCTGTTCCTCTCGCAATGGTGCGGGGAAGGACGGTGATAGGGGAATCCCCCGTGCGCACCATGCTGGTGCGCCTGTTGCAGGCCCAAAAGAAAGAGTCATTGACGGTGAAGGATCCACGGGGCCGGCTCTTCTCCCTTGTCAGCGGCAACCGTGAACGGTTGGCGGAGGTCCTGACGGTGGCGTGGGATAACGATGCGCAAACTCTTTTCCTCACGGGGGTCCAGGCCAAAGCGGCTCCCGCTTCCGCCGCGGGGGCAGGGGGGCAGGCGCCGCCGGAAAAAGCCGCTGCTCCGGACAAGTCCATGGAAGCCCTGCAGCTTGCCGCGGCGCATGAAAGGATTGTGCGCATGGCGCTTTCCACACAGGTTGCCTTGGGCAACGGTGCCGCGCTTTTTCTGGTCCGCGTGCTGTTTGTAGCCATGCGCCTGGGGAAAATGGGGCCCAGCGACACTCCAAGCACGGAACAGATCAACACATTCGTGTCCCACATGAAAAACATGCCCATAGTGACTGAGCTTCTGGAGCAGGCATTCAAAGGCGAGGGGGCGCTGCATGCGTTTTCCCCCAATATCGCCGCACTGTGCACGCAGGCTTTTCCGGAACAGGAGCGCCTGCAGGAATGGGTGAAGGCGCTGTCCCAGGAGCAGGAGAAGAATCGCGTCCAGGCCGCCAACGGGCGCGTGTCCGTGGTGAGCGGCAAGGCGGCACCCACCATTCACCAGGTGCTTGCTAAATTAGAAAACGGAAAACCTTTTGAAACGGAGGGAGCGGTTCGTGCCGTGGAAGACATGCTTTCTCCACGGAAAATTCAGGAAATTGCCAAGGATCCCAAGCAGATGGCTGCATTCAGGCGCATTGAACAGGTTGTTTCCGCAGCAGTGTCTCCGGCCGTTCGCCGCGCTACGGATGAAAACGGCAGAGCCGCAGCCAAGGTGGGAAACGCTTTGCATGCGGTGTTTAAAAACGATTCCGGCAGCGGATCGTTTTCTACAAAAGTCACGGACGCATTTCGCAAGATGCAGGTGATGCATGGTCAGGCCGAGAAAGGATCGCACCTCTCGCTGGAAGAGCGCCGGCGTGATCACGGCAAAGACGGTGACGGTCCTCCTCCCAAAAAATAGCGTCACTGCACAAGTGCCGAGCGTATCCGGTCACGCATGTGACGCAGGCAGCCCGGGAGGGAGAAGTCGTCATCGGCATATACCACGGCATCCTCCAGCAAGCATTCCGTGGTGCCGGAATAATCGCGAACCATCACCATGCCTGTGTGGATATTGATGTCTGTCGCCACGCCCGTAAAACGGAAGCGGTTCCCCGGGTCGGCGGCCCGGGCATTCACCAGATCGCCCCTCTGAGGAAGGGGATAAACGTCTTTGGCGACGTAATTCACTCCGTGCGGCATGTTCACAGACTGGGTTTCATGGTGTGCCACTCCGTCGCCTGTTCGTAGGCATGGGCGACGCGCAAGATGCGGCCTTCTTCCCACTGCGGTCCCATGAGTTGCACGCCAATAGGTAACTTGCTCTTGCTGAATCCCGCGGGCATGGAGAGGGCCGGGATACCCGCCATCACCGCTGCGTCCATGAAGGCGTCTTCCAGGTACATGGCCACGGGATCGTTTGCGTGCACGCCCACCTCAAACGCGGGGGTGGGGGCCACGGGAGTGAGGATCACGTCCACGTCGTTGAAAGCGGCTTCAAAATCCTGTCCGATCAATGTCCGCACCCTCTGTGCCTGGCGGTAGTACGCATCGTAATACCCGGCGGAGAGCGCATACGTACCGATCATGATGCGGCGCTTCACTTCCGGTCCAAAGCCCTCGCTGCGCACGCGCTCGTAGTAGTCCACAAGGCCGTCCGGTTTGTCCACGCTGTGGCCAAAGCGGATGCCGTCGTAGCGCGCCATGTTGCTGCTCACCTCGCACGGGCAGAGCACGTAGTACGTGGCCAGAGCGTATTTGGTGTGGGGCAGGCTGATCACCTTCAACTCCGCACCCAGTCCCTGCAGCACTTTGGCCGCCTCGCGCGTGGTGCGCTCCACTTCCGCATTGAGTCCTTCAATGAAGTATTCCTTGGGCACGCCTATCCGCATGCCTTTGACACCGTCCTTCAGGTGTTTGCGGTAATCAGGCACGGGCTTGTCTCCGGTGGTGGCGTCCAGGGGGTCTTTGCCGGCAATAGCCTGCAAAATAATCGCCGCGTCCTCGGCGGACTTGCAGATGGGCCCCGTGGTATCCAGGGAGCTGGCCATGCTCATGGCGCCAAAGCGGCTGGTGCGTCCGTAGGTGGGGCGCAGTCCAAAGACGTTGCAGTAACTGGCAGGCTGGCGGATGGATCCGCCCGTGTCCGTGCCCAGGGCAAAGAGCGCCTCGTCGGCACCCATGGCAGAGGCCGATCCTCCGGAGGAACCTCCGGCGGTGTGCTTTGGGTTCCAGGGGTTGCGTGAGGTGCCGTAACAAGAGGTCTCCGTACTCCCGCCCATGGTAAATTCGTCCGTGTTGGTCTTGCCCATGCTGATAGCGCCTTCAGCCTTGAGCCGTGCCGTGGTGGTGGATTCAAACGGGGGAACGTAGTTCTTCTTGCGGAGGATGTTGCTGCAGGCAGTGGTGGGGACACCCTTCTCGCAGAAGACATCTTTGGTCAAAAAGGGTATACCAGAAAGCGGTTTACTGAAGTCGCCCTTGGAATCTGCTTTTTTGGCTTCTTCTAGGGCTGAATCAAAATTCTTAAATACCACTGCATTGAGATTTCCATCCACTTTTTCAATGCGGTCAATACATGCCTGCATCAGTTCCGCCGCACTCACGGACTTGGTCCGGAGTTTCTCCTGTGCCTCAGAAATGGTGAGGGTATTGAGCATCAGTTACCGTGGGCGGAAGACGTGGAAATCTGGTGATCGGCAATGGGCAAGGGTGAACACGCGAGCAGGTCGTCTGGGAATGCGGCATCGGTACGGACCACATCTTCGCGCGCAACGTTCTGCAAACCCGTCACCTGCGCCGTAGGCGTGACGTTTTTGGTATCCACTTCGCCCAGCATATCCACGTATTTGAGGATAGACGTGAGTTCCTGGGCCATTTTGGCCGCTTCGGCGTCCGTCAGACGGAGCCGCGCCAGCTTGGCGATATGCCGGACCTGTTCTGGGGTCAGTTGGGTCACAGGTGCAGAATACAGATATCAGACCACAGAAACCAGAAGTCAGCAGGAGGCTGTTTTTTGGGCTATGCTGGGTCTGTGTCGCTTCAAAGACTCCGCGGGCGAAAACTCTGTGATCTTGTGATGCGCAAAGGGCGTTCCTGGAAAGGCAAGCACCTTCAGGTTCGCGTACTTACGGGCGCTCCACGCCATCCCTCCGTCCGTGCGGACAGACCCGCTGTGTATGTTGGCACCGTCATTTCCGCCAAGCTGGAGAAATCCGCCGTCAAACGCAACCGCATGCGTCGCCGGTGCCGCGAAGCTCTCCGTTTGGCAGTCCAAAAACGCCAGCAGTCGGGCGCGCCTTTCTCGAATATTCAATTGTTGTTGCTGCCGCGTTCCTCTAGCCTGACGTGCGACTTTAGTGACATTCAGAACGATATAGAGACGCTCCTTTCTTCCCTCTTGCCCCATGCCCAACAGTAAATCCAAAGGCGGTACGCTCCAGTTCGTCGCGCTCTTTTTGGCGCTCTACCTGGGGCTGCAGCTCGTAACCGGAACGCTGTTCCCCAAAAACAACACCGCCACGGCACCGCAGCCCGGTCCGCACATTGCCGCGCGCTCCAGCAGCGTGCGCGAAGGGGCGGATCCGCTCATTGCACTCAAGAACGTCGCGGCTTCCGAGGACCCGCACGGCCCGTGGGGATGGGTGATGTCCAAGGTGTGCGCGGTGGGGCAGCTGTACGGCGCCTTTGATGGCGAAAACTGCGCTGCGCGCGCGGTGGGCCACACGGGTGACGTGTACGTGCTCCAGAGCCGCTGTCCGGACCTGCCTTTTGATCTCTATACCGTCACGCAGGAGAACGGCGCGGAGGTGGTGAAAAAAGCCCAAAGCGACCAGATCCCGGTGCGTTGTCCGGACCCCGTCACTGTGCGCCCTGGTGCCACGGCAACGGTCAGCTTGGCGCCGTGGAAGTACATGTACTTCAGCACGCCCGGCACGTACGAAATCCGCCTGCCCGGCACGCCGGATTCACAGAGCGGAGCGCTCCTTACAGGTGCCGCCGCGCGCTTCACCGTCACGGAACCGGGAATGTTCACCAAGCTGTTCCGCACATTCATCTCGTCGCCGTTCCTCAACTTCCTCATCTTCATCGCGTCCGTCACACCCGGGCACAACCTGGGCATCGCCATTCTGGTCCTGACGCTGGTGGTCAAATTACTGCTCTTCTTCCCCACGCAGCACTCGCTGGAGGGGCAGAAGAAAATGCAGATGCTGCAGCCAAAAATCGAGGAGCTGCGCAAGAAGTACGGCGAGGACAAGCAGAAGCTCCAGGAGGAGACGATGAAGCTGTGGAAGGAGCACAAGATCAATCCGTTCAGCAGCTGTCTGCCGCTGCTCATCCAGTTTCCGGTCCTCATCGGTCTGCTCTACGTGATCCGTGACCAGTCGGACCTGGCACTCTCGCGTCATCTCATTTACCCGTTCTACCAGCACCTGACGTGGCACTTTGGCACGCAGTTCCTGTGGCTGGATTTGCTCAAGCCCGACGTGATCGTGATGCCGTTGCTCTTGGTCTTCCTGCAATTCATCCAGATGAAGCTGACGTTCGCCATCCAGAAGCGAAAGAAGAAGAGCGAAGAAAAAGCGCAGGAGCCTAAATCGGGTTCTCCGGAGGTCATGCAGCAGCGCATGATGACGTACCTGCTGCCGCTTATGATCGGCTTCTTCGCCTTCCAGTTCCCCTCCGCCGTCTCACTCTACTGGGGCATCAGCACGCTCTTTGGTATTGGCCAGCAGATGATCGTGAACCGCGAGCATTTGCGGGTGTAGTTCCCTTTGAAATGACGGCCGAATTCTCGTGAGAGAACTCGGCCGGTCGGGGTGTGCCGTTACTCGGTGGTAACGGCTTCTGATGGTGGTGCAATCGTCGCACCGGGCTTGTCCTTCCGCTTTTCCCATACTTCCTCTCTATCGATGGGAACTTCCTTGGGCGCCGAGATTCCAAGGCGAACCTTGCCTCGGTCAATGTCAACGATCTCGATGGAGATGTTGCCATTGATGTAAATCTTTTCACCCAGTTTGCGGGATAGAACGAGCATGAGTCGCCCTCCTAGATTGGCGCTCGGCCTTCTGCACATCGCGATCCTCATGATCGCAAATCGGAAGGTTGTCGGCAGTATACAGAGGACTTCGCGCAAAAAAGAACCCGGCACGCATACAAGCGGTGCCGGGTCGGGTGGCCTAGTTCTTGAGAGAACAGGCCTTGATGACTTCAGCTCCCTTCGTAGCCATACGAAGGAGCCGGGCCCGCAGGAAACGATCCACTTGTCCTGCAGGCAGCCCTGTCTGAGTAAGCGCACGAATGTCCTCCATAAGTCGCTTGGACTCGGGTCGGGCAAAACCCGGTTTTTGGGACTTGATTCCCATAGGTCGTCCTCATGACGGCCGGCCCACGTCTCATTGAGATCGTCATGATCAAAAATCGGTGGGTTAGGCTTATAATAGCCAAATACATCAATAAATCAATATATTATAATTGAAATATATGTCAATTAAGCGGCACATTCGTTGGCAGAGTGAATCCGTACCTCAGCCATTCGCTTCGCGGGATTTCCTGTAATATGCCGTTGATCTTCTGCTGCACACTTTCGTTATGTAAAAAATATCCCCCTTCTTTCACAATGCGCGTCGCCTCACCCACAATTCGCTTTTCTAGATCCGTCATGTCCTGACTGCTTCTCTTCCAGCTGACGCCATCATCGGTCAAATCCACATCTTCCTGCTTAGGTCCCGAGACAAACCCGCAGGTATTCACAATATCAAAGGACTCCGAGGGAATGTGGCTGAGGCCATTGGGGTCCGCGGGATCGTTGGCAAAAAGGTCCGTCTGCAAGTGCGTGTAGTTTTCCGGTTCGCTTTTGCGGCGGTCCATTCCCACAACTTCCTCGGCTCCCATGGCCTTTGCAAAACGTGCCAGCCACGGCTCATAGCCAGATGTTGCCCGACGCTCTTGGGAGTTTGGGGGCGTCGACTCCCCACGTGCCCCACAGGCAATATCCAGAATTTTTTTGTCCCGTATATTCTCAAAACCCTGGGTGGCAAATCCCAGCCGCAAATATTGCATGTTCATGAGTTCAATGAAGCTCTGTTTCACGGAGGCCTGATAGTCGTGAACGAGCGTTTTCTTTGCCTCTTTTAATGCATCTAAGACCTTAGGATCGATATTTTCGATCATATGAATATTATAACATAATAAGAATTTTAATCAAAAAAACGCAATAGGCATAAATGTTACACTGCAGAGACTTTCCCTCATCTTCATGCCCCTTTCCGCTTCTGATATCCGCACCCTTCTGGGTGATAAGGCATCGCTCTTGGACCATGTCTCCGGCACCATCGACAAATCCAAGCTGCACATCCCCAGCATGAAGACCGTAGAGGAGATGTTCGCGATGTCCGACAGGAATTCGACGGTCCAGAGCAATCTGAAGACCCTCTACAAGCATGGAAGGCTGGGCGGCACCGGTTATCTCTCCATCCTCCCTGTCGATCAGGGGATCGAGCACTCCGCCGGTGCGTCGTTTGCCAAAAACCCGGAGTACTTTGATCCGGAGAACATCGTCAAACTTGCTATCGACGGCGGTTGCAACGCGGTTGCCTCCACGCTGGGAGTGCTGGGCATGGTGAGCAAAAAGTACGCCAGCAAGATCCCGTTCATCGTGAAGATCAACCACAACGAGCTCATGACGTATCCCAACAAATTCGATCAGATCATGTTTGGGTCAGCGGAGCAGGCAAAGAACATGGGGGCGGTGGGAATCGGCGCAACCATCTATTTCGGTTCAGCCGAGTCCGGACGGCAAATCGTGGAAGTCAGCCGCGAGTTTGCCAAAGCCCATGAATTGGGTCTATTCACCGTTCTCTGGTGCTACCTCCGCAACTCCGGCTTTAAGAAAGACGGCAAGGATTACCACACCGCCGCGGACCTGACGGGCCAGGCCAACCATCTGGGTGTCACCATCGAAGCCGATATCATCAAGCAGAAGCTCCCGGAGGTGAACGGCGGATTCACCGCCCTCAATACGGGTGACAGCTCCTACGGCAAGCTGGACAAGCGCATGTACGAAAAACTTTCGACAGACAATCCCATCGATCTCACGCGCTACCAGGTAGCCAACTGTTACATGGGTCGCATTGGACTCATCAACTCCGGCGGCGCCAGCGGCGAGAACGACCTGCAGCAGGCGGTGATGACGGCAGTCATCAACAAGCGCGCGGGTGGTGCGGGTCTCATCTCCGGTCGCAAGGCGTTCCAGAAGCCGATGGAGGAGGGCATTCAGATTCTCAACGCGATTCAGGATGTGTACCTCAATAAAGACGTTACGATCGCTTAGACCGCTTTTGTCTCCTTCGACTCCGCTCAGGATGACAAAAGCAAAGCATTCAAAAGAATGTCATGCTGAGCGGAGTCGAAGCATAGACATTCTGTCCAGTATTCCCATTTCATGCCTCTCAAGCTCTACAACACCTATTCTAAGAAAGAGGATCCGTTCGATCGTCCAGAGGGTTCGACTGTGACTATGTACACCTGCGGCCCCACGGTCTACAGCCGCCCGCACATTGGCAACTACTCGTCCTTCTTAATGGCCGACCTGCTTCGCCGTTGGCTGGAGATGGGTCACGGGTACAAAGTGACGCATGTGAAAAACATCACGGATGTGGGTCATCTGGTCAAAGATGCCGACACAGGCGAGGATAAAATCGAAAAGCAGGCGCGTGAGGAGCATGGGAGCGTGACGCACGACAGTGTCATCGCCATCGCGCGCAAATATGAAGAGATGTATTTGAATGATGAAAAAATTCTCGGGCTTCTGGAACCCGCAAAGCGTCCGCGCGCGACGGAGTACATCGATCAGATGAAAGCGATGATTGAGGATCTCCTCAAAAAAGATTTCGCATACATCACCGATGACGGTATCTATTTCGCCGTCGAAAAATTCAAGAAGTACGGTCATCTTTCCGGCAATACGCTCGGCAATATTTCTGCCGGAGCGCGCGTGGAAGTCCGGGAAGGCAAGCGTCACCCCGCGGACTTCGCGCTCTGGAAGTTCTGCGTGGGGCCAAACGAGCATCATGCGTTGCGATGGGCGTCACCGACAGTTGAGGAAAAAAAACTGCCGGAAGGATTCCCGGGTTGGCACATCGAGTGCTCGGCCATGAGCAGAGCGCTGCTGGGTGACACCATCGATATCCACACGGGAGGGGAGGACAACATCTTCCCCCACCACGAATGCGAGATCGCCCAGAGTGAGTCGGTCACCGGTAAACCTTTCGTAAAACTCTGGCTCCATAAGCGGAGAATTGACCTGGCAGAAGCCAAAATGAGCAAGTCGCTGGGGAACATCGTGACCATCACGGACGTGCTGAATAAGGGCTACTCACCCCAGGACCTGCGGTATTACTTCCTCTCGGTCCACTACCGCACAAACTTAAAATTTTCGTGGGAGGGGATGGAGGCGGCCAGGACGGCGAGGCGATCGATCGTGGAGTGGATGGGTGAAGAGAGAAAAGAGAATGAAGAAAAGATGAAAGATGAAAATGAAAAACGGACAGTGGATAATTTTTCAAAAGGATTTTCCGATGCGATGGACAGTGACCTCAACGTCTCCGCTGCGCTCGCGTCCGTGTTTGAATGCATGACGTGGTCGCGCAAAAATCCCGTCGACGAAAAATCGCTCAAGGATTTTCAGAAAATAATTTCCGATACGTTCGGATGCTTCACTCCGGAAGACGCTAAAATTCCTGATGCAGTTTTGTCGCTTGTGGAAGCCAGAAAATCAGCACGCGCAAAAAAAGACTTCGCGGAGTCAGACAGACTGCGGGATGAAATAGCGAAGCTCGGTTACGAAGTAAGAGATTCAGCTGGAGAACAGAAAATTAAAAAATTATAAATTCGCTTTTGTCATCCTGAGCGGAGTCGAAGGAGACAAAGCGCTTTAGAATTTCTGTTTTCATGCCTCGACGAAGTTTATCCTGTGCCTGCCGAAGGGCTCGGCATGACAGCCTTTGTCATCGTCGTAGATGACAAAAAATTATAAATCCCCCGCTCAAAAATTTCTGAAGAGGCGAAAAATATTTTTTTCGATGTATCGCGGACAATGTCTGCACTTTTTCCGCAACAACTTTCCTATTTCGAAATATCGTGACCGACAACATAAAATGAGAATTTTGCAACTTCTTTTTACATCGGGGATTTTTGGCCCTTTTTGGCGTTTTAACCGCATATTCCTTATACAAAACGCCAATTCTATCCATCACAAGGCTCCAAACAGCCATACCTTATATAGCGCGAATGTAACGCACCCCGGTTTTCCGCGTTTCTTGTGCTGCCACCCTCCCCATACGGACGCTTGATCCTTCTCGAAGATTTTCGGTAGGATCCCGCCGATCCGCTCAGAAGAAGGTGAGCGTGGTCGCTTTGTAACCGCTCTTTGGAAATTCGGCACCTGCCATGCCCCCGGGCATGACAGTCATCACATCGGCTCTTTCTGAGTCCGGTCGTGCAGTATTCAGGACACTGGTTTGCTCCTTCCTAAACCCCCTCATACCGCGGGGGCTTTGTGCTGTTTCTACAAGAGTCGGTATCTACGGTGTGTACTCTCTTTATATTTAAGGAGGAGAACGCCCTGTCATTTCCTACGGGAATTCGGTGTTCAGTCCTACGACGCAAGTCGTGGATACCATGCGCAACGCCCGTGTCACTAAAGACATCCAAACCAAGCGACATATACCTTCTTCATTTCTTCCCTTTTCCCTTTTTATATGGATCTTTCTCGTTTCAAGAAAGTCCTCGCAGGGATCTCGGTTGCCGCAATCTCCCTCACGCAAGTGAGCGCAGTTCTTGCTGCATACTCCGATGTTCCCTCGGGTGTCTGGTACGAGGACGCCGTTAAGTCCTTCACGGACGACGGAATCCTCGACGCGAGTCAGCCCAGGTTCCGCGGTGGCGAAAACGCTGCCCGCTCGGAATTTGTGAAGCTGCTCGTCATGCTGAACGGTGGGCTGCTCTCCACGCCCCCGGCAGTAGCAAGCTTCGACGACGTTAAGTCGGGAGCTTGGTACTACGCATACATGGAGGAGGCCGCCAAGGAAGGCTGGGTACGTGGCGACGGTAACTGCTACGGCAGTCACCCCTGCTACGCCCGCCCCGGCGCCAACATCAACCGCGCTGAGGCTGCTTCTCTCATCGTCCGCGCCTTCGGGCTCGAGGCGACGGGTGCTGCTCCCCAGTTCGTTGATAACCCCTCTGGCCAGTGGTACACGGACGCCGTTCAGACGGCTGCCGATCACTGCGTTCTGCAGGGTGACGACTCCACGGGTCGTGTTCGTCCCAGCGACAACATGAACCGCGCAGAAATGGTCGTCATGCTCCACCGCGTTGATCAGGGCCTCTCCTACGGCGCTGATTGTGGTGGCGGACAGACGGGTGAGGCTGGAATCTCCAGCGCTCGCGCTCTTTCCTCCAGCAAGGTCGAGGTCTCGTTCACGGTTCCCGTGGACAAGGCAACGGCTGAAATGGCTAGCAAGTACTCCATCTCCGGCGCTACGCCGGCTGTAACGGTTGTTTCCGCCAAGCTCGTCGCTGACGACACGGTTGAGCTCACCCTCTCGGGCGACCTCACCGGTGGCAACGACTACACGGTCACGGTTTCCGACATGGAGACCAAGGATGGCACGGTGTTCTCCGACAGCGATTCCTTCGCCGGTTACACCTCCCTCCCGACCAGCAACAGCACGCTGAACGTTGTGCTCTCGTCCAAGAACCCCGTTGGTGACACGGTGCCTCGCGGTGCTGTGGGCGTCACGATGGCTTCCATGGACATCACGGCTTCCTGCGATGACG
>CAYMAT010000041.1:0-12593 GCA_964388495.1 uncultured Candidatus Peribacteria bacterium
ACTCGTTTTTTCAGCTCTCTACGGCCCGTGCAGCCCTTCTGTAGGCACACCATTCGCAATTCATGGCGGGTGCAGGAGCGGCATCTGCGGTCAGGCACCGGTGGAATTCCCGGATGGCGTCTTCCACCCACGAATCGTCACCCACATACGAGAGGATGGTGGTGGCAAATTCTAGTCGGCCACGGAAGGCTTCCCGACCGCTGTCGGCGTTGGCGAATACGAAATATCCCACGTCGGAGACCGGCAGGTCCTGTCCGCGCATAAGCCATTGGTAGATCTCCATTTGTCGCTTGTACGCCTGCTTCCACTCGTCATCCAGAGAAATTTCCTTAAAGGTGCTCGTCGCCTTGTAATCCACCACCATCACGTTTCCCTCGGGGTCCTGCCATAGATCATCTACCGCACCGAAGACTAAGAAGTTTGTGGTGGCATGCAAAACCTGAACGCCCACAAAATTCTCGCGCCATTGTTCAAGCTTAGGGTGTTGGTACGGAACGGCGTCTATGCCAAATTGCGTCATCAGCTCGTGCGTTTTTCCCTCTGCGCGGTACGCATCAAATTCCCGCTTCAGCAATGCGTCCACGGCAACGTTGAGCGTGAAGGGCGGACCGGACGGTTGACCGATGCCCAGGCGGCGATCCAAATAGGCGCAGCGCGGGCAACGCAAAAAGAGTTCTATCTTGCTCCGGCTGATCTTGAAAGGTTCACGGCTACGCGGATCAAAAAGATTGCGTTTTCGTGCTCCCATGCCTGCGGATGAAGTGGAGAAAGCCACAGAAAATCCACTGGAAGAATAGTCTATTTGTCCGTGCCTACAAGTCCGGGTCCCGCCGCTCACCTACGATGTACGAAAAAGTACTTTGTAGCAGACGGATGAAGAACGCTATTCTTCCATCCATATGAAAAACCTTCTTTTGGGTATAGACGTGGGAGGCACCAAGATCGCCGCTGTCGCTTTTGACGCCAAAACGGGAAAGCCCGTTCATAAGGAGCAGGAGTCGACAGAGGCCAAAAAAGGCATTGAGACAGTCTGTGCACAGATTGAAAAACTGGTAGGACGGTTCCCCCGGAAAAATATTCTCTCTGTGGGGGTAGGGGTTCCGGGTTTGGTTACCCCGGAGGGAGTGGTTACCGTGCTACCGCACATCGCGCTGAAGCGGCCGTATGCACTCCAGTCGGTTCTCCAAAAGCGTTTGCAATTGCCGGTTACGGTGGATAACGACGCAAGGTGCTTTGCTTTTGCGGAAGCCATTCGCGGGAAAGGCAAAGGCAGGTCTGTGGTTATTGGCATAACGTTGGGGACGGGCGTGGGTGGTGGAATAGTCATTGGCGGAAAGGTATTCCGCGGTGCGGACGGTTTTGCAGGCGAGGTGGGACACATGCTGTTGCGCCCGGGAATCACCCCCGCGGGCAGTGGAGATGATCGCGGGGAGGTGGAGCAATTTCTCTCCGGTACTGCGCTGCGTTTGCGGTGCGCCCAGGCGGAAAAGCCCGGCGACTATCTGGAAGGCGAGGCGTGCGAGTTTCTCCATCCTTCGCTGGTGAAGGAGTGTGCCTGGCTTTTCACCTCACTGACGCACTTGCTGAACCCCTCCATCATCATTCTGGGCGGGAGCGTGGGAAAGGCGCTCGGCTCCAAACTGCCTCTCATCAAAAAGCAATTGAAGTCCCTGCTGCTCCCCGGCACTCCCCTGCCCCAGATTTCCGTGAGCACGCTCCCCTATGCCGGCGCACTGGGTGCCGCGCTCCTTGGGAGTGCGCGGAAGCTTTAGGCTGTACGAGACGTATTTTTCAGATACTGCTGAGGCGTGAAATTGAGGGTCAGATATGCCTTTGCATCGTCTGTATAGTCCGCATCGTGGTGTAAATCCTGGTCCAGCCACAGACGCGTGTATTCCGTCACGTCCATCGCCCCCTCAAAGCCATTGTCCTTATTCTGTACCTGGCCGTTTTTGAGGATCTTGAACGTCCAGTGGAGATGGGGACCCGTGGCATCACCCGTTTTGCCGGAGAGTCCAATCAGGTCACCCTGAGAGATGGACTGGCCGTTTGCTACTTTCACGTCAGACAGGTGGGCCAAGATACTTCTGCGCTTCGCGTCGTCCAGTTGGATCCACTTGCCGTATCCCTTGGCACCGTCATCGTGCACTGTGGCAATCCCGTCATGCGGGGCGTAAATGGGTGTGCCTTCCGGAACACCAAAATCGATGCCGTTGTGGCCGGCCATCTTGTAGGCGGCGTAGACATCGGGATTTTGGCCAAAGCCCTGCGTGATGAGCGGTTTGCCTGCAATGGGAGAGAAAATCATAGAGAGGACCAGTCGGAATGGAAGATGCCGGGCTTATCGACCCGCTTGTACGTGTGGGCGCCAAAATAATCGCGCTGTGCCTGGATCAGGTTCTGCGGGAGACGGGGCTTGCGAACGGAATCGTAGAAAGAAAGCGCAGAGGACATCACGGGAACGGGCACGCCTTTGCTTACTGCTGCAGCAATAACCGTGCGCCAGTTCTTCTGCGCGGATCCTGCATACCTCTTGAACAGCTTTTTGGTGGCTGTCTTCCCTTTTGCGCCCGGCAGGTGTGCGGCCTCCAGTTCCGGTAAAAATGCCGATCGGATGATGCACCCGCCGCGCCATATACGCGCAACCTCGGCCAGATTGATGATCCAGTTCTTTTCGCGCGACATTTTGGCCATCAGTTCAAAACCCTGCGCGTAACACGTGAGGACCGTGAGCGAGAGCGCGTCTTTCATCTCTTTCACGAGTTTCATCTTGGATATTTTTGCGTTCAGGAGAGCTTCCGGCACTTCCTTGCTCCGCCGGGCGCGGAGCTCAATTTCCCCGGAGAGGATGCGCGCGTCTACGGACGCGTTGATACTGGGCACTGCGGCGCCAATGGTCATGGCGCATTCCGTCGTCCACTTGCCGGTGCCCTTCTGGCCCGCAGCATCCGCAATCACGTCGATCATGTATTTCCCCGTCAGCGGATCTTTCTTGGAAAAGATGTCCGCCGTGATCTCCAGCAGGAACCCGCGCAAATCGCCCTTTGTACTCCATCCCCTGTACACCTTGTGCAGCTCGGGATTGGTGCATTTGCCGGCAGTTTTGAGAACATCATAGCTTTCGGCAATGGCCTGCATGATGGCGTACTCAATACCGTTATGGACCATCTTCACAAAATGACCAGCTCCCCCAGGCCCCATGTAGGACACACACTTGCCTCCATTGCCGTCGTCCGCGGCCATGGATTTGAAGGTCTTCAGTAAATGTGCGACGGAGCGGGGTTCCCCTCCGGGCATCATGCTTGGACCTTTGAGTGCGCCCTCCTCGCCACCGCTTACTCCAAGCCCCACAAAACGGATGCCTTTTGCCGCCAGTTCCGCCTCACGCCTGTCGGTATCGCTGAAGAGGCTGTTCCCGGCATCAATGACAATGTCTTCCTTGTCCAGGAACGGGAGGAGCTCCTGGATGACGGCGTCCACGGCGTCGCCGGCCTTAACCATCAAGAGGATGCTGCGCGGTTTTGCCAGGGATGCGACAAAATCCTTGAGTGAATGTGACGCGACAAAAGAACCTTCATGGCGGTGTGCTTTCATGAATTCATCAGTTTTCTCTGTGGTGCGGTTGTAGACGGCGACGATGTTGCCGCGGCTGACGGCGTTGCGTGCCAAATTGGCGCCCATGACGCCCAGACCGATAACGCCGATGACGGCTTTTTGAGTGCTCATGGACCGGAGTATATTCTCAATACCTTCACCGAGAAAAGCTGACAGATTCTTTTGACGCATCCTGGGGCCACATGGCGACGGAACTGACGAGAGTGGAAGAGATGCTTAAGGTTTTGCAGCAGAAAGCTGACGAAGCCGTACTCGCGGAGATTAGTGTAATCATCGGAGACTACAACCATGCTGTTGAGTTCTTCTTTCAGTCCGCAGCACTTCGTACAGGTATCCCCTGGAACCAGTATGTTCAGCAATTTCAAGCTGTCCAAAACGAAACAATGTCACCCAATGTCCGGCGCATCATGGAAGATGCTGTGTTTTCGCTAAAAACAAAAATAGTGATGCTGTACAGAAAATTCCGATAATCAATTCTTCTGCACCTTCTGCCAGTCTTCCATGAACTTCTTGATGCCGCTGTCCGTTAACGGATGCTGCGGCAGTTTTTTAAAGACGTCGTACGGGATGGTGCAAATGTGCGCACCCAGCTTTGCGGATTCCACAATGTGTCGGGGGTGGCGCGTGGAGGCCACCAGCACCTCTGTCTCAAATCCATAGTTGTGCCAGGCCTGCATGATCTCGGCGATGAGCAGCATGCCGTCCTCCGACGCATCATCCAGGCGTCCGATAAAGGGACTGATGATGGTGGCTCCTGCCTTTGCAGCAAGGATCGCCTGGGACACGGAAAAGACGAGCGTGGTGTTGGTGCGGATGCCCTTTTTGGAAAAGTGAGAGAGTGCCTTGAGCCCCTCTGTGGTCATCGGGACCTTCACATACACATTCTTGTGCCAGGCTGCGTACTCCTCGCCCTGTTTGATCATGCCTTTGGCATCGGTCTCCGTTACCTGTGCGCTGACGCACGGGACAAGCGAGCACATGGAAAGAACCGTCTTTTTAAAATCTTTGCCCTCCTTGGCAACCAGCGAGGGATTGGTGGTCACTCCATCCAAAACCCCCCAGGAGGCGATTTCTTCCACATGTGCGATATTCGCTGTATCAAGAAAGAGTTTCATACGTCATCATTGTACCCCTATGAAAAAAGTTTTCCTCCCTTTTCTCATTGTCGCTGCAGCCGGTTTCATGGTGGTTCGTCTCTCGCATACACCTCAGACTCAACCGCAGGTGACACTGACCCAGCCGGTTTCCCATTCATCAGATTCATCCGTTGCACACGCTGCGGTGTCCTCTAAGCCTTCTTCAACGCCCGCAGCGCCATCGTCCAAACCAGGTTCGGTTCTCATTACCGTTCCCTTTGTCACACAGGCCCCCTTTGCCAATTGGGATGAGGTGCACGAGGAGACGTGCGAAGAGGCATCCATTCTCCTGGTGCATGCATACCTCACGCACATGGATTTGACGGAGCAAAGCGCGGAAACGGAGCTTCAGAAAATCGTTGCATGGGAGAACGAGCATCTAGGCTATTACAAGGACACGACTACGGAAGAGACCGCACGTATCGCGCGCGAACTCTATGGTCATACGGCAACGGTCATCCCGGATATCACACAGAGTCAGATTGAATCCTTCGTTTCCCAGGGTAAGCCCGTGATCCTGCCAACGGCCGGGCAAATGCTCGGTAATCCGTATTTCTCCGGTGAAGGACCTCCGTATCACATGATCGTGATTGTGGGATACGATACGGAAGATTTCCTTGCGCATGACGTGGGAACCAAGCGCGGAAAAAATTACCACTATTCAAAAGAGGTAGTGATGAACGCGCTCCATGATTGGATTGGCAGCAAAGACACCATCACCCAGGGGCCCCGGGTGGGCTTGGTCATTGAGTAGGTTATACTGCCTGCATGACTCACCGCCTCCAGAAGTTCATCGGTTCCACGGACGCATCCGTCCCCCACTCGCTTCGCCGCATCGCCGCTGCGTCCGAGACGGTGGATCCCGTGTGGATCGGACCCGAGAATTCTCCTGCGCTCTCCAAGGATGTCAGCGATGCATATGTCCTGGCACACAAGATCTTTTGCCACCTGGCCGTGCAGGCGCCCACCAAGCACAGCTCAGGGCACCCCGGCGGCATGCTCTCCGCCTGTACGTTTGCGTATTTTCTGAGCGTGCGCCGCAACCCGTCCGTGGATCAGCCGCTGAGGATCAGTGCGGGTCACCTGTCGCTTTTAAGCTACGGGCTGCAGTGGCTCTTTGGGCGCGAAGGCAATGACAAGCGTCTCCAGTCGCCGCAGTCCATCATCGACACCTTCCGCACGCCCGACGGTTTGCCCGGACACGTGGAGGCGGGAATCGGCGATATCCCTTTTGGCACAGGACCTCTTGGCAAAGGCGTGAGCAACGCTTTGGGTGTCGCTTTTGGCCTTAAATACCAGAAAAAGGCTGGAATGGTGGACGTGCTGCTTGCGGATGGAGACGCGCAGGAGGGTCAGGTGGCGGAAGCGCTTCGTCTGGCTGTTCATTTGGGGGTCGATAACCTTGTGGTGCACTGCGACGTGAATGACATCCAGTTAAGCGATCTGCCCACGCGCGTGTTTGCCTCGGACATTGCGCATATGGTGCATGCCATGGGTTGGAGGGTGGTGGAGGTGCAAAACGGGAATGATCCTGCCCAGGTGGTTGCGGCACTGGATGCCGCAGACAAAGCCGCGGGCAAAGGCCGGCCGGTTTTTGTCTGTTATTACACCACCATGGGCAACGGCGTACCGCTCATGGAGGAGGGGTCCAACACAGGCAAGGAAAACTTCCACGGCAGCCCGCTCAAAAAAGACGTTGCGGAAAAGGTCTTGAAAGATCTGCCGGCTCTTCCGGAGCTCGTTACTGCGTACGAGAAGTTTCGCACCAAGGAAAAGAACCGCTACGCCTCAGGCAAGCCGGTGGAAACGGATATCGCCGTAGAATTCTCTTCCGCAAAGCTTCCCGGATACACACGCTCTGTGGTGAACGAAAAGGGTGCAGCCCGGAAAGACTTTGGAGAAACGCACGTGAAGGCGCTCATGAAAGCCGACCAGCGCATCGTGGTGTTACATGCAGACCTTGCCGCATCCGGCGGTTTTGAAAAAGTGGGAAAAGAGTTTCCCGGACGCGTCGTCAACGTGGGTGTGGCGGAGGCAAACATGTACATGATGGCCGCGGGAATGCGCCAAACCGGACTGCTCCCGGTTACCTATACCTTTGCCGCTTTTGGGACTAATGAGGCTCGTGCAAACGCACGCCTCATCGACATCAATTGCGGGCATACCCGCGTGGGGGTCTTGCACGATTGCACGCATGCCGGTTTGAGCGTGGGGGAGGATGGTGAAACGCATCAGGAACGGCATTACCTCAATATCCCCTTTGATCACACGCAAGTGTGGATGCCGGCCGACAGCAACCAGGCAGCGGCCGCAGCGGAAAAAGCGTTTGAACTGATTGCCGAGGGACACCAGAGCGTCTATGCGTTCTTCCCCCGCAGCAATCACGAACAGCTCAAGTCGCCCGGTGGGGACGTGGTGTATGGCAAGGACTACGTCTTTGACGGGAAAATGGACATCATCCGCGGCAAAGGAGACGCCACGGACCGCGCCACCATCATCACTGCGGGCATCCCCGTGCATGATGCAGTTCTGGCTGCGGACATGCTTTTGCAGGAGGAGAAAATCCCTGTGCGCGTGCTCAACGCCGCGTGCGTAAGACCCATTGATGCATCGGCCATCATTGAAGCGGCATTGGAAACACGGCACATCGTGGTAGCGGAGGACCATTCGTCCGAAAGCGGACTGGCCGCGCAGGTGGCATCCGTCATCGCCGATTTCCAGCTACCCTGCACGCTCCGGCGACTTGGCGCAAACCAGTACTTCCCTTCCGCCACGGACACGGATCTTAAATTAATTGCTGGCCTTGATAGCGACAGCATCGCCAATGCCGTGCAGGACGAAATACACAAGGAAGTGTGCGGAGGCGAGGATGCCTTTGTGACTGCTGTGTACGCCCTGGCGGAAAACCGCAGCAACAGCAGACACCGGGAAACCGCATCCGCCATCGTCGACAAGCTTGCCACCCAGAAGGGCTACCTGTCCGCGTTGCGAGAGGAGTGGCGCAAGCGGGCGTGCCCTGCAGACCAGCTGCCGACCGATAAAACCCTGCAAGAGCGTTTGCGGGGTGACAGCTGATGTACAATGGCCACGGAAGCGTGGCAGAGTGGTCTATCGCGCCTGACTTGAAATCAGGTGAACCGCAAGGTTCCAGAGGTTCGAATCCTCTCGCTTCCGCCATTTTGTGAAACAAACAGCACTTGCGTTTCCTTCTCAGATTGCTCTTAAAAATCCTTATAGCCCCTTGCCTTCCGGCGCTGGACCCGTAGCCTACAGTCATCTATGCAGCACCCGCGTCTCTTCCGTTACGCGCCGTTTGTCGTTGCGGCCCTGGCAGTCCTGGTTCCCGCCCCGGCGCTCGCCTCGTTTCCGGACGTTCCTAAGAGCAACTTTGCGTACGACGCCATTGAATACCTGTCTCAAAGGAAGATTCTGGCAGGGTATAACGACGGCACGTTCCAGCCGGACCGCAAAGTGAGTCGTGCAGAGGCGCTCAAATTCATCACGGCGTCGTTTGTAACCAACCCCACCGACACATCCAAGTCACGGAGTATCGGGTACACAGACGTGCCCGACAGCGCCTGGTACATCCCGTATTTGGAATGGACTCTGGGCAAGGGGAACGTGGTGGATCCTCCAAGCAAGAACAAAAACTTCGCGCCTGCCAACCCGGTCAAGAAAGCGGAGTTCTTGAAGATGCTGTTTGCGTCGTACGGAGTGGATTTGAAATCCTTCAATGACATCCTGATTCCCATCGCCGTGGACGTCACGGACACCCGCGCGTGGTATTACCCCATGATGCGTTATGCGGTGGCAACCACCACCACGCTCCCCGGTGATTCCGGATACCTTTCCCCGGACCGCGAGCTGACGCGTGCGGACGTGGCACTGCTTCTGTACCGCTTTACGCTGTACCGCGAGGATCTTCGCCTGCAGGCGCAGTTGAGCGCTGCGGATGATGAGGTGGAAACCATCATCAATGCGTTGTCCGATGGAAGCATCCGCACAGCCGAGTATGCGTCTGCCCGCGGGTTGCTCTACACGCGCAGTGCGGTGGAGACGGCCCCCGAGGATCCCACGGTGAAAGTGGCGGTGAAGATCGCTGAGGGTTACCGCGCTCTCACGCGTGCGTACCGCGCCAGTCTGAGCGGGGATGCCAACGAAGTGATCAAGTTGAGCGGTGATGCGTTCTTCTTGGGTGACGAAGCGATCAAAATGTCCCCCAACTCCACCAAGGCTGCGACCCAGCTCAAAACCTATGCACAGAGTTTTGCGCAGCAGGCGCGTGCATCCAAGTGATGCAAAGTAATGAGAATTGTGGTATAATACTTCTATATGGGTTTGAGCAATGTGCCAGATGAGGCGTTCCGATCCGTTCGTAACATCGGAAGTGCTGCCAAGCGCGGCTATGAGCGCGATGCCAAGGCAGGGCTGGTTGGCAAGCCTGTGAATGCCGTGACGGAAATGGGTATCCAGGGAGTCACAGAAGCTGTACGTCTTCCTTTGAATGCAATCGTGAAACCCGCAGGAAAGTTTGTTTTAGAGAACACCCTTGCTGCCGTAAAAGGAACGGTAGGATGGACTGCGAGGGCGCTTTTGAGTCTACCGTTGATTCCTTTTAAAAACGGCTCCCCGCGCTGAGAGAGCGGGTACACTGCCTTCATGCAATTGCCTGTGACGTTTTCGGCCATGCCCGTGAAAGGGAGTGGTCGCGGCAAAGGACTAGGAAGCCCCACCATCAACGTGGATTTGTCGTGCGTGCCTGCGGAACTCGGCGACGGTGTGTATGCCTGTTTTGCCACGTTTCAGAACCGCAAACGCAAGGCGGCAATGCACGTGGGACCCCGACCGGTTTTTAAGGAAGGCCGTAGCTGCGAGGTGCACATCTTGGATGAGACTATTCCCGTACCTCCAGAATGTGTGGATATTGAGGTGATCGCCTATATCCGCCCCGTCTTCCACTTCCCTTCCCCGGAAGCGCTTCGTACGCAGATTCAGGCAGACATCGCACAAATCCGTACACTCCTTTTGTAACTCTCCGTATACTTTTCCCATGTCCGCGGTTCAGTCACTCAAGTCCCTCGTATCCCAGCGCAGCCCCATCCGGATGGCCTGGCATGCAAGCAAGGCTTTTCTTGCAGCCCTGCGCCATGGATTCCCTGCTCGTAGACTGACGGTCATCGGCATCACGGGAACAGATGGCAAGACGACGACCTCAGCCATGACGGCGCATATTCTGCATGCCTATGGCATAGCGGGGGGGACGGTTTCCACCAGTTTTTTCAGGCTCAAGGACTCCACCAGCAACAACCCCTCGCACAAAACGTCCATTTCCCCGTTTGCATTACAGCGTTTTTTGGCCGACTGCGTGCGGCAGGGTTGCACGGTGGCGGTCATTGAATGCTCGTCCCACGGACTGGTGCAGCACCGTTTGGACTGGACCTGGCCGTCCATTGCCGCCATCACCAATGTGTCCCCCGAGCATCTGGATTACCACAAGACCATGGAACAGTACCGGCGCGACAAAGGTATCCTGTTCCGCAAGTTACGAGGTAAAGGCACCAAAGTGCTCAACTATGACGATCCCACATACACGGAGTATGCAAAGATCCCGTCTCTGGTGACAGCGGGGTATTCAGCCAGCGGTAAGACAGGACCTGATGTGTCGCTCTGGGCGGAAAATGCTGCTTCGCACGAAAAGGGTTCTACAGCGACGGTCAAAAACACGGCGGGAGACTCCTTTGCTCTCACGCTCAATGTTCCCGGGCGTTTCAATATCGATAACGCCCTCGCTGCATTGGCCATAACCCAAGCGGCCGGAGTCCCGCTGAAGGCTGGCGTGCAGTCTCTGGCCTCATTCACGGGCGTGGCGGGCAGGCTGGAGCGCATTGAAGAGGGGCAGCCGTTTTCCGTGTACGTCGACTTCACCGTCACGCCTGCCTCCTATGAACACGCGCTGTCCACGGTAAAAGCCACACTCCAGCCGGGAAAGAAACTGCTGGTGATGACGGGCAGCTGCGGCGACCGTATGCGGGAAAAGCGTCCAGTCATTGCAGGAATCGTCAGCAGGCTGGCGGATGTGGTGGTCATCACTCAGGACGAAACATTGACGGAGGACCCGCGCAGCGTCATGGATGACATGTGGGCAGGTGTGCGCGAGGATCTCTGCTCCGCCTATCGCATTGAAAACAGGCGTGAGGCCATGCAGTTCCTGCTCCGACACGCAGGACCCGGGGACGCCGTCATATTCTGCGGCATGGGCGCCTGCACCACCATGCAGACGCGTGAGGGGCTCAAGGAATGGAATGAACGGGAAATCGCCCATGAACTCCTGAGGGATCTGGTCAACAAGAAGGCATGATGGGTGATGCCTCTCTCGCCGGCCTGGACGAGGCGGGCAGGGGTGCCTTGGCAGGTCCGGTGGTTGCAGGAGCGTGTATGGTGGTTACTGAGCTGTACCCGCGGCGCAGGGCTCATATACCCCTTTGGGGCACGCAGAAGCGAAAAACAGACGGTGAGGCACTTATAGCCGACAGTAAATCATTATCCCCGCAGGAGCGGGAAACTGCATACGCCTGGATCACCGCGCACTGTATGTGGGGTGTGGGAGTGGTAGAAAACGATGTCATAGATGACATCGGCATCGTGCCAAGCAATCACCGCGCAATGCTCATGGCGCTAGGCATGCTGCGTGCAAAGGCGGAGCCAAAGTCCCTGCTGGTCGATGGCAGAGATGCGTACGTATTTCCGCTGCCCCACCATTCCGTCATCCGTGGTGACCAGGTCCATCCATGCATTGCCGCTGCGTCAATCGTGGCAAAAGTGACCCGCGACCGCATCATGCGTGAGCGCCACGCTTTCCATCCAGAATACGGCTTTGCCGACCACAAGGGGTATGGCTCGCCTGAGCATATTTCCGCATTAAAGGAACACGGTCCTTGTGTTCTGCATCGGCAAAGCTTTATCCGTGGAATCCTGGAAAACCAAAAGCTAGCCCTGGATTTCCTGGCTGCGTGAACGGCGCAACATCCATACCAGCACTGCGCCCATAATCACCATGGGGATGCAGTACGTTTGCCCGCGCGTGAGCACCAGCGGCCCTACGATAAACAGACTTTCATTTTGCTCGCGGATATATTCCAGGAGGAAACGGAGTGTTCCGTAGACAATGAGGAACATTGCAGAGGCTGATCCGTTCTTTGCAGGGGTTTGCCGCAGCGTCCAGTAGCACGCAACGGCAAGGAAAGAATCTTTCATGATTCCGTAGATCTGCAGCGGGTGACGCAGCCCCTCTGCCCCTGCAAAGTGCATTCCCCAGGGCAAGGTCGTCACTGTTCCATACAGCTCCTGGTTCAGAAAGTTTCCCAGTCGCCCCAGAGCCAAACCGATTGCGACGGGCACCACGATGACGTCTGTCAGACGCAAAAGATTGATCTTGTATCTGCGTACAAAGAAAATAACGGCGAGAAGCACACCGATAAATCCTCCGTGGAAGGCCATGCCTCCATCACGAATGGCGAAGATTTGCAGCGGGTTGTTCAGAAAATAGGCGGGTTCGTACAGAAAAACGTATCCCAGTCTTCCCCCCACAATCACCCCCACAACAGCCCAGGAAAGCAGCTCTGACCATTCCTCACGCGAAAGGGCTAAATGGCGGTACCGTGAAAGCTTCGGGAGTATCCATAAGGCGTTGAGAAATCCCAAAAGGTATAAAAGACCGTACCAGTACACGGGAAAGCCAAAAAGAATGATGGCTATAGCCCGGCTCGGAAAGAGGTGGATCACCCCTGTAGAATACACGCATGGCAATCCTTGCCGTGGAATCATCGTGCGATGAAACGTCTC
>CAYMAT010000042.1:0-12230 GCA_964388495.1 uncultured Candidatus Peribacteria bacterium
GTGAAGGTCACTGGTTCAAGTCCAGTATGGCCCACCATCTTCATCTCACTCCGAACGACCGGCTCAGCTGGGCCGCGTCGAACTTTGCGAGACGCGCCATTCTAAAAACCGCCACGTCACGCGCAGCGTGACATGACATTGTGGAGGCTACTGGTTCACGTGCAGTAGTGCCCACCATCAATTCTTCTTTGCATCCTTGAGTCTAATAACTCCAACGACACATCCAAACACAAACGCAGCAGCACTCCCAATAGTGGCAATCACGGATTCTCCTTCTTCGCATGTAAAAAACCACATTCATGATTGATAGCTTCAAATGGTACACGTTTTAATAAAATGAAAGTAATAATGATGGAGAGAATAGTCCCTGCGATAACGGCCATTCCGCCAAACCGTCTGCAAATGAAGGCAGAGACTATTGAAAGCAATGTGGGTGTGATAAGAAAGAAAAGAGAGTACGCATCCAGCCATTCAAAAGAATGGACGTAGCATAGAGAACTGCCACACCTCTCTCTTGCAATGGCATCTGGAAAAAAGAGCACACGCATAGGAGGCCAAAAAGAAATCAGCAAGGCGACAATCGTTGCAAGAACAAGGATTGTAATGATTTCCCAAGGCCTCTTCTGATTTTTTTTCAACGCGTTCATCAACGATGATGCTAGCAAAATAAAATCTTGAAGCAATTGGAGTTCGCAATAGGTTACCATGGCACTTGCGTGTCATTTTTGAAAGATCGCTGTTCATCAATCAGATCAAAGTGTTTTCTCGAAGCAGAAAAACGCCCTCTCCATCATGGAATAGGTCTCGACAATCTCAGTTCGAACGTCGTACAGTTTCGTCCACCATTTCATTCTAAAACCTGTTTTTAGGCCTGTTTTCATTCTTCTTTGCTCCTAGCAAAGTGACCTCTTAGGGCCTTGTATTTTTGGTGCGTTTCTGGAAGCGTCCGAGAATTATGAGAAACCTCTCCCTCACAGCATCGGCAGACATGGCTGACCTCGTTGACGCCGAATTAGGCGCCGCAGACACACTCCAAATGAGTGCGGATGACAGCGCGGTCATTAGTCCCAACGAGCAGGATGAAACGGCGGACGCGCAGCAGGAGCTTCCTCCAACCGTACAGGCCCAGGTAATGCAGAATCTTCAAAACGTTGGTGAAACGACGAGGATGGGGCTTTTCCAAAAGGCGAAAGAATTTGTGGGTGAACACAAAGGAGCTCTCTTGGTGTGGACTGGAATTCTTACGGGCGGTGCCTGGTTTGTTTCAGAAATGCAGGCCACGATGGATGAGATTAAAGCGCAGAAGAGAAAAAACCGTGCCGCACACGTACGTCCTGTGGGGAAGCGTCCAGTCCATACGGCTTCCAAAAAAGTGCAGGAGGCTGTGGGTCACGTCATGGCAGATACGGTGCAGGAAGGGGATTCGGAGATGCGGTAATTTTTTGGAATTTTTTTGCGAATGGAGCCTGACGCGCGGGCTCTATTCGTTATGAATCGCCAACCCTGACACTTCTGAAAATGGACTGTTCACTGCGTGTGTTCATCTACTGAAAAATTATCGCGCAACTGTGCAAGATCAAGTGGGTGTGGAAAACTTTTTTCTTTTCCACAGTGCGGCTAGTCTTGCGCTCCTGTGACCGTGCTGATCTCCGCGCTGGCCTTCCTTTTACTTTTGAGTTTCCTGGTACTCATTCATGAGTGCGGGCATTTTTTCTCCGCGTTGTACTACAAGGTCCGCGTGGAGGAGTTCGGCTTTGGCCTGCCGCCGCGCGCCAAGACGCTCTTTAAGAAAAACGGCACGATTTTCTCGCTTAACTGGATCCCTTTTGGTGGTTTTGTGCGCCTGCAGGGCGAAAGTGCCAGCTCGGAAGCGGAGCGCCGCAAGGCGGGCAGTTTTTCCGCGGCCCCCATCCGCGGGCGCATCATCATTTTGGTTGCGGGCGTGATGATGAACTTCCTCTTTGCGCTCATCATTTTCACCATGGGCTTCGCCTGGTGGCAGTGGGTGCCCACGTACTTGTCTTTGGATGACATGAAGGTGGCCGCAGCGCGCGGGGAGATTACCCTCACGCCTGGTATCAAGCTTTCACGCGTGCAGCCCAACGGAACGGGCGCAGCCGCCGCACTGCCGGCACCCTCCACCATCACCGCGGTGGACGGCAAAGAGGTCTATTTCCCCCAGGACATCCGCGATTACCAAGCCGGCAAGGCGAGGGTCACGTACACCTTGCGGTTGCCCAATGGCACCATGCGTGACGTGGTGGTGAGCGTGCAGGACGGGCGCACGGGTGTGGAACTGGAGATGCTGCCTACGGTGGTTTCGGCCGAGAGCAGGGGATTGATCCAGGGCTTTGGCCTGTCTCTGCGGGAGGCCGGTGTCACCATGGGGCAGACAGTCATTGGTATCGCCAAATTGTTCCAGTCTCTTGCCTGGAAAGGCGCGGTGCCCGAAGGCATTACGGGAATCGTGGGTATTGCGGAGTTGACGCATGAAACAGTCCAAGAAGGATTCCTGGCCTATCTGCGCCTCATGGCGGTCTTAAGTCTCAGTCTTGCCGCCCTCAACATCCTGCCGTTCCCCGCGCTGGACGGAGGCAGATTGGCGTTCGTGCTCATGGAAGCCGTTCGCAGACGCCCCGCCCCCCGCCGCTTTGAGCTGATCACCAACTCCGTGGGTTTTCTGGTCCTCATCGTCCTCATAGTCCTGGTCACGTTCCACGACATTCTGCGTTTCTTCTAACGGATGCACCCCGTCACTGCTCCCATTACGGCAGGGTCTCTTCCCACGTCCCCGGTCCTCTCCGGAGAGCTGCAGGAACTGTGGGTCCGGATCCTGAAAAAGATGGAAACCCAGGTACAGCGGGGCCAGTTCATTACCTGGTTTAGGGACACCGCCATCCTTAGCCGCGAAGCCGGCACCATCGTGATCGGCCTGCCGCTCCCCATGTTCCTCACGTGGCATATGGAGCATTACCGCGACCTCACGCTGGCGGCCGCCAGGGAGGTGGATGGCAGCATTGAGCAGCTGATGTACACGGTGGACGTGGGGCTCAAGGACAATCCGCAGCGCGCCGTGCATCTGCTGGATCACTTTCCGGAGCCCAAGAAGCGCAAGATCCCCGGCAAGCAGGAGGTGCGGATGGCGGAGGGCATCGTCAGTAAAATTCTCAATCCTCAGTACTCGCTTGAAAATTTCATCGTGGGGAGCAGTAGCCGCCTGGCGCACGCCGCGTGCCAGGCCGTGGCTATGCAGCCGGGAGGGAAGTACAACCCGCTGTTCCTCTACGGGGGCGTGGGCCTGGGCAAGACGCACCTGCTCCAGGGAACGGGCAATGCCATCCTCCGTGCTAATCCCCGCGCAACGGTGGTCTATACCACCAGCGAGGACTTCACCAATCAGGTGGTGGAGGCCATCGCCCACCAGAAGATGGAGCAGTTCAACCGCCGGTACCGTTCCGTGGACGTGCTCATTATCGACGACATCCAGTTCATCGCCAATAAGGACCGCACGCAGGAGGTGTTCTTCCACACCTTCAACGCCCTCTACGAGGAGCGCAAGCAGATCATCATCTCCGCCGACCGTCCGCCGCAGGAGCTGCAGATAGAGGACCGCCTGATGAGCCGCTTTGCGCGCGGGATGATTGCAGACGTGTCCGTGCCCGATTACGAGACGCGCCTGGCCATCCTCACGGAAAAGGCCAATGCGTACGAGATGTTCATTGATCCGCTGGTGCTGCAGTTCATGGCGGAGCACGTCACCCGCAACATCCGCGAGCTGGAGGGCATCCTGATGCAGGCTATTGCGCTCTACGAGCTGGAGCAGCGCATGCCCACTATCAAGACCATTGCGGAAATCATGCGCAAACTGGGCCACGATCCGCACCAGGAGGAAATGCAGGAGCAGGTGGGATTTGAGGTCAAACCCAAGCGCCAGGTGCCGTTCCAGGAGATCTTGGAGGCTGTCAGTCGCTACTACTCGGTCTCCGTCCAGGACATGATTGGCCCCTCGCGCGTGCGCGAAATTCTCATCCCGCGCCAGATTGCCATGCACCTGGGCAAGAAGCACAACCGCATGAGCTTTGTGCGCTTGGGTGAGGCGTTTGGCGGACGCGACCACACCACGGTCATGAACGCCATCGAGAAAATCGAGCAGCACCTGCACAGCGATCCGCAGCTGCTCAGAGAAGTTCGGGCCATCGAACAAGAAATTGGGGTGGTTTGAGAAAGGCTGCGCGACTGCGGTCGCTCCAGGTTTCGCTCTTTGAGCTGCGCCGGGCAGGCTGTTTTTTGTGCACCTCGGTCACGTCGGTCCCTTCGGTGCCGTCGGTCACCTTTTGTGTTAATCTTCCCGCATGTCCCCATCCGCTCCCGTCGATGATCTCCACAAGCTCCGTCACTCGCTTGCCCACGCGCTGGCACAGGCCGTGACCAAGCTCTGGCCCGATACGCTCATCACCATCGGTCCGCCGGTGGATACGGGGTGTTATTACGATTTCCTTTTCAGCAAGCCCGTGTCGGACGCCGATTTTGGCGCAATCGAAAAGGAAATGCGCAAGATCATCAATCAAGGCCAGACGTTCCGCTGCGACACGCTCAAGACCGCCGATGCCAAGAAGTACTGGAAGGAGAAGGGCCAGCGTTTCAAGGTGGAACTGATCGAAGACTTGGAGAAGAACGAGGGAGCCAAGGAGGTAACGCATTACGTGAACATCGGGCCCAAGGGGGAAGACGCCTTCGTGGACCTCTGCCGCGGTGGCCACGTGGAAAACATGAAGGAGATCCCGGGTGACTGTTTCAAGATCATGACGATTGCCGGTGCGTACTGGCGCGGGGATGAGAAGCGCGATCAGTTGACGCGCATTTACGTGGCAGCATTTGCCACCAAGGCTGAGCTGGATGCCTATCTGAAACAGCTGGAAGAGGCCAAGAAGCGCGATCACCGCAAGCTCGGCAAAGAGCTCGACTTGTTCACGTTTAGCGAGCTGGTCGGTCCCGGCCTCCCGCTCTGGACGCCCAAGGGAACGCTGCTGCGCAACTTGCTGGATCAGTTTGTCTGGGAGCAGCGTGCCGCACGCGGATACCAGCGTGTGACTATCCCGCACATCACCAAGAAGGAGCTCTACGAGACCTCCGGACACTGGGCCAAATTCCAGAACGATTTGTTCCACGTGCAGACGCGCGAGGGGCACCAGTTCTGCATGAAGCCCATGAACTGCCCGCACCACACCCAGATTTACGCCAGTCAGGCACGCAGCTACCGCGATCTGCCGCAGCGCTACGCGGAGACCACCACGTGCTACCGTGACGAGCAAACGGGAGAGCTCCATGGTCTCAGCCGTGTACGCGCCTTCACGCAGGACGACGCACACGTCTTCTGTCGTCCGTCTCAGGCGGAAGAGGAAATTCTCAAAATCTGGCAGATCGTGGACACGTTTTACGAAGCCGTCGGCTTTGGCAAACTCCGTGTCCGTCTCTCGCTCCATGATCCGGAGCAGTTCGACAAATATCTGGGTACCCCGGACATGTGGAAGAGGGCGGAGGGCTCTCTCCGGACCATCGCCACAGACCGCAAAGCGGACTTCTTTGAGGCTCCCGGTGAAGCGGCGTTCTACGGACCCAAAGTGGACTTCATCGCCAAGGACGCCATTGGCCGCGAGTGGCAGGTGGCCACCATCCAGCTGGATATCAACATGCCCGAGCGTTTTGACCTCTCCTGCACCAACGAGAAAGGCGAGAAGGAGCGCATTGTCATGATCCATGCGGCCATCATGGGCTCTCTGGAGCGCTTCCTGAGTATTTTCATTGAGCACCACGCAGGACTCTTCCCGCTCTGGTGCGCGCCGGTGCAGATGGCGCTGATCCCCGTCGCGGAAACCCACGTTGCGTATGCTCAAGAGCTTCAAAAGACATTGAACGATGCCGGTATCCGCACCGTCTACATGGATCACAGCGAGTCCCTGGGCAAGCGCATCCGGGAAGGGGAGGGCCAGAAGATCCCGTACCTGCTGGTTGTGGGCGACAAGGAGGTGGAAGCCAAGGCTGTGGCCGTGCGTAACGTGAAGACCAAGAAGCAGGAGGTGGTGGGGTTTGGGGAGTTCCTCAAGACGGTGAAAGAGGATGTGGCAAGCAGGAAGCTGGAGTTGAGCGTGGGATAGACGAAACATGCTCGTAATGAGTAATTCGTGATTGGTAATCAATTACGAATGACAAATCACGAATAACGCCTTTGTCATTCCAATACCATCATTGAACTTGCTACCCTAACCCTATGTTCCAGGCCTTCGAAATCGGCCCCTTTCTGATCTGGTCACGACTGCTCTTCATTTGTCTGGGGACCTGGCTGAGCGTGGAGTTATTCCTGCGCCTTGCTGAGAGCGCCAATCTGAGCCTCCAGCATTTCCGTGACAGGAGCGTGCGGTACGCGCTGGCGTTTGTGTTGGGGGGCCGCATTATCGGCATGCTCAACGCGTACAAGGTGTACCTGCACGACCCCCTGCGCACCTTTTGGGTCACGGACGGCACCTTCAGTTTTCTGGGCGGGGCCATTGGCGTGGGAGTCCTACTGTATTTTGTAACGAGGGGCAGCCGCACCACGTTTTTGCAGTGGCTGGACGCACTGCTGCCGGCCACCTGCCTGGGACTGGTGTTCAGTAATATCGGTTCTTTCCTTGCCGGTGACGCCTACGGGAGCCCCACCAACATGTTCTGGGGCGTCACGTACGATTCCCTGGCCGTCCGCTACACCATCCCCATCCACCCCGTGCAGCTCTACTACGCGCTGTACTTCTTTGTCCTCACGTTCCTTTTGCTCGTGGTCCGCAAGCGCGAAAAGCGCGTGGGATCCGAGACGCTGGTGGGTATTGCGCTGGCATGCCTGGGGACGTTCGTCTTGGAGTCCTTCCGCGGCGACTTCAGTATCCAGCCTATTTTCGCGACGGCCGCGGATTTTGGCATTTACGGCCTGCTCTTTTTGAGCTTGGGGGTCTTTGCCGCCATAGAGCTTAAAATCAGCAATGCCGTGGCCATGGCATACCAGATTTTCCTGGTGGTGTTTACCGGGGGGTACATGCTTCTCCGTCCTATCCTGGACTTTGAAACCTATGAGCTGCGCCTGAGCCAGCTGTTCGCCGTTCTCACGCTTCTCATCACCGTCGTCTACGTGGTGGTGGAGCGACGCAGACATCCGTATTTCTAGAAGCTAGAGGTGAGAAGTTCGTGGTTAGTGATGAGAAGTTCGTAGTGAGTATGCAACTAACCTCTAACCACTTACCTCTTATCCGCCGTGTCCACTTTTCTGTCCTTGAAGATTCTCCGGAACTCCTTGATCATCAGCACCTATGCAAATGCTTCTGACACTTTTTGCCGATCAGCCCGCCATCCGCATGACCCAGCTGGGTCTTTTGGCTCTGGCCGTGGTGGCCGTGTACCTGGTCTTCTTTGTGACCCGGGACATCATTTTCCGTTCCCGGTCCTTTGCGTATCAGGTGGCGAGCATCCTCATCACCGCGCTCCTGCCCGTGGTGGGATTCTTCGTCTACCTCCTCATCCGCCCGGGTTCCACCGTGCGCGAGCGCGAGATGGAAGCCATGCTCCGGACCCTTACGGGGGAGGGGAAAAAGGGGAAAGATGCCAAAAAAGGCAAAGAGGAATGATCACGATGACCGGAAGTCTATTTCCTGATACATTGAGTCCGAATCGGACTCCTTGTTCGTCTTTCTCTTCTTCACCTCATTCCCCATGTCCTTCCTTACGTATCTGTTCCGCAGCAACCCCGGTAACCTGACATACGGCAGCCCGTATGCGGTTGCGGTCATCACCGCGTGCGTCGCCCTGGTGGTGGCGTCTTTTGCGCTGCGCCAATGGAAAAAGGGAAGTGCCAGCGCCATGGTTCGCAAATTGGGCGGGGTATGGGCCAATGCGGCCTTCTGGTTTGGTATCAGCGGCTTGCTGCTCATCATTTGCCGCATTGAGCGTATACAGATCATCGCCATGCGTTTCTGGTGGGTGGTATGGGTGGTTTTGGCTGCCCTGTTCCTGTTTGCCCAGTGGAAGATCTTCCGTGCACGTCATTACCAGGTCCTGCCGCGCATGATGCACAGCGATCCGCGTGATGCGTACATCCCGGGCCGCAAGCGGCGATAATCCGTCGTTCGGAATTGACAGACAATCTTGCATGTTTTGCAGTACGTAAATAAAAATTGACAATACAGCTGTTGGCCTTGAGCATGTGCTTCCTATGCCGCTCAAGCATCTGACGGAGACGGTCCTGGTCGCCGTTCTGGCTCTCGTCACGATCATCACGGGCATTCTGATCGCCACGCTTCCGCCCATTCCGGAAGGGTTCCTGCCGTGGACGGGGGTGTTTGCCCTGACGGTGATCTATCCGGCCGCGCTCTATGCACTGCTCCGCCGCCATCGCGCGGATTACCTCTTCCGCGCTCTTCACTTTGCGCCGGTCACCATGGCGCTCCTGTGGATCATCTCCGAGGTGCTGATTCTGGAAGTGCCCTCCCTGGTGCCGCTGCGCATGACGCTCACGTGGGGCTGGTCGCTGCTCCCGGTTGCCACCACGCTCATTTTACTCGCGGCCTTTTGCCTGCACGTCATCCGCCGCCGCGTGCCGCGGCTCAGTATCCTCACGCTGCTCTTTGTGCCGTTTTTGGTGACGGGGTACGTCAGTGAGTCCCAGACCCAGTGGCGCGCACAGCTGCAGACGCTTCTGTGGGAGGATCTGCCCACGCGCCTGGCCTTTGTAGGCGGTCCGGGCATGGTTATCCATGAGGACGGCACCACGTCTTCCGCCGCCATGAGTGCCTCCGAGGGTGCCTGGCGCAGCGCTATCAGCAGCGTGCAGCAGGGAACGGTGCACAGTCAGCCCGTGCCGGTGGTCCTCAATCCCAAAGGTTCGCGCGATGGGGTAGCGCTCATCTCCGACCTGGTCTCCGGCAAGACGCACACCAATCTGCCCAGCTCCGGCGCAGGATTTGACGGGCTGGTGCTCTTCACCATTGGCGCGTACCTGACCGCTCTGCACAAGAAGACGCTGCTCAGGGGCAGGGGGGTGCTGGTGACGGCGTAATAGGACAGTTAGGAGCTCTTGCGGAGGCGCGCTATTCTTTTGTCATGTCCACGATCTCCTCCCTCCACGCGGCACCCTGCGACTCCGCTCAGGGTGACGCGCGGTCTTTCTGACATTCCCATTCTCCTTATGTCCACAATCAAGCAGTTACATGCGCGTCAGATCCTCGATTCCCGCGGCACGCCCACGGTGGAAGTGGATTGTCTGCTGGAATCCGGCGCCTTTGGCAGGGCGGCGGTGCCCAGTGGCGCCTCCACGGGCAGTCATGAGGCATTGGAGCTGCGCGACGGTGACAAGAAGCTCTACGGCGGCAAGTCGGTCCTCAAAGCCGTGGAAAACGTCAACGGCCCCATTTTCAAGGCACTCAAGGGCAAGACGGTCAGTGACCAGCGCACGCTGGACCAGATGATGATCGATCTGGACGGAACGGAGAACAAATCCAAGTTGGGGGCCAATGCGATCCTGGGCGTCTCCATGGCCGCGTGCCGCGCCCGCGCAGCGGAGGAAAAACTGCCGCTCTGGAAGTCCCTCCAGACGCAGTACGGCATAGACGGTGGCAAAAACGTGCTGCTCCCGGTCCCGCTCATGAACGTGATCAACGGCGGCAAGCACGCCGATAGCGGCCTCAGCTTCCAGGAATGCATGATTGTCCCCACGGGGATGAGCACCTTTTCCGATGCGCTCCGTGCAGGCGCCGAGGTCTTCATGCAGCTCAAAAAACTCCTGAGCGCCGCGGGGCACATCACGTCGGTGGGGGACGAGGGCGGCTTTGCCCCCCACGTCAAAGACAGTCACGAGGCTTTCGACTTCCTCCTCAAGGCCATTGAGGCGGCGGGCTACACAGGCAAGGTCAAATTGGCCATTGATGCCGCTGCGTCCGAGTTCTACAAGGACGGGCGGTATGCCATCGACGGCAAGTCGCTGAGTTCCACGGAACTGACGGCGTACTACGTGGATCTCTGCAAAAAGTACCCCATCGTGAGCATCGAGGACAGTCACCAGGAGGACGACTGGGAGGGATTTGCGGGCATGATGCGCGAGGAAAAAGTGCAGATCGTGGGCGATGACCTGTTTGTCACCAACGTGAAGCGCATAGAGCAGGGGATTGCGCACAAGGCGGCCAACTCCGTGCTCATCAAGCTCAACCAGATCGGCACGGTCAGCGAGACCGTGGAGGCCATCCGCCTGGCGCAGAACACCGGCTGGACGGCTATCGCTAGCCACCGCAGCGGCGAGACGGAGGATACCTTCATCAGCCACCTGGCTGTGGGGCTCCGCACAGGCCAGATCAAGACAGGCTCACTCAGCCGCACGGACCGCGTGTGCAAGTACAACGAACTCCTCCGCATTGAAGTGGAGGCGGGCAAGGCGGCAGCGTATGTGAACCCATTTTGAGGGGTATTTCCATATTACTGAAAATATAGTATAATAGGTAATTATGGATATTCCCGAACTCAAAAAAGATCTCGATGAAAAATTGAGTGCCGTGACCCTACACGATCTTGTTCTTGCAGAACAAGCTTTTACGACAAACGAGAAGATTCGCGTTCTCTTGGGTGATCTTCGTTCCCTCAAATTTGGTCAATTGCCAAAACAGCAGAATGTGAATTTCTTGGAGCTCCAAACAACTCTGAGGGGTATTCAGGGTGGGAAAAATGTATCGAGTAGAATAAAAAATGCGGCCCAAGCTTTCTATTATCTGTTGTACGAGATGGCGAGAAAGAAACCGGCTCCCACCAAGGAATCGCAGCCGGGGAATCCTGCGCGGGACACCCGGGGAGGCAAGGAGGCATCCAATGGTATCCAGGAACAGCTCATGATGAAGGAAGTAGCCGCGCAGGGGAGAATGGTAGCCATGACTTCCGTTGATGAGACGATGGTTCCGAGGACAGGGGAGAAGGGATTTCAGTTTGTTGCAGACGCACGCATGCCAGTAGAGGCGCGCGGATACGTTACTGACGCCACAAATGATGTCGCTCATAGCTTTGGACAGGATGTATCGGAATTTTTGCGTAGGCAGGATGTGCCTGCCGCAGTGTCGCTGAGCCCCGTGGAGTACCGCTATCAGGAACAGGTGCCTGTTACTGATACGCGTTCGTTTGTTAGTAAATTCCTTACATCCGCACCGCAGCCCACGTTTGTGGAAAAGATACAGCGGCTGACCATGTCTGTCTTTAATGGGAATTCTCAAGACACCCGCCCGGCGTCCCGGATCAACCTGATGGTATTGGAGACCAATGATTCCCCCAGGCGCCGATATGCGGCTCCGGATGGGGGACGCAGTGGTAACCGCTTCTACGGCAGCATTATCCTGCCTCAGGACCTGGCGGAGAAAGCCTACGCAACATTCCAAAATAAACCAGCATTGGCCTTGGAATATTTCCGCGCCGTGGATCCCGCTTTGATGAATATGAAAGCCCCGGGCGGCAAGCCCGCCATGCCCGAGATAGACAGAATGTTCGTCCATCCTCTTGGCCAAAATCCCTCCGCTCCCTACACCTTTGATGCCGCAGGGCAGCAGTGCACGGGTATAAAACCCCAGTATGTGCTGGAGGTGGGGAAGTGATCTGGAATATTTACAAAATATTTATATATTTTATAATATAATATGCGTTACGTACAAAATGATCCTTTTACTCTGAATAATGACATGCGACCTGTCTTAGAGGAGAAGAAAAACGAATACAGAAAACGCATTGATGAATTTGACCGTGAAAAAAAGGGTCCTGCTCCCGCATATAACATCGACTATCTTTTAACGGATGCAAGGGCGAAATTCTTGGCTATAACCTGCTTATTGGATCAAAAAACACTCAGTCCTGTCGCATTTGCGTCAAAGGTTGCGAAAGCGGGAATTCCTGAGGAAGTCGCTCGGCGAGTAGTGGATGTCATTGCCTCGTACAACAGGTCTGCGAGTGGGATAACGGTTGGGGGAACGGGTTTGCCCACGTTTCAGGAGGCTTTGCGTGCAAAAAAACAGAGGAATTAAAATTAAAGGCCTCTTTGTGGGAACCGGGGCTACCGGAAGACTGCGCAGGTGCAGGGGCGCAGTACAGCTGTTCCTTGACGGGAAATTTCTGTAGGATCCCCCCGGCCTATCGGGACGTAGCTCAGTTGGCTAGAGCGCATGCATGGGGTGCATGAGGTCGCA
>CAYMAT010000043.1:0-11008 GCA_964388495.1 uncultured Candidatus Peribacteria bacterium
GCTCCGACCTGCTTGAGAAGGGAGTCTACAAGAGAGGTTTTGACGTGGTCAACGTGGGCTATGATGGAGATATTGATGAAACTCATGATTCGTTCAGGAAAAAATTGGCCCAGCCCGAAATTGGGAAGGCGGCGAATTGTAGAGGAGTTTTGAGGTGCCGCCTAGTCTTAAAAACAAAAACAATTAACAAAAACACGGCGGGTTTCGCCGCCAGGGGGGTGTTGGGGGAGGCCCTGCGAGCCGAAGCGAGTATGTGACGAGCCTGAGACACTCGAACGTGGCGAAGGCGAGGAACCCAGGGCCGAGTGGAGGAGCGTTGGCGGCGACGCGCTTTGGCTCCACCTTTGTCGCTCGGACAAAGGTGGAAAACATATAGCCAAGTAACAAAAAAAAGAGGAGCCGGAACTCCTCTTTTGTAGATTACGATTGCAGATTACTTGCAGTTACAAGCACCCTGGGGGCAAGCGCAGCCGGCGCCGCAGGCCTTGTTGCAGGGGCACATCTTCTTGACCGTGCACTTCCAGAACTTGAGGGAGAGCACCACGGCGATGATGGCGGCGGAACCGTTGAGCGTGCCGAACTCCAGACCGTCAACGCCCATGTGCGCCTTGTACAGGCCCACGAATGCGGCGATGGTGACAAACGTGGAAAGGAGAGCGACAACGATGCCGGTGACTTTGCAGCCGGCGCAGCCGGAGGAACAGCAGGACATAAAATGGGGAGGGGTAAATAAGGAAAGTGCCTGCAATTTTACGCTTGAATCGACGTTTGGTGGTTGACAATCGAATTGACACCCCTCCTAATATAGTTATAACATCATGTATATGACCAATTGTCTGCCTAGTTCCTCTTACATGCGTCGCCGCTCCCCCTGCCGCGCTCTGCAGCTTGCCGTTCTTACCGGCGGTGCAGTGGTTCTGGCCCTTGTGCTGGCGTCCCCCGCGGCCCACGCCAAGGACCTGAGCATTCCCTACCGCAACTACCCCGGCTTCCAGTGCAACACCTGGAACTGGAAGAACGAGTGCACGGACTTCAGTTACCTGGACCCGCGCGGCGCCTACCAGAACGTGCCCGCCCCCCAGTACTTCTACCACCCGGTCTACACCTTCCAGAACGCCACCCCCTACGGATACCGCTACAACACCAACGCCTACTACTGCCAGGCCACGCGCGATTGCACGGGCTCGGTCAACGTGCGCGTCCGCGGCATCCCCACGGTGGCGGTGCGCGGTGACACGGTCACCTACACCATCTACGTCCGCAACGACGACAGCCAGTACCGCACCACCAAGGTGACGGCGGTGGTGGATAACGACGCCAGCATCCTCAGCGCCTCCACGGGCGGCTACTCCCAGGGCAACACGGTCTTCTGGAACTCCATCCGCATCGCCCCGGGCCAGAGCGAGACGCTCACCATCAGCGTGCGCATCAACGCTAACGCCACCCTGGGCCGCAGCATGCCCATCACGGCCAGCACGGGGAACAGCAGCGATACCGGCTACACGGAGATCAAGGCCGGCCAGGAGTACCGTTCCATCGTGTACCCCAACGGCAGCAACCCGTACAACCCGTACGGCATCCCCAGCCAGTACCCCGTGCTCTATCCCAGCAACAACCTGAACCTCAGCCAGCAGCAGTACCAGTACTACTACCAGAACGGCGGCAGCCCGTACTACTCGTACCCCAACATGCAGTACTACCCGGGATACTCGTATCCGAGTTATTAAGAAGTTAGAGGTTAGAAGTTAGTGCTTGGTAAGCAAAAAAAGGAGCCGGGCTGTAAGCCTAGCTCCTTTTTACAACTCATTTCTTATCACTAACCTCTAAACACTATTTCAGTCCGTGATCTTGATGATGGTGGTGAAGTAGGTGCCGAGCGTTGCGCGCTGCGGGGAACTGAGAGTCATGTTGATCTTCTCCTCGTTCTCCACGTTGGTGTCCTGGATGAGCGGGATGGTGATGGTCTTGCTGCTTTCGCCGGGGGCGAAGGTGAGCGTGCCGGAAGCCGCGGTGTAATCCGATCCGGCTACGGCCGTGGAATCACTGGTGGCGAAGTTGACCGTGGCGGTCACGCCGTACCCGTCCAGGCGGCGCACGGTGACCACTGCGGAGCCGTCCTTTTCCCGCACGCTGTAGGCATCCGCGGTGAACATGATGGAACCGGTCTGCGTGGCGGGAGACGCCTCGTTATCCACCAGCGTGAGCGTGGCGGTGCTGGGGCTCATGAGGGCCGATCCGCCGGTGGGGTTGGCAAGCTTGAGCGTGAGGCTCTTGTTGCCGTCAATGGAGGTGTTGTCGTTGATGCCCACCGTGAAGGTCTTGCTGGTCTCTCCCGGGGCAAAGGTCACGCTGCCGGAGGTGGCCGTGTACTGGATGCCGGCCGTGGCGGTGGCGTCGGCCGTGGAGTAATCCACCTTGGCCTCCGCGGACGTGTTGCCCTTGCGGATGACGGTGACGGTGACGGGGCCGCCGTTTTCATACTGGCTGTACGTGGCGGCGGAGAAGGAGATGTTGCCGCCGGCGGCACTGGACGTGCCCGTCCCGGACACGGATGACGACGAGGAGCTGAAACCCGCGCCGCCGCCGTCATTGTCCAGGATGGTGACGGTCATGACATTGGGCGTCATGAGCGTGGAACCGCCCGTGGGATCCTTGAGGGAAACGGTGAACGTCTCGTTGGGCTCCGCCACCGCATCATTGATGAATTTGAGGTTGATGGTCTTGGTGGTCTCTCCGTCGGCAAAGTTGAGCGTGCCGGTGCTACTGATGTAATCACCGGGAGAGGACGACGTGGCAGAGCCGTCTGTGGTGTAGTAACTGACGGAAACCGCGCCCTTCTTGCCGCTGGTGCGCATCACGCTGATGCTCACATTGGGGGCGCCCTCGCTGATACTCACTTTGTCCACCGTGAAGCGGAAGGCACCGGCATCCGTGAGCGGCGGCAGGGATGAGCTGCTACTACTGCTACTGCTGGACGACACGGACGAGGACGAGCTGGAACTGCTGCTCACGCTGCGCGACGAGGAGGAACTGCTGCGGGGGACATCCACCGTGCCGCCGTTGATGGCGCGGTCAATCATCACCGCCACATCCGCGCGCGTCACGTAATCCGTGGGGTGGAATTTGCCGTCCGGCCCGCCCTTGATAACGCCCTGGCCGTAGAGACGACCGATGGCGCTGTCAAAATACGATCCGGGTTGGATGTCCGAAAAAACACTGGAGCCCAACATACTGGCTCCTGCGGAAGAGATGAACACTCCGGCGGTGAGACCGGCAATGAACACCATGGAAGAACGGATCCTCATAAAAACAATGGGGAAAAGCACCCTAGTATACGGAGCACACGCATAGAGCGGGCAAGTACGAAAGACCTGACATGCGCACGATTTTGGAGAGACGGGCAGGCATTGCTTTATAGACACTATATTTCAAAAATATCATTTGCCCCTACCCGTTCCACACCCCTCTGGAACGTATTTATCCGCTGTAATATGCCAAAAAGTGGATGTATGTATTGTACGAGTTTTTACCCCCCTCCCACAGGAGGAAGAACCGGTGTGTACTGCCACAGATCTTCCCCTTTTTCCTTTCATGCATCCTTTCCGTTCCAACCCCGGCTTGGGGAAAGAGACCGCAAAGCATTCGTCACTGGCCGTGGAAGCACTGGAGGACCGTACCGCCCTCACCGCCGTCACCGATCCCGTCCATGCGGATATTGGCAGCCTGATCCGGGAAGAACTGACCGGCGTGGATGCGGCTCATTGGGCACCCGCCGATACCGCCGCATTAGAGTCCCTTGCAGGGAATCCCGCTCTCCAAAGCCTGGACACATTGGCCAAAGCCATTGTCCCGGAACAGAACGATGTCACATTTCTGGAGCAGCGCTCACAGGCATTGCGCAACACCCTCCTCTCCTTTGATGGACCTCTGGCAGCCATGGTGCAGGAAAAGGGCAGAGACACCGCAGATCTGGCATCGCTCAACCAAAGTCTGACATCCGCCCAGAACGACATCGCGTCCCTCAATACCCGTCTGACGCAGATTGGACAGAGTGTGAGCGCCCTCAGCAAAGAGTTGGCCGACGCCCCGGGGAGCATCCAGAAAAACACCACGGAGATCGCGGCACTCAACAAGGAAATCGTCTCGCTGACAAAGAGCAAGGATACAGTGCAGAAAACCATCGCCACCCTGGAAAAACAGGTGAGCACCAACGTGGCCACAGAGACGCGCCTGCGCCAGGCCCTAACCACCCTCAAGGTGGACCCCGCCTCCCCGCCCGCACGCCCCACCGCCACGCAGAAGCTGTACCTCACGCAGTATCAGACAGCGGTGAACGCCACCAAAGCGTCCCAGTCCACCCTGGCCACCAACCGCACCCAGCTCTCGGGCATCCAGACCCGCATCACCGCGGATCAGAACCGCGTCACCGCATTGACCAACGACAACACGCGTCTGCAGGGCAGGATCATCGCCATCCCCAATGAGCAGCAGACGCTGCTGGCGGAGCAATCAACGACACAGACTCTGCGGGACGCAAAAGCCAACGCACTCCCCGGCATCCAGCAGCAGATTGACGGTAAGACGGCGGAGCTGGTCTTTGACGATACCGAAACCGGGAAGTTGCGCGCGGAGCAAATCCTGACACAGGAGGAGCTGGATGCGGTGGCTTCCGCCATGGTGCGGGAGACGGCGCAGGTGACGGGGTTGGTGAGTGCGGTCATGACGCAAGCGAGCCAGCTGAAGACACAGGTGAATTTCTCCGCCGCATTGGCCGCTCTGCCCATGGACAGGGAAACCCTGCTCGCCTCGCTGCCGACGCTCTTTTCCCCCGCACAGCAAACATCGCTGCATCAGGCGCTCACCTCCGTGCTTGTGCAGTTGCGGCAGGGCGACGCGACCATCGCCGGCAAATACACGGAGGGCACGCTCACGTCGTCCGATATTCTGGGCAAAGACGGTGTGGGACTTTCCGTGACCCGTGCACTGCTGATTCGCACCCAGCAGGACAGGGTTGCAAACAGCGGAGCGGACCTGGCGGCAGCCCGCGCCTTGCTGGATACACTCCGTGCCACGCCCGGCACCGCCCCCGATGTCATCACTCTGCAGGAACAGACCGTGCATCTTTTGGAGCAGACCAATACGGACGCCAACCAGCGCCTGCTGCTGCTCACGCAGGCAGACAGCTTTGCCGCGGACCGCGAGACATACTCGGACACAGCTAAAAACGGCATCGATAGCCTCACGGCCTTCCTGGCGCTTGAGGAGACACGCACACCCGTGCCGCAGCGGATCACGCTCAATACCGCCGCACTGGCGCCCGTCAGCAGCAACGAGAGTGTCACCACCACGGCGGATACTCCCGCCGGCCAAGCCCGGCTGGCCTCATGGAGAGGAGCATCGCCCATTGCAGCTATTGAAGGCGGCAGCGCACTCAAGATCACCGGCGACGTGGGAGTGATGGACTTGTCCACGCTTACGCGTTTCACGCAGGGAATTTCCGCAACGCTCAAGACCCCCGCAGCAGGTGGCACGGTGACGGTGGATGGCTACCGGGGCGACACGCTGGTCCGCAGTATGTCCGTGCAGGATGGAACGGAATTTGTGTGTGCCGATGCATTGGGCATCACCTCCGTGGTCATCCGCGGCAGCGCGGGAGGATCACTGCAGAACATGCGCATTATCAGCAACAGCGACCAGCCGCAAACCCCCGCCCTCCCGGCAACAACCGCCACCAACGCCTCCATTGCGCTGGGGTCTGCGCGCTATGTCCCCAGTGACAACGGCGGTGCGTGGTGGTGGAGAAGGTACGTGGGGCGCAACAGCAGCGGCAATTCGGAAAGCTCGTTTGGCGTGCTCTTCCAGAGGGATCCCGGCAAATACACGCTCTTCACGCTCAGTAACTCGGCCGGGAACGCCCGCTTCTCCGGTATCCCCGTCACCGTCCAGTCCAGCAACAACAGTTACGATCCCATGCCCACGGGCACGCCCATCCAGACGGACCACTACCAATTCATCGGCAACAACATGGTGGTGCTCTTTCCGTCCAAGAACGACAGTGTGTGGATCCCCGTTTCATCATGGTCCACTCTGGGAATTTCCACAAAGGCGGGAGGCTCGCTGGCGGAAGTACTGCCTCCGTCAGGCATACAGGCCCTCTCGGGAAGCCTGGTGAACCGCCGAGCGCAAGGAGGAGACAGTTGGGCGGACCACACGGAGCTCAAGGCGGGGCAGGTGGAATCCGCCGTAGGGGAATTTGACGGAACGTTCACCATCAACAACACCGGAGCATCGGATATTCATATAGATGAGGTACGCGTGCACAGTGGCCAGAACCACAACCTCTCGGATGCCGTGATGCACACCATGGCTGGCGGAACCATCAAAGCGGGACAGACCGTGGACCTGAGTGTGTGGGTGCCGGAAGCGCAGCCAGTGGACGGTAAACATGCTTGGTACACCATTGGATTTGTCATGAACGGAAAGGAGCACCTGTTCCAGACAGGAACATATAGGTATGCGACGGAATCCGGCGCCTCTACGGCCTTCAATACCGCCCTGTGGAACGGATCACTGGCCCAGAACACCAGCGCACAGCGGCTGGTCAATAACATCACCAGCACCGTTCTGGCCTCCGGGGATTCGCGCATCGCGTACGCACGCGGCGTGACGGGATACCAGATTGTGGTGAATGGCGGCACGTCCGCGCAGGTCACGCTCAAGCCATCGGAGCTGACAGCGGGAGGACGCGACCAGTTCATCGAAAAATTCATGCTGCAGGGGAACCATGATGCCCTCATCACGGAAATCGCACGGCGCAATGAATTGAAAGGCATCGATTCCGCTACTGCACGCCTACAGGCGGAACAGGCCGTGGCCATCTATGCCGCCAACCCTTGGCTCTTCAAAAATCTCTCTCTGGCACCGCTGGATAACGGAAACGACAGTGCCGTCATCGCCGCCATCGTGGATACCATCGCCCCGGCACCGCTGGCCATTGCGGCGTCACAGGGGGTAAAGAGTGATACGCGTGTGGCAGATATAGGCGGAAGCCCTATGAATACAGACAACATCCTTTTCAGCATGAGCAGTCCCATTCAATTGCAGGAGCATTCCGCAGAACTGGCACACCTTCTGGCACTGCCTTCATCGGCACAATCTGTTCCATGGGTACAAAAGACCACACTCTTGGGGAAAGTTCTTTCCGGCATGATGGCCAATCTTGTATATGCCTCGCCTGCGGATAACGCGCAGCGTTCAGCGGACTTTTTTGCACTCACGGGTATCGACCTTTCCACCGCACTGCAACTCCCGGTCACGCAAATACCGGCAGCCGTGCAAAAAATACTGCAGGACAAGAATCTAGGTTATTTATTAACTGCTTGCCTCCCGGGATACACAGCAACGCCGGGGAAAGTCTATGACGCAATAAATCCTCAGACGTGGTATACGGAAACAGATTCCGAAGTACGTGTTCGCGTAGACCTCCCTGCAGACACGCAGAGTTTCAATGGAAAGGCCGTGCTTATGGACTCCGACGGAAAGACGTACCCCGGCATAACGTATGCCCTCCGTGATACGCTGGTAGTACAGATTCCCATGTCCGCCTTCCGCACCCTCTCCCCCGATGGCTCTGTCCACAAACAGTTCCGTGTGCAGTTCACGGTAGACCGCCGCAATGGCACTGCAACAAGCGTACCGGTGTTTACGTCGGGAGTGTTTAGGGTGGAGATGGGGCCATCAATGAAAGATTTGTCGACGTTACCGGAAGGGGATCCTAATAAAATTATTGAAAACGTCCTCCTTAACCAATTAAAAGAAAATTTCCCCCTTTCCAATATGAAAGATTGGAAATGGGATATCGGCTCTGACTATCACTATGGAAATTCCTATGATGCAGTGGATCTTAATAAGGTGAATCCCATCGATGAGTTGGGATCCCCTGTATTTACTCCAGGCTCAGCAGATATGGAGGGAACAATCATGGACGTGGGCTCAAAATACGCCAATGACTATGGTGTTATCCGTATTCAATACAAGACGACCATTGCCGGAAAGGAAGTCAGATGGTTTGTAGAATACCTGCATCTTTTAGTGAATGATACCGGCCAGAAAGATCCCTCGGGGAAAAATATTTTTGAAGCTCGTGACAAAGATGGCCACCAGATTTGGACGTTTGTTCCTGGTGTAACAAAAGTGAAAGGACATGTGCAAGTGGGCGCAGTGGGCGGCAGAGGTGAAGGAAAAGATGATTTGTTTGATAATCATTTGCACACAAAAATCGGCTACTTTGATGTAAATGGCAAAGAACAGGGAGTAGATATGCGCATACTACTTACCCAGGAACTGCATAGTGTTATAGCAAGCGACGCCGGAGCTGATGGCAATGTGACCACCACAGGAGATAACAGTTCCACCACTGTGCTTTGGGAGAATAATTTGAATGCCTGGGTTGCTCAAAATCAAACAGGGAAGTTTGCAGGAGTGTTTTATAGTCATCAGAATCAACAAACTGCAGATGCCAGAACGCCGGGATATTGGTATGCCTGGGACACCGGAAAGAAGCCCGAGGAGATGGAGAGGGTGGTGTGGAAGCAAATTGCCGAACAAGATGTAAACGGGAAAAAAGTACCAGTTATGAAATGGGTAAAATTTAATTCCACCTCCTGGACTACGGGCAAAAATGTCTGGGATACTTCCTCTCAATCATGGGTAGACTATTCTCTATAATTCTTATTTCTGGCCTATTGGCTTTAGTAAGTTGTTCTCGAAATACTGAGAATTCCACTTCAGGCTGCTATAGCAATGGAACCGACCGGGATGTTATTTGCGATTTAAACCGAGGTTATACGTTCTATCAACCAAAATGGGTTAATGCTACGGACTGGAAAGAAAGAAATATGAACATCACTACCTATGATTTTCCACTATCCCTCCAAGAGCAAAATGAATGGGCATCTAGCGGTTATTATTTACCACGAGAAATAACTTGTTCTCCCTTTTTTACCGGAGCATCAGTAATGGCAATGCTGTCAGCTGCCAATGGAAAAGCGGAGTGGGGCAGAGTGGATCACTTTGATAACGAAAAAATGGGTGAATTTGAGACGGACGATCAAAAGCCTATTTGTATCCCTCCCACAAATAAGGGCGCAGCTGGTTATGCCCTTTGCACAGAAAAGGACGGTAAAACTGTGCTCATCTGTATCAGCCAGATAAAGGATGATCCAAAAATGGCCCAGCAGATTTTTGAGACGTTTAGGTGGGTGAAATGACCCCCCTTCCCCCTCGCCTCTCTGACCACCATCCGCGTTGATTTTGGCACTACTCCCTAACCCCCCGCGAAAACTCTTCACTGTCCGCAAACTTTGCAGCCCGATCGTTGATCTTAAAACGCTCTCGGGCTTTTTCTAAGGGCAAGTCCGTATCAATCAAACCCTGCTCATAGAGCACTTCATCCGTGTGCTCCGGGAAGAGCGTGCGGTAGGAGAGGCCAATGTGCGTTCCCAGGACCTGGTTAAAGGCATCCAGGATGTTGGAATTACAGCTGTTCCAGATGGTGTTGTAGAACTCTGGCTGCACGGTATCCACGGTATTGGCCCTCTGTAGAACCCGCACAAAAAGCTGGCGCGCCTGTTCCTCCGTAGTTTTGATGGGATACACGTACACATCGTCTTTGCGGATATTGGCACGCAGGCCCAGCACATCGCGCTCATCGGCAATCACGTACATCAATTCATACTGCTTGAGGATGCCCAGGTACGGAGAGAAGGTCTCCCCTTTCTCCTTACGGATTTCCGGGGACACGGCCAGGTACTCCCCGTTCTTGAATCCAAAACTTAACAAGGTGTGTGCGCCCTTTTTCCCGCGGAACGGCTCCACCACAAACCACACGGAATTCACCCCGCGCACATCATACGTCTTGTCCTGGTAAGCAGGATCGTAATCCGTGGTGGTGCGGTACCGGAAATTGCGGATGTTTTTGACGGTTACCGTCTCACCATGGAATGTCACTTCCGGCGCAAGCGCCTGGTCCAGGGACCAGTCACGGGCAAAGCTGGGGCGCAGGGAAACCCAGAACACCAAAGCCGCGACCACTACAAAACCGAGGATGTATTTGATGCTCATGGAGAAATGATACGTCAGTTTCCGTTAAACCACTTCAATTTCTGCGCCGTGCTGTTCTGCTGCTGCGCAATGGTGAGGTGCTCCGCCGTGGAGGAATAGGTGCGGGCCAGGATATCGCCAAAATCCGTGGGGGATACGTCCCAATCGGCAAGGAGCAGGTTACGCTGCACAAAGGACAGGAACGCGGGCGTATCCACGTGCCTCACGCGGCACTGGAAAAAGCACGGATCTGTTTCATCCACGTGCAGCGCGGTACGCTCCATGGCCAGACGCATTTCCCTGTTGGGCGGCTCGCGCAGGCGCAGGGTGACCAGATGTTCCGGCTCAAAGATGTTGGCCAGTTCGTTGAGCGTCCCGTCATAAATCTTGCGCCCCCGGCTCATGACCAGAACGCGGGAACAGAGCTGTTCAATATCGGCGATGGCGTGGGACGTGAGCAGTATGGTTACCCCTTCCTGTTTTTGGTATTCGCGCAGAAATTCCCAGATATGCCGCTGGCTTACCGCGTCCACGCCAATAGTGGGCTCGTCCAGAAACAGCACTTTGGGCTGGTGCAGAAGCGAGAGAATGAGCTCGCATTTCATGCGTTCGCCCAAAGAAAGCTGGCGCGTGGGGGTGTGCAGCGCATGCGTGACCTGCAAAAGCTCCACCAGCCTCCCCAGGATGGAGGCCCACACCTCCGGATCAATGGCATACAGATCACGATGGAGCTGGAACGTATCCATGGGCGGCAGGTCCCATACCAGCTGCGAACGTTGGCCGGTGACAAAGGCGATGGATTTGCGGAATTCGCGTTGGCGTTTGTGCGGCTGGTATCCCAGCACCGTGCACTCCCCCGCGCTGGGGACAAGAATGCCCGTGAGCATTTTGAGCAAGGTGGTCTTGC
>CAYMAT010000044.1:0-10628 GCA_964388495.1 uncultured Candidatus Peribacteria bacterium
GGTTCCCCGCCTCATCAATGCCCTGAAAACCGGTGATGATCACCACTTTGCCGGAGAAGGAGCAAACGTCTTCCTTAATGCGTCGAGCGTGTTCTTGCTGCGGATCTTGTTGAGGATGGGTTCCTCTTCCGGGAGGATCTTTTTGACGCCGTCACCCTTCGCTTTCTCGTAGTTGCGGATCTCGCCGACCAAAAGCTCCATGCCCTTGGGCTCCAAACTGGCCGCCTGGTCGGATCCCCACATGGAACGGTCGAGCGTCAGGTGGCGCTCCACGCTCACGGCGCCAAGCACTGCGGCACACAACGACATGTACACGCCTTTCTCGTGGCCGCTGTAGCCAATGAGAACATCCGGGTATGCGTCCTTGAGCGTCTGGATGCCCTTCAGGTTCAGCTGTTCCAGTTCCGCGGGATAGGTGGAAACACAGTGCATGATGAGCAGCTTGTCCTTCCCCAATACCTTCACCGCGGCATCCACCTGGGCCATGGTGCTCATACCGGTGGAGAGGATCACAGGCTTGCCCGTATCGCGCATGCGGCGGAGGAGCGCTTCGTCCGTGAGACTTGCCGAGGCCACCTTATACGCGGGGACATTGAGCTTCTCCAGAAAATCGACGCTGGCCTCATCCCACGGGGACGCGAACCAGGCGATGTTCTTGGATTTGCAGTACGCATCGATCTCAGCGTATTCCTTTTCACTGAACTCCAACGCCCATTTGAGGTCACCGTTGGTGGTGCTTTGCATGTCCGCCTGCAGTCTTTTCACGTTTTCCGCGGGGAGCACTCCGCGCTTGAGGGCGGACTCGATGATCTCGCGCGGCACCTCGCGGGGCTTCTGCAGTTCTTCCGGGGTGTACACCACAGTGATGGTGCGTTTCTGGAATTTCACGGCGTCCGCGCCGGCGTCCACCGCGGCATCAATCAGGCGCTTGGCTAACTCCATGCTGCCGTTGTGATTAATGCCGATTTCGGCGATCACGTAACAGGGTTCGTTTTCGCCCAAAGAACGGCTTCCAATGCGGATTTTCTCTTTCGTCATAACAAGAGGAAATGTACAATAGGGCGTCATTTCCAGCAACCATGAATTCGTCCGTACGATCACTGATTATGGAGGATATCGCGGAGGCAAAAAGCCTTCAGCAGCAGGTGGAAACGCTGGTTCCGGAACTGGAACGCGCGGCGGAGCTTTGTGCCCAGGCCCTCAATAGTGGAGGAAAGCTGGTCTTTTTTGGAAACGGCGGTTCCGCGGCGGATGCTCAGCACATCGCGGCGGAGTTTGTGGGCCGTTTTGAAAAAGAGCGCGCAGCCCTCCCCGCCCTGGCGCTCACCACCAACACCTCCGCACTCACGGCCATCGGAAACGACTACGCGTACGACGCCGTCTTTGAACGTCAGGTACAGGCACTGGTAACAGAGAAGGACGCGGTGATCGGCATTTCCACCAGCGGCAATTCCGCAAACGTGATCCGCGGCATTGAGGCGGCAAAAAAAATCGGCGCCAAGACCATCGGGTTCAGCGGCAAGGACGGCAAATTGAAGCTTGTGGCGGACGTGGCACTGGCCGTGCCGTCTCTGCACACGCCGCGCATTCAGGAGGTGCACATTTTCCTGGGCCACGCACTCACACACGTGGTGGAAACGCTCCTCCCTGAACATCATGCCTAAGCAAAAACAAGAGAAAATCCGTGTTTTGGCCATTATTCCCGCCCGCGCGGGTTCCAAGCGCGTGAAGAACAAGAACGTGCGGCGCGTGGCGGGCAAGCCGCTCATTCAGTTTGCGATAGAGGCCGCGGCCGCGGCTAAAACAGTGGACGCGTGCATCGTATCCACGGACAGCACAGAGATTGCTGCACTCGCAAAAAAACTGGGCGCAGACGTCCCCTTTTTGCGCCCCAAAGAATTCGCGCGCGATGATTCGCCGGATATTGAGTACGCCAAACACGCACTGCAGTGGGTGGAGAAAAATCGTAAGTGGAAACCGGAAGTGATCGTACTGCTCCCCCCGGACGCTCCACTCAGGTCCGCCAAGGACATAGACGGTGTCGTGAATTTTCTGCTGAAGGAAAATCTGGATTCCGTACGCACCTTGAGCGGGCCCGTGCGTCATCCCCCCTTCAAGGCACTCTGGGTGATGAAGAAGGGGAAGGGCAACCGCATCGCCCCGCTCTTCCCGCAATTCGTGGGTATGCCGTCCCAGCAGCTCCCCGCATACTTCCTGTCCGTGAGCGTCGCCTACGCCACGCGCGCAAATTTCGTGAAGAAAGGCACATTGTGGGGACCGCGCGTGGGCGGATATCTGATCGAGGAAAACCAGTGTGTGGAAATTGACGAGGAAGACCAGCTTAGGCAGGCTGAATTGGCCTTATTGAAGCGAAAAACCCTATGAAACTCCTCCATCTCGCCAACTGGAACAGCACCAACATCGGCAATGGTGCACTGGTCTACGGGACCGAGCGTGTGCTACGTGAGGATATTGAGAAAAGCATGGAGTTCACAGCCGAGCCGTGGGACGAGTACGTGATCGAGAACACTCCGGGGCCTCGTAAGTTCGATGAATCCTTCGTGGAACTCGTGAACACGCACGACGGATTGCTGGTGGGCGGGGCTGTGACCTTCAACGGACGCGCACACCTGCGCGATGCCGGCATGCGCTTCAACCTCCCCCTCCCGCTCTGGAAGAAAATAAAGAAGCCCATCATTTTCTACGGGAACTCCTACCGCTTCTGGCACGATCAGCCGTATCACAACGTGGAGAAGCTGAAGGAGATCGTCCAATACATTGCGCAGACGCCCAATGTTTTTTTCGGCGTTCGCAACGATGGCACCAAGCAATTCCTGGAATCGCTGCTTGGATTGCAATCGGACGCCATCCGCATCGTGCCGGACCCCGGTATGTACGTCCCGACCACGGAGCATGAGTACCCGGAGATCTCACCCACGCGCAAAAACGTCATGATCTCCCTCAATAACGAGGACGAGGAAAGCCGGTTCCCGGACCAAGGGAAGAAAATGGCCTTTTTACAGGCGTTTGCGCGTGTCATGGAGCGCCTGGCGGCGGAATTCGACATCAACTACATCCTCTGCCCGCACTACTTTGACGATTACAAGATCATGGCACAGCTGATTGAATTACTGCCCCCCAAGATCGTGCATCAGCGGACGATCTCGACCGGCCTTCTGGCAGTCCCCCAGACCTCCTACTTTTACGGACGCTACGCGAAGGCCGACTTGGCCATGAGCATGCGCATCCATTCACTCTCCCCCTCCATCGGTTTGGGGATTCCGGTGGTGCCGCTGGTCTCGCAGGGGCGTGTGTCGGAATTTCTGCAGGACATCGGCCTGAGCGACCTTAGTGTGGACGTGTTTGGCAGCCACGTGGAGGAGCAGTTATATGCCAAAACCCGCCATGCACTGGCGGAACCAGATAACGTGCGCGCAAAAGTTCGCGCTGCGGCCGCGGAATCACGCCGCCGTACAAAGGAGGCCAATGCCGCAATCGCAAAACTGCTCCATTCCCACTCCTCATGAACCCGACTATCCAAGAACTCTGGAAAGTGGCCGAATCTGCGGCGGATGCTGCCGCTGAGCTCCTCATGAAGGAGCATCTGGAGGTGAAAAACCACGGAACGGCAAAATTGGGCGTACACGAGAAGACGTCGCCTATGGATCTGGTGACGCGTGTGGACTGCGAAGCGCAGAAGTGTATTGTCAATGTCATTACAAAAATATTCCCTGATCATCGCTTCATTGCGGAGGAGGAAGGGGCGGCAGACATCGGCAAAAAGGACTGCCCGTATGTATGGATAGTGGATCCTTTGGACGGCACCAAGAACTTCATCAATGGCAAACCGAACTTCGGAACCATCGTGGCGGTGGCCAAGGGCGATGAACTGTTGGCCGGATGTATGGTGATGCCCGCATTGAAACAGCGCTTCACGGGTGCCAAGGGATTGGGCGCTTTGGTGGACGACAAACCGGTGAAGCTCCGGACGACAACGCGAATGGCGGAAGCTACCCTCACCTCCAACATCACGCGCCGAGCAAAGCCTGATGCAAACGGGGTGCTGCAGACCTCTCTCCCCCGCTGCGCTTCCGTGGAGAACTACGGCTGCGCCGCGGAAGAGATGGGCGATATATTGCAGGGCTGGAACGACGGGGCCTTTTTCCGGGGTCTGCGGATCTGGGACCTGGCCGCGGGCTTGGTGATACTGGAGGAAGCGGGTGGAAAGTACCGGTACGAGCTTGAGGAACCGGCCAATCCCCGCGGTGGAGTGCTCTGTGCCGCGTCCATCACGCCGATTTTTGATGAGCTCTGCGACTTTGTATTTGAAAAACGCCTGGCCTGACATGCGCGTCACCCTTTTTTCCAACACGGCTGACCCGCGCGACGGTTACGGCAACATCACCGTGGAACTGGCGCGCGAACTACATGCCACAGGCCTGGACTGCACGCTTTTTTTGCCGGGCTCACAGCACGCGGCCGCGGACGCAGCGGCTTTTCCCTTCCCCGTTTCATGTTCGCTGCCGGAATACGTATACCGCATCTACCAGCCCGCCGGTCTCACGTATTTTTTCCCTCAGAAATTGAAAGGATTCGATCTGATCCACGACCTTTTCGCCTTCCCGTACTGCATTCCCGCCGCCATCGCATCCAGTAAGTCGCAAATCCCCTTTGTCACCAGCGCACAGGGAACGCACGGCGCGCGCCCGCTCACATGGTATCCAGAAAAATGGCTCCTGAACTGGTGTTACAGAAGTGCGCGGGGGATCGCGGTGCCCAGTATCTACACGCGGGACAAGATCCGGGAGCTTTCCGGTAAGCCGTACGAGATCGATATTATCCATAACGGCGTCCGCTTTGACCGCTTCCAAAAGGATGTGGATGTGGATTCAGTACGCAAGAAGCATGCAGGGAAACGATTGCTCCTGACGGTGGGGGGTCTCTGGGCACGCAAGGGCCATGATCTGGTGCTGCGAGCACTGCCAGAAGTGCTTCAGAAGCATCCCGAAGTTTTGTACGTGATAGTGGGCGACGGGCACGAGAGGGCCAACTTGGAAAAATTGGCAACTGACCTGGGCGTGCGCCATGCCGTAGATTTTGCGGGGCGCAAAAGCGGCGACGATCTGGTGGCGCACTTCCGCGCATGCGATGTGTACGTCCACACCCCGCGCATGACGGGATTGAAGTTTGAGGGATTCGGCATCGTATACCTGGAGGCCAGCGCCTGCGGCAAACCGATCGTCGCCACGGACGCCGGCGGCATCCGCGACGCCGTGGTGGACGGGGAAACGGGACTGATTGCTGCGGATGGCGACGTGGCGGGCATTGCAGAGAGGATCAATCGCCTCCTGGGAGATTCATTGCTGCAAAAAACCCTGGGTGACCGCGGGCGTGCCTACGCCAAGGAACACGACTGGCCGGTCATCGCCAGGCAGTACGTGGAGTGGTACAAAAAATCACTGGCCTGATGCGACCATCTGTTTATAGAGCTTCTGCAGCTGAGACGCGGAGGATTGGAGAGGATAGTGACTGAGGACCGACGAACGGTACTGGGTGCCTTTTGCCGTCTGCTGATCAGGGGAGAGGTGCAGAAAATCGCTTACTTTTTGCACCAGTGCGGATGTGTCACGCAAAGGGGAAACGAGGGACGGATCAACGGGATCCAGCACCTCACGCACGGCTCCGGCATCAAATGCGAAGGCGGGGATACCGCATGCAAGCGCCTCAATGAGCGAGAGGCCGAATCCCTCATAAAGGGACGTAGAAATCAGCACCTTGGAACGCTGCAGTATGGAGAGGAGTTCCTGGTGCTCCACCATGCCGAATGTTTGTACACCGGGAATGAGTGCCAATTGGACGCGTTGCTCCTCAGTCCTTCTGCCCACATCGGCAACGGAATATCCCGAGCTTGCAAGTGCGTGGTATGCCTCCACCAGATACCTGAATCCTTTGCGTGGGTGAATGAAAGAACCGATCGATACGACGTCGAACTCTTTCCTTGCCGATGTAGCCGGAACAAACGCATCGCCATCCACGCCATTGCTGACCACATGGATTTTGGATGCATCCAAATCGTAATCCATGGCAATACGCTGAGCGGCTGTGCGCGAGACGGTGGCAATGAAGGGAAATCCGTGCACCGCGCGCCGTTGCCACTTGATGAGCATTCTGTAGCGCAGTTTCCAGAATATCTTTTGCACAAAGGATGATTCCTGCAGCGCCACCTCCAAGTCCGCGGAGACCGGATGATGGATAAATAAGGACACGGGCACACCAGAACGCGTGAGCTGCAGGAGTGCGGGACCCACGGTCTGATTAAGGTGAATGGCGTCGAACTGTTCCCAGAAGGGATGACTTACCGGATAGCGATGGAGTACAGCATTGGCAAAGCGCTCGTCGGAAACGCCGAAATAGTACGGGCCGATTTTAGTATTGAGCGCTTCTACCGTTACATTAGCGGGCAACGCAGGCTGTTCTGGCTTGGTGCGGTTACAGAGCACCGTGAATTGCATGTCACTGCACGCGGAAAGAAGCGGCAGGTGGTTGGCACCCTTGAATGCGTCCAGAACTGGGAGAAGGAGACAAACGCGCATGACGCACGTAGAGTACAAGCAATGGTGTTTCATCGCATCTACCGCCGGACCGTCAAGTCACTAGATTGGCTGCGAGGAATGTATGCGATTTTTGCGGTGCTCCCCTTTTGCGCGCTTTTCCGGATTCCCCTGGGCGATCTGACGTTCTTCCAGCGTCGCATATCGTTCATTGAACGCCGTGAATATTCCCAGAATGGTGAAGACGGAATCATCGCTGCGATTTTCGGAATGATCGGAACCACCAACCGCTACTACGTGGAATTTGGAGTGGAGGACGGCATGGAATCCAACACACGGTACCTCTGGAAGAAGAAAGGATGGACCGGACTGTTGATGGACGGGGGGAACGAGAACCTAGCCATCAATCTCCACAGAGAATTCATCACCGCAGAGAATATTGAGTCGCTGTTTGCGACCTACGGCGTGCCCGCGGAATTGGATCTTTTGAGCATCGATATCGATGGCAACGACTACTGGGTTTGGAAAGCCATCACGCATTACCTCCCGCGTGTGGTGATCATGGAATACAACGCCCATATCCCGCCGGAAGTCTCCAAAACCATCCCCTATAATCCCAGTTTTTGCTGGGACAAGACGGACTACTACGGAGCCAGCCTTGCGGCGCTGCAAAAACTGGGCACGGAAAAAGGTTACACACTGGTGGCCACGGACAAGAACGGTGTGAATGCCTTCTTTGTACGCAGTGACCTGGCGCGCGGCCGTTTCCATCCTCCTGCCTGGCCCGCCATATTCCATCCACCCGCCTTCAAAGGCAAAAAAAACAACGGGCACCCTCATGACACACAGAACCGCCCTTGGGTGGAGGTGTAGTAAAGTGTGATATGCATGCGCTAAACTAGCAGTGCTATGTCCAAACTCTCCATTTTCAGCGAACTGTGGCAGTTCATGCGCGTGCGGAAAAAATTCTGGCTCCTACCTCTTTTGATGCTCATTGTCTTGCTGGGATTCATTCTGCTTTTTGCGCAAACCTCGCCGCTGGCACCTTTCATTTACACGCTGATTTAATCATGCGGATCCCCGCCCCCCTACAGCCCGCATACGACGCCTGGATGGCCTTTTCCAAGGCACTGGGCCGTGTGATGAGCTTTATCATTTTGACTGTCCTGTGGGTAGTGGGCTTTGGGATATACGGCATTGTGAAAAAAATCATGAACGTAGTAACCGCAAAGTCACAAACAAATAGCTATTGGCTTCCTGCTGACGTGAATACGGATATGAACCGCCAATTCTAACCTGCTGCCCTCCTACCTTCTTGCCCTCCTTCCCTCATTATATCCTCGGCCTCTCGTGTTTCTACCATGACAGCGCCTGCTGCCTACTCAAAGACGGTGAAGTGGTCTTTGCAGCACACGAGGAACGCTACACGCGCAAAAAGCACGACGAAGCATTGCCGGAAAAAGCTATCGAACATGCCCTGCGGTGGGCCAATATTGGCATCAACGACATTGAGGCGATTGTCTTTTATGAAAAACCTCTGGTGAAATTTTTTGAGCGTCTTGTCCCCACCTACATAGACGTATGGCCCAAGGGATTTTTCAGTTATCACCGGGCCATGCATGAGTGGATGCAAAAAAAGTTGTGGATCCCTCAGCAAATAGAGCGCGAACTTAAATACAAAGGCAAAATCCTGTTTGCCGGACATCACGAATCGCACGCTGCTTCCGCCTATTATCCCTCAGGGTTTGAGGATGCGGCCGTAGTGACCGTGGATGGAGTGGGCGAGATGGCAACCACGACCATTGGCCATGGAAAAGGAGCGGAGCTAACAATGCTTAAAGAAATCCGCTTCCCCCACTCGCTGGGGCTGCTCTACTCGGCACTTACCTATTACCTAGGCTTTAAAGTAAACAGCGCGGAATACAAAGTGATGGGACTGGCACCGTACGGTGAACCCAAATATATGCAGGAAATGAAGGAATTGATCGATATCAAAGACGATGGAAGCTTTGCATTGAACATGAAGTATTTCACGTACCCGCATGCGCTCCGGATGACAGGGCGGAAGATCGAAAAATTGTTTAAGCAGCCCACGCGCACGCCGGAATCGCCGCTCACGCAATTCCACAAAGACGTGGCCAGGAGCCTGCAGGAAATTACAAACGAAGCGATGCTCAAAATCGCCGCGGAAGCCAAGCGCCTCACGGGGAGCAAAAACCTCTGCATGGCGGGAGGCGTGGCACTCAACTGCGTAGCCAACGGAAAGATCCTCAAGGCGGGTATTTTTGAGAATATCTTCATACAGCCGGCCGCCGGCGATGCGGGTGGGGCGCTGGGTGCCGCACTGACAGGTTGGCACAAGGCTTTTGGCCAAACCAAGCGTTGGAAGATGAACGACGTCTACCTGGGAAATGACTATACGGATGCCGATATCGAGACTCTTCTCCGGCAAGAAGGCATCCCCTACCAAAAATACGCGGAGGCAGAGACGCTTCTGAAAACAGCCGAGCTTTTAGAGGGAGAGAATGTCATCGGCTGGTTCCAGGGACGCATGGAATTTGGTCCACGGTCTCTTGGCAGCCGTTCGATCATTGCCGATGCCCGTAATCCGGAGAACTGGAAGAAGGTGAACCTCAAGATTAAATTCCGTGAGAGTTTCCGCCCCTTTGCCCCCACGGTTTTGGAAGACAAGGTGTCGCAGTGGTTCGATCTGGACCGCGAAAGCCCCTACATGCTTATCGTGGCCGACACGCTTCCGGAAAAACGGAGCATCATCCCCGCTGTCACGCACGTGGACGGCTCCGCGCGCATTCAGACCATCCGCCGTGACCAGAACCCGCGCTATTACGACCTGATCAAGAAATTCGACGAGAAGACGGGGTGCCCCGTGATCATCAATACTTCCTTTAACGTGCGTGGGGAGCCCATCGTGGAATCGCCCAAAGACGCTCTCAATTGCTTTTTGCACACGCACATGGACTACCTGGTCCTGGGAAACTGCATTGTGGATAAAAAGAAACTGCCTGAAGGCATAAAACGCGACTCAGATGCGTATTTGAAGCAGTTCCAGCTTGATTGACTATTTAGTAATTATTATTAAATATATAAACATGAATAGAGAAAAGTCTGACCTCTTCATCGCCATTAGCAGGGTATCTGCGGCAACCAAGACAGCAACTCCGGAAACAGCTGCCGCCCTGATCAAAAAAGTGAATGGTTTACTCAAAAAAGTTGCCAGCATTTCAGGGGATACACCGCTGGCACTAAAGCGTGATACAGAACTTTTACTTGGCAAGCGAAAGGAGCTGCAACAGATTCTGGAGGGGGGCGGTAAATCCCCAGAAAAATGCGCGTCACTGCCAACCGGATTTTTGAACCTCTCATCCATTGCAGAATCCCTTTACAGAAACCACGAATCCCTCAGCACATCCGCACGCGTGGATAATACTAAAGAATTCGCAAGGATCATTGCAGGAATTACCGATGCCGATTTAGAAAAGTGGCCGCTCATCCCGCAGGGGAGGCTTGCCTTTAAGGATTTGCAAATTTCTTTTAAACAGATGATAGATCATTCCCGAGACGCATGGTTACGACAAAGCACATTCATTTGCTACCAATGGACACTGGTTATCTCCAAAGAGGAAGGAAAGGAACACTTTGTTCCACGAGACGATTTGTGCCATCTCCAAAACCGCGCGATACATATCGCTAAATTCTGATGTATGGTATAGCCGTGCCCACCCCATGGAAGAACACGGCCCAAAACCTGTTGCTCACAGCCTGTACAGTCTTTTTCTTCTTCGGTGTGGGCGAAATCACGCTGCGGGTGACGGGCATTGACCGCGGCACGCCCAGGACTCCGGCTATTTACGAGAAGAGCGAGGATCCCGCCATCTCGTATCAGCTCAAATCGAATCTGAATGAGTATGGCTTCCGGTCCACCATCAAAACCAACAGCTTAGGCATGCGTTCTCCGGAGCCTGAGGCCGGAAAAAAGACGATCGTGCTCCTGGGCGACTCCATTACTTTCGGCTACGGGGTTGAGAATGACGAAACGCTGGGCAGTCGCATCGATTC
>CAYMAT010000045.1:0-10626 GCA_964388495.1 uncultured Candidatus Peribacteria bacterium
CCCTGTAGCTCAGCTGGATAGAGCGCCTGGCTTCGAACCAGGAGGTCGTGGGTTCAACTCCTGCCGGGGGCACCATAACTGCTACACTCCTCCCCATGACCGATACCGTCCCTCTCAAGGAAGAAGGATTCCCGGAACAGAAAACGCTGGTGATTCCCGTACGAGCCAACCGCGCCTACCATTACACGCTCTATGCATTGTGGATCATTGAGGTGATCCTCGCTTTCCGCTTCCTGCTCAAGCTCTTTGGCGCGAATGCGGAAAACATTTTTGCCAAGACCATCTACGGCGTCAGCTACGTGCTGGTGTATCCGTTCCAGACGCTCTTTGGGGCGTCCCCCAGCAACGGCGAACGCGTGCTGGAAGGATCCACGCTCTTTGCCATGGTCGTGTACGCCATCGTTCTCTGGAGCATCGCCAAGTTCATCCTCATCAAGGAGAGCAAACCGTCACGAGACGCTTGAGTCTTGATTTCCCGAAGGTGTTGTGACATGGATGTGAAGCCGCCGTGCCGGGACAACCCGGCTTTTCACTGGTGTTCCCTCTTCCCCATGCAGAACCTTTTCCGCAAATCCTTTTCCCAGGTACAGCAGAACTGGCAATCAGGCGTGACTGTTGCACTGGTATCCGTTCCCTTGTCCTTGTCATTGGCAATCGCATCGGGCGCTCCGCCCATCACGGGTATCATCACGGCAGTATGGGCCGGGCTCATTTCCGCGTTTTTCTGCGCAAGCGATTACAATGTGATCGGCCCTGCAGGAGCGTTATCGGGAATACTCATGGCATTCACCCAGCAGTTTGGAGCTGAGGCGCTCCCGGCACTGGCTGTGGTATCGGGGTTGGGCATTCTACTTTTCTGGCTGCTCAAGTGGGACAGGTATTTGGTGTTCATTCCCGGGAGCGTCATGCACGGATTCACCCTTGGAGTGGCGCTTACCATCGGTTTGGGACAGCTGAATTTTGCGTTGGGATTGCGAAACATGCCGTCACATCCGCATTTTTTGGAAAATTTCTGGGAAACGATTCTGCACCTTCCGGCTGCACATTTTCCATCAGTCATCGCCACCGCTGCGACCATAGGGATTCTGTGGCTCTTCATCCGGTTTGCGCCGCGCGTTCCCGGTGCCATCGTGGCGGCTGGCATTGGCATCGTCATCGGAAAAATGGCGAGCATGGGTCTTCTGGACCTGGGCCTTCTCTCTATCCAGCAGAAATTCGGAGAGCTGCATGGCAATATCATTCTGGTTCCTGCTTTTTCATTGGACTGGCTTAATACGGCATTTTTCCATACTGCGGCAACCGTCACGATTGTGGCGGTACTGGAAACCCTACTCTCCGGCAAAATCGCAGGGATGATGACCAAGACCAAATTCTCGGAAGGGCGGGAGGTATTCGGATTGGGCCTGGCGAATATCGCTTCCGGATTTTTGGGAGGATTGCCCGCGACCGGGGTTTTGGCGCGTACGGCGCTCAATGTCAAGACGGGCGCCAAGAGCCGGGTCTCCAGCGGAATCAACGCGCTCGTTGTCGCCGTCCTCTCCCTGCTCTTTTTCGGCTGGTTCCAATACATGCCGCTTCCTGTAGTAGCGGGAATCTTGATTGTGGCTGCGATACGCATGGTGGAGACAGAGCATTTTGTCACCCTGTTCCGGTTCAATATCTATGATTTCTTCCTGGCGATGACCGTGGGCGTGCTCACTGCAGCCGTGGATGCATTGGTGGGCCTGTCGGTTGGAGCGATCGTCTCTCTTCTCATCGCCGTGCGCAGGCTTTCGCACGGCCAATGCGAAATCACCCTGCACCAAGGTGCGCGTATGGTCGCGCGCGTGGGAAAAGAGATGATTATGGACACCGAAACAGCGGATACCGCGGTGTACCGCTTTGCGGGCGAATTGAATTATTTTAACAGTCTTGCACATGCGGAATCGGTTGGCCGTCTGCAGTCTCCGCGCATCATACTCAGTCTCCGCAACCTTTTTGATATAGATCTGGACGGATTGCACGCGCTGGAGGAAATCATCGGTAACCTGGAAAAATCCCAAAAATCCATCTGGATCTCGGGTGCGACGGGACAGGTGAAGAAAGTGCTGGCCAAAACATCCTGGTATTCGCGTATGGAAGGAGAAAACCGGATTTTTGAAAGCACAACGGAAGCACTCAATCATGTGAAATGACCCCCGCGCGCAGAGAATATTTGACTTGTTTTAAGCCTTCCCTATTATCGCGGCAGTGAACACCGCGTACGTCCTCAACTGCTCCCCCTCTTCCTCCTCCTGCTCTACGCAGAGGGTGGTTTGTAGGTAAGCAGAAGATACGAGACCTACCATCACCCTCCCGCGAAGAGGGTCTTTTTTTATCTTCATTCTCCACTTACCCATGAAGTCCTTGGAACACTCTCCCGGTATGAAAATGAACCACGAATCATTTGAACTCTCCCTGGAGGACGGGCATATATACGCAAAAACCCACCGCCCTGTATTGGTGGAACATCAGAATGGCAAACTTTTCAGGGAAATGGTGATGAACGACACCACGCCCGTCACGGGCTTTCAGCGGCTGACGCGCATGGAGGCCGCGTCCTTGATCAAGGACGGACACAGAATTGGACTGCCCGTCCTCAAGACAGAGAGCTCAGCCACCGCCGGTTGATCTCCACCTGCTCGCGCAGGGAGGAGAGCGACACCCATTCCCTGGGGTGATGCAGATTGCCGCCCACGGGCCCGTGCAGAAATGCGGGGATCCCCTTGGCGGCAAACGCGCGCGCGTCGCTGGAACCGCACTCGCGTATGAGGGGGATTTCCCGTCCCGTCACCGCCGATGCGATCTCACGGTACTGGCGGATCATGGGGTGCGACGGATCTGTGTGGAGCGGTGTCGCCCCCACAGCCATTTCCGCGGTGACATTCTCCGGCAGATGATTCTGGATCAAAGCCAGGACGTCATCCTGTCCCCCCGCCTCCGCGGGGAAGCGCACATCGATGACCGCGTCCGCGGTATCGGGAATGGTGTTGATGGCTCCGCTCCCGGAGAGCTGCGTGGGTGTCACCGTCATCACCCACTCGTCGGGAGAGGGCACGGGAAATTTTTCCTGCAGCATCACGATGGTCTCCGCAAGCAGCGTGACGGGGTTGCGGCTGTTCCACGGGAGTGATCCGTGCCCGCCTTTGCCAAAGGCGCGGAGCCGTATCCACGCTGCACCCTTCATGTCGGTGACGATGCCATCCGTTTCCCCATTATCCGGAGTGAATGCGACGGGGATCTTGCCCAAAATTTCCGTTTGCAAAAGTTCCGCAGGTGTTGCGCCGCCCACTTCCTCATCCGTGGTGATCAGCACGCTGACGGGCGGCACGGACCCGGACTCGCAGAGCTCCCGGTACGCGATGAGGAACGCCAGCACCGCGCCCTTCATGTCCTTCACCCCGCGCCCGCGCGCGATGTCGCCCTGGATGTGGACCGAAAACTGCCGCTCCTCCGCAGGCACCACATCCACGTGTCCGAACCAGAATAATTGTGGAGCGGGATGCCTGAGCAGCACGTAGGGCGAATGTTTGACCTCACCGATTATGGCTTTCAGAAGCGAAAATTTGAGGAATTTCTGCTCTATCCAGCGCAGACAATTGTCCTTCTCATCACGGCGGTCCGCTGTGGTGCGGAAGGACACGATGGTGCCCAGCATATCTTCAAGCGACTCCATGCGCGCAGTGTAGCGAGACTGCGGACACAAAAAAATCCCCGCGAATGTCGGGGATTTTTTTAAGTCTTACATCCTGCTCTTCTTTTTCTTCTTCGCCGTCTTCTTCGTCTTGGACTTCTTGGCCTTCTTCTTGGTAGCCATAGAAATGGGGGAAAGAATTACTAATTTGTAATTCTACTGATCGCTTTTTCTTCGTGAAGCAAAATGAGATGAGTGATTTTCAAATTGTGACGTGGTGTGTGAAGCGTTTTTCTGCAAAAAAATTATTTTTTCGCGCGCTTCGCAGATTTTTTTTCACACTTCGCTCAGCTTGTGTCCCATTTTCTGCTTCTTCGCGATCAGATATTTTCTCTGTTTCTCGGACTGCGGCTGAACCTCAATGGGCATCTGCTCCACCACGTGGAGACCGTATCCCTGGAGTCCCACGATCTTCTTGGGATTGTTGGTGAGCAGGCGCAGCTGTCCCACGCCGATGTCCTTGAGTATCTGCGCGCCAATGCCGTAGCTGCGGAGATCCACGGGGAGCCCCAGCTTCTCCTGCGCCTCCACGGTGTCCAGGCCTTCCGCGTGCTGCAGCGCGTACGCGCGGATCTTGTTGGCCAGTCCCACGCCGCGCCCCTCCTGACGCAGATAGAGCACCACACCGCTCCCCTCTTTTTCAATGCGCTCCATGGCCATCTTCAACTGGCTGCCGCAGTCGCAGTGCAGCGACCCCATGGCGTCGCCCGTGAGGCACTCGGAGTGCACGCGCACCAATACGGGTTTTTCCGGCAGGACATCGCCCTTGATGAGCGCCACATGCTCGTCACCGTCCGTGGAATCCGTGTACACGCGCAGCAGCCACTCGCCGGTGGTGGTCTGCAGCGGCGATTCCGACTCGCGACGGATGAGCGTTTCATTCTGACAACGCCATGCGATGAGATCCGCAATGGATATGACCAGTATGTCGTGCGTGGCTGCAAACTCTTTGAGCGCGGGCAGGCGCATCATGCTTCCGTCCTCGTGCATCAACTCGCTGATCACTCCGCCCTCACGCAGTCCCGCAAGTCTGCACAAATCCGTGGCGGCCTCGGTATGCCCCGCACGCACCAACACTCCGCCTTGCGCCGCGCGGAGCGGGAAGATGTGTCCAGGCCTGCGCAGATCTTCCGGCCGGGCCACGGGATTGATGGCGGCCTTGATGGTCTTGGAGCGGTCTGCAGCCGAGATGCCGGTACTGACACCCTCCGCCGCTTCAATGCTGACGGTGAACGGCGTGCCCAGTCGCGAAGTGTTCTTGGCCACCATGGGAGGAAGATCAAGTTGGTCCGCAATGGCATTGCTGACGGAAAGGCAGACGACGCCTCCGGTCTTCTGGATCATGAACGCCAGTTTTTCCGTGGTGGCATGCTCCGCGGCGAGGAGAAGGTCCCCCTCGTTCTCCCGCGTCTCGTCATCCACCACTATCACAAAACGTCCCGCGCGGAGCGCGTCCAGTGCCTGCGGAATGGTGGAAAGATTGGACATGGGGAAGAGGAATAGTAACAGAGTTTTTGGTTACGGGTTACTGGTTTTAAAAGAAACCAGAAACGAATAACGAAGAACCAATAACGTTTTACCTCAGCTCTATCGAATACGTCGCCTTGGCCCCGCGCGGCGGCAGATGACGCACGCTGACCATGTAGGTTCCGGCTGGATAGCGGTACTGCTCATTGCACTTGGGCCCCTGGAAACCAAACAGGTCCACGTTGCCCAGCGGATAGACCAGGCAGCCCAGGTTGGCCGTGCTGATGAGCTTGACCGTCATATCCTTTCCGCCGTTATTGAGCACCTTCTGGTCCGTGGGACTCACGCTGAACGTGTACCAGTCCTCCAGGTCGTTGGCATCCAGCAATTCCACGCGCGGCTTGCCGTTCAAAAACGGCTGCGCCTGGGTGAACCCGTCATTGTTGTCACCTGTCAGCTTCTTGGTCTCCACGGTGTAGCCGCTCTGCTTGATGGCGGTCACCACCTGCAGCTGCCAGGAGCCCGTACCCAGCGCTGCGCGGATGAAACACTGCTTGCCATCCTCTATGCCCAGGTAATACTCGTCGGAAAATCCGTTGTCGCCGATCTTGTACAGACGGCAGCTGACGGCGCCGGTGGACCCGGCGGAGAGGGTTGCCGTCACATCCACGGTCAATGTGCCGTTCACGGAGAACAGATATGCCGGAGGGACCACACCGGAAGGCTGCGTATCCGTGAACGGAACGGACACCTGCACGGTGGGTGGTGCGGACGGGGGAGCGACAGAGACGGATGAGGCGGAGGAACGGGAAGACGAGGCGACAGACGATGAAACGGAAGACGACGATGCCCCTCCTTCATTGAGCGCGTTCCAGATATAAGCGGCGGCCTCACCCCGCTCCAGCAGGGCGGAGGGCGAGAACAGGCTTCCATCCTGCCCGGCAATGGGGAGGATGTTGCGCGCCAGCGCGGTGTATATAAAAGGAGAGAACCAGTCTTCTGCATGCACATCGGTATACACAGTGGCGCCTGCGTCCGCGGCGGGGATGCGGAGCACGGAGAGCGTCAACTTGATCGCCTCCGCGCGCGTCACCGCCTGCTCGGGCTTGAAACGGCCATCGGCATACCCCTGCACATACCCCTGCGCCTTGGCGTCACACACGTACGGCTCATACCAGCTGCCGGACACCACATCCTTGAAACACTGTGTTTCCGACGTCGCGTTGCGACCCGCGGCGCGGTAGAGCATTTTCAGGAGCGCTGCACGGTTGACCGGGTCATGCGGGCGGAAGGTGCCGTCCGGGTTACCGCCAATCACCCCCCGCTCGGCCAGGGCATTCACCGCCTGTGCAAAAGGATAACTGGCCGGAACGTCGGGAAACGACGCGGCCAGCGCCAGGGCGGGCGTGAGGAAAAGGGCGAGGATCGGAGAAAAAATCGCGCGTGCAGTCATGGCTCCCCATTGTACGGGCACACCATGTCCGCGCGAAGAAAAAACTCTGGATTTCCTGCAGAGTGGCGTACAGTGTGATCCATGCGTCCGTGGTCGGCGTTCTTCGGCTTCATCACCGTTCTCATTGTCACGACAATGGCCCTGCCCGACCTCTTTGGTTTTGAGCGCATCGCGCAGTGGGGCGGAATGTACACGGACAACTGGTGCCAGGGCACGTTCCGCGTGCGCCCGGATCCGGATGCGTCCGCCACGGAAGACCGCGGTTTCACGGTAGGCAACGATCCGCCCATCCAGACGGTGTGGTACGCGCCGCAATTCACCGCAAAAACCTGCCGGGACTGGGCCGTGAACAAGTGCAAGAGCACCTGGAACGGCGTGGAGGTGGAAGGCGCCTTTGCCATGTGGCGGGGGCAGTGGATAAACGGAGGCGATGACCTGTGCCCCACCAAAAGCGCTTCCGATACCTGGTTTCAGCCATGAATTTCCTGCACGACCTCTATAACCGGATATTCGGAAACGCCTTCTGGTGCCGCATGGCGGAGATCCTGATGGGCGCGTTTTTCCTGGGCGCCGCCCTGTACAAACTGCGGAATTTTTTCCTGGTGGCGGACTCTCACCTGATCGACCATTTCCAATACTGGAAAAACGAGGGGTGGGTGGCATCGTGGCTCCCCTTTTTCCTGGACCCCATCCTCCGGCAACCCACGGGGGAGAAGATCCTGGAAGCCCTCACCATTCTTCTGCAGTTCATCCCCGGCTTCCTCTGGGTCTACGGCAAAGGGCTCCGCACCGGGGGATTCAGCCTGCTCATCATCCAGTCCATGGTGTTTTTGGGCACACTGCATCATCGTCATTTCAACGAGTTCGTGGGAATTTCCGTCTGGGTAGCCGTGTTCTTCCTGCTCCAGAAGGACCGCTTTACGCTCAACACGCGGAACTGGTGGTGGTGGAAAGCCATGACCGTAAGCCTTGCCGGCTTTGTGGCGCTCTATTGCTGGAACCGTTACCTGATCGGCGATCCCTGGCCCTCGCAAATGGGATGGATGCACGATCACCTGTATTACTACACGGTGTCTTCCTCCCTGTGGTGGAAGAACGCGGTGCTGTTTGTGACACAGTTTTGGTGGGGCCAGGTCCTGTGGGCGGGGGTGTGGTGGGCAACGGTGCTGATGATCCCGCTGATGCTGTTTGGCAAAACGGCGCGCTTTGCCGGTGCCGTACTGTTGACCTTTGCGGTTTTCCGCGCCATCACCTGGCTGAACGTCTATGAAAGCCAGGGTGTGCTCTGGATCCTGGTACTGCTGCTGTGGACCACCTACGCGGAGCGGTACAGGGACTTCAGATATCCCGCAAAGAGGAAAGCGCTAAAAGAACGGCATTTGCTGCCTCCCTTCCTTTATTCGCTTCTCCGCTAGAGCGGGCCTTTGCCTCCGCAAGAGACCGGACATAGAGAATCTCAAAAGCGAAGGGGATGCGGTATTTCAGTTGGGTGTCCATGATTCCGCGAGCGGACTCGCGGGCCAGGAGATCGGCATGGTGCGTCTCCCCTTCCACAATGATGCCCAAGCCGATCAGAGCATCGGCTTTCTTCGCTTCCGCCAACGCGGCCCCTATCAGCGGCACCTCAAATGAACCGGGGACACGGTGGATGGAGATCTGCGCTTCCGGAATGCCGGCAGCCATGAGGCTTTCCCGGGCGCCGCCAATCAAGGACTGCATCTCTTCTGCATAAAAGGAAGAGGCGACGATGGCGATGCGCCATGCGGGATCCGCCTTGCCGGTGAATGACTGCGCGCACTGTTTCATGCCTTTTGGAGAACGGCCCGGATGAGGATATCCGTTTCCAGGTTGACGGGGTCCCCATTGCGGAGCGACCCCAGTGTAGTGACGGACATGGTATGCGGAATGAGCGCAACCGTACAGCCGTCGTCGGTAACTGAGGCGATAGTCAAAGATACACCATCAATTGTTATGGAGCCCTTATGGATGAGGAATTTTTTGATCTCATTTTGTGTTCTTATATGCAGATTAGGACCAGGTTCCACCACCTCTCCTGTTCCTTCCACGTGCCCTTGGACCACATGTCCTTCAAAGCGAGCCCCCGCCTTCATAGCCCGTTCAAGGTTGATTCTGTCACCGGAGTGCAACTTGCCCAGCTTGGTCTTCTGGAGCGTCTCCGGAACCATGTCAAAACGCATCGTCTTGGCATCGAATTCCACCACGGAAAGACAAACGCCGCTCACGGCGATACTGCTGCCCATTTGAATATCATCAAAGATCGCAGGTCGCTCCAGAATCAATGTTTGACCTTCGTTCTTGAGTATTTTGGCCGTGGTTTCGATAATCCCGGTGAACATCTACTGACAGGAGAAATTGATCGGACTTATTTCCACTTTAAGAAAAACGTTGATTATAAACATACATAGCTTTAGTATATTCCCTTTATTTCAAAAATCGTGCAAATGGTATCTATCGAATTAAAACTCCCCGGAAAACCTCACTGCAAAGATTCTGCAGATGTCCTAGAAGGAGTAAAGACTCAAGAATCGGTTCGTGCAACCGTTCAGAATGTTCTCGATGCATACACAAAAGAAACAGGAGTGGCATTTAATGTGGATTCACTTGTTTCTTTAGCTGAAGGAGGATCGCCGAAAAAGTCTTTGGAAAAAGTAACGGATCTGATCACGTTTTTTATAAAAAATGTCGTTATTGTATTCGAAAATAATTCAAAACCTTTGTCGCTGTCTAAGCCTGAAAATGTTCTCAAGGGTGCGTTGAATGAAAATATTCATGAGCTAGAGCTCGTCCAGGCAGTGCGGGATCTTTTGCGAACATTGCTGATGAACGCACATACGAAAATACTCGAAAAAATGACCCGAGAAGATATGCCGTTGTTTTCATGGAAAAACGCTTCTCAAGAGAAGATTTTAGAAATTCTTCATTCTGTTAATCCGAAAACGATTGTTACACAGTTTTTTAGGGAAAGGAATATTCATACCAGAGTCGAAATACTTCATAAAATATTTGAAGTAGCAAAAAGTATTGATCCTAAATTCGCAAAAATATCGTATTGGAAAGAAAAAGGATTGTTGATGAAACAAGGTGGGACAAAAATGACGAGACTGTTTGCGATGGAACAAAATAAGGAGGCGCTGACTACATGCTTCCAAACTATACAGCTCGTTGCGCAGGGGAGATCAAAAGCTGATATGGGAGCAGAATCTGCTCAGTTAACCAACACGATTCTCCATGAGAAGATTGAGGCATGGATACATTATCCGTCTCAATATCTCGCACAGCATTTTGATGATCATCTTTCAAAAAGACAGAGAGGTGCTGTATTCCAGAAAGTTTTTGCCGAGTATGGCCTGACGGAAAATGCATTCCACAAGGATACTTCTTTCCAAAATATTCAATATTCAAGGATTATTGATGGCATGGGAAATAGACCGATGTGGGCTAAGATTTTCCTATTCCTACAAACAAAGACGCAGGTCAATTCCGAGAAGGAGACTGATACAGTTCCTGAGTCATCCAATCCCCAAAATCAATCCATGGATGACGGAAACGCACATTAACCCTCGACAATATCTTCGTTTTCCTGTAAGCTCGCAGCTCGCCGGCGCGAACGCACGGCGATTTTGTTATGTGCTTATTTCTATGGCTACCTCTCCAAAAAACCCCAAAAAAGACGTCACTACGGCAGCTCAGACGGAGCACCTGGATGCCAAAAACGCGATAGTGGTGCGTGGAGCTCGCATGCATAACCTCAAGAACGTGGACGTGAAGATCCCGCGCAACAAGCTGACGGTCATCACGGGGCTTTCCGGGTCCGGAAAGTCGTCACTGGCCTTCGATACCATCTTTGCGGAAGGGCAGCGCCGGTACGTGGAAAGCCTCTCGGCATACGCCCGCCAGTTCATAGCGCAGATGGAAAAACCGGAGGTGGATTCCATTGAAGGCCTTTCCCCAGCCATTTCCATTGATCAAAAAA
>CAYMAT010000046.1:0-4782 GCA_964388495.1 uncultured Candidatus Peribacteria bacterium
AATCTTTAGCTCTGTCATACCCTCTGAGGTGACATAGAAATCTCCATTTGGATCCCTTTCACAAAATCCCCTCGCAATACACTGACCTAGATTATCACTAGCATTTCCAAGCCTGCTCTGGTTGGCATCAGCAAGAGCACTTACAACGTCTCGGGTTTTGAGTCTTTTTTGCCCTTTTAGCTGTAGAAATGCAGAAGTAGCTAGGAATTTTCGATTCTGAACAATAGTGGCTTCTTTTTCCTTAAGGAAGGTAGCCAAATTCGAAAGACGAACTTCTTTGATATTTTCTAGGCTTCCAGAGCCTAATGCTGATTTATCTGCATTATTAGACTTTTCTGATGCAATGTTTGATCCGAATTTTTGGAGTATTTTATCAAGCTCACTAGTAATCCAATTCTGGTCGCCTTCTCCTGAAAATTCCAAGGATCCAAATTTCAGATGAATCTTCGATTCTGACATAAATATTGGGTTATATGGATAAAATTATCAGTCGTTATTGTAGAGTGATAATTAAAAGCGTCAATAAGCCGGACCGATTTGTTTTGAAAATGGCTAGTATATGCCAAATATCGCGATTGCAATGTGTATTTTGTATTACAAAGTAGTATTTTGCATCCTGCTACTCCTGCTCTTCTTCCTCCACCTCTTCTTTGCCTTCGTCGAGCTCACTCTTCACTCCTCTGTGCTCCGCCTTCTTGCGCTCCACTTCCTTGCCCTTCTCACCATCAAAGATCTCAATGAACTCCGCAACGGTCATCGTTTCTTCCTGCAGGAGTTCCTTGGCTAGCTCATCCAGCTTCTGGCGGTGCTTAATAATGAATCCCTTGGCACGGGCGTACTGCTCCGTGATCACTTTGCGGACAAAGTCATCGATCTTATGCGCTAACTCGTCGCTGTAATTGCGGGCCATGGCAGGGTCCATCCCCGCGTAGCTGCCCTGCTTTTCTCCATAGACCACAAGGCCCAGGGCATCGTCGCCCATGCCAAAGCGCATGGCCATGTTGCGGGCAATTGCAGAGGCACGCTCAAGATCGTTGCTGGCACCGGTGGTGATCTCGTTATAGACAATCTCCTCCGCGGCGCGGCCACCAAGGAGTCCACAGATTTCATCAATGAACTTGCTGCGGCTGGTAGTGAACTGATCTTCGTTAGGGAGGAACCACGTGACACCCAGCGCGGACCCGCGGGAGACAATGCTGATTTTGTGCAGCGGATCACTGTGCGTGCAGAGGTGACCAACAATCGCATGGCCCAGCTCGTGATACGTGGTCAGTTCTTTCTCGTGCGGAGTGAGCTTGCGGGATTTCTTCTCGCTACCGATCGTTACTTTCTCTACGGCATCTACCAGATCCTTCTGGTTCACCGTGGGGTGCTTACGCTTAGCAGCAAAGATCGCAGCCTCGTTCATGATGTTCTCCAGGTCTGCACCCGTCATACCCACGGTCTGCTTGGCCACATCGCCCAATTTGACGCCCTTGCCCATTTTCTTGTTGCGGGCGTGCACTTCCAAAATCTTCTGGCGGGCCAGGAGGTCCGGCTTGTCCACAAAGATACGGCGGTCAAAGCGGCCCGGGCGGAGGAGCGCCACGTCCAGCACATCCGGACGGTTGGTGGCGGCCATCACAATAACGTTGGTGCCGGTTTCAAAGCCGTCCATCTCGGTCAGGATCTGGTTGAGGGTCTGCTCGCGCTCATCGTGCCCGCCGCCAAACCCCGCGCCTCCGCGCTGGCGGCCCACGGCGTCTATTTCATCGATGAAGATGATGGCCGGAGCGTTGCGCTTGGCCTTGGCAAACAGATCGCGCACGCGGCTGGCGCCGACTCCCACGAACATTTCGACGAACTCCGAACCGGCGATACTGAAGAACGGCACACCCGCCTCCCCCGCAACGGCGCGGGCCAGGAGCGTCTTTCCCGTTCCGGGAGAACCCACCAGGAGGACGCCCTTGGGGATCTTGGCGCCAATGCTGGTGTACTTGCCGGGGTTCTTGAGGAAGTCCACCACTTCTACCAGGTCTTCCTTGGCTTCATCCGCACCCGCCACGTCCGCAAAACGCGTCTTCACCTGGCGTGCGTCCGCAATGCGTGCCTTGGATTTGCCAAAAGACATGGCGTTGCTCTGGCTGCGGGCAATGCCGCGGAACAGCCAGTAGATGCCGCCAATCACCAGGATGAAGAAGATGAGGTCCGGCAGGGCGCTGAGCAGCAGATCGCGCGTCTCCTGGTTGTCCACTTTCACGATGGTGGAGTTCTTGGGATCGTTCCATCCAAGATCGCTGACACTGTCGCTGGACTCCTTATAGGACTCCAGCACCTTGCCCGCGTTCTCCTTGGCGTCCGCCTTGATGGTGGCGTAGACGGTGTTATCGCGGACCAGGATGTCGCTGAACTCGTTCTTGGAATAGCCCTGCGTGATGCGGCTGATGGGAACCTCCTCGGCATCGGCGAATTTTTTCTCCTCCTGCCACTGCGGATTCATGAGGAACGTGAGCGAGAGGAAGACCAGAAAGCCAAAGAGCAGGATGCTCAAAAGCCACTGCTGTCGGTTGTTGCGCGGGGGACGGAGGGGGGACTGCACCACAGAAGATTGAGGAAAGAATGCGACGAATGTCTACGGAGAGAAAATTCTACCCAGAAGACGGACGTGATGGGAAGGGTGTTACCCGCAAAACTCAAAGATCACTACACCACATAGGAACTGGCTGTATACTCGGCGGTATGCAATCTCCCCTCAAAAAGCTCAGCAACCGCCAGATGACGTGGATGTTCTTTGGTTTGGTGGTGCTGCTGTCGTACACCACGTACTTCCACCGGTACTGGAACCCCCCGTACGTCTTTTGGGACGAGAACTACCACATCGCGAGTGCGGAGAAGTACCTGAACGGCGTGTACTTCATGGAACAGCACCCGCCGCTGGGCAAACTGCTGGTGGCCCTGGGCGAGAAGATGTTCAACGCCAACCCGTCCGAGACCGAGAAATGCCTGAGCTCCGGCAACACCGCCTGCATTGCGGACCTGCCGGGCAGCCTGCCGTGCGCCAGCCTTGCCGGCACCGCGTACGAAAACTGTCTGCGCCAGGCGGACCCCGGCGACAACGAATTTGTGAACACCGACTACGGCACCAATTTTAAGGAGGGCTTCTCCTTTGCCGGCTACCGCTTCTTCTCCGCGTTCCTCTCCTGGTGGACGGCGGCACTGGTCTTTGCCGTTTTCCTCATCCTGCTGCGGAATCCGCTGCATGCCACGCTGCTGAGCTTTCTGTACATCTTTGACAACGCGATGATCGTGCACATGCGCGGGGCCATGCTGGAGGGGCCGCTTATGTTCTTTTCCGTGGCGGTGGTCTTGAGCTTCCTCCTGGTGCTGCGCGACATGAAAAACGACAAGAAGTTTTTGCTGTGGAGCGTGCTCTTTGGACTGACGTTTGGCCTGGCGCTCACCACCAAGGTGCTCTCGCTCATCTTCATCCTTCTGGTGCTGCCCATCGCCATACGGTTGGGGTGGAAGGGCATCCCCACCCTCTTTGTGTGGACGGCCGCCGCATACCTTTTGGCGGGCCTGACGGATTTGGTGATCATCAAATTGCTGTTGCTGCTCACCGTTCTGGTGCCGCTCATCCACACGCTGTACCGCACGTTTGGCGCGCACGGGTCCCAGGAAATCCTGCGGAAGACCCTCATCTTTGCGGGCGGGATGCTGGTGCCGTTCCTGATCGTCTACGTGGGCGTGTGGTCCATCCACTTCCGCCTGGGCACCACCATCAACTCCCAACTGCCGGACAACGGGTACTACCAGGCCTCGCCGGCGTATCACCAGGCGCTGGATAACGGGACGGCGGCCACGTGGGGCATGTTCTTCACGGAGCTGAAGGACTCCATCAACTTCGTCTCGCACTACAACAACGGCGCCCCGCGCCTGGACCTGTGCAAGGCGGATGAGAACGGCAGCCCGCCGTTCTTCTGGCCGCTTGGCGCGCGCACCATCAACTACCGCTGGCAGACGCCGGAGGGCACCAACTACAGCTACCTCTACCTGGTCCCCAACCCGGTGGTGTGGTGGGCATCGCTGCTGGCGTTGCTTGTAGCCATGGCGCTTTTGGCGTTGCCGTACTTCTTCCCCATGGAGAAGCCGCTCAAGCACAGGTTCCTCCTGGCCACCTTCGTCTTCATGTATCTCTGCTACATGGCGGCGGTGAGCCAGATAGACCGCGTGCTGTACCTGTACCACTACTTCATCCCGCTCTTCTTCACCTTTGTGATCCTGGGCCTGGTCTTTGACGAGATCCAGGCGACGGGCAAGAAGTGGCTGCACGAGAATGCCAAGACCACGGGTCTGCTGGTTTTTGCGGCGCTCATCTTTGTGAGCTTCCAGTTCTACCGTCCGTTCAGCTACTACGAGCCGCTCAACAACTGGCAGTTCAACCTGCGCAATATCTTCCCGCTCTGGGATATGCACTGCGTCAATTGCGGCAGCGAGAGTTTGCTGGTGATACCGAGTAAATAGATTGTAATTTGTTCTTCGTAACTCGTTATTCGTAACCTAGAAAAAACGAATAACGAATTACGAGTGTACGAATAACGAAATGACTATGCTGTCACCCCGCTTTGCGCTGCCACATTCGTCCCCAGCTTCACCCGCAAATCCCACATCTCCCGGAACATGCGGATGATGACGGAGAGCTTGGCGCCGGTGGGGTTGCCCAGCATGCGCGGGTAGTGCGGCACGTCCACGGTCTTCCAGGCGATCCCCGCGCGCTTCATGCGCAAAAAGACTTCCGTGTTG
>CAYMAT010000046.1:4792-10291 GCA_964388495.1 uncultured Candidatus Peribacteria bacterium
CGTGCACGGGGCGGATGACGGACCAGAGTTCTTTGCGGAAAACCTTCATGCCGCAGTTCACGTCGCGCAGCCACATGCCGTAGAGGACGAAAATGGCCAGCCCCAGGACCTTGCCGAAGATTTTGCGCGGGAGCGGATCCGCGCGGTGGCGGCGGCGCCCCGTGACCAGCGGATACTGGTCGATGAACGGGAGCAGCAGACCCAGGTCCGCAATGCGGAACTGTCCGTCGCTGTCCACAAAGGAGATCAGCTCCCCCGCCGCGGCATCGCACCCCGTGCGGATGGCCACACCGTACCCGCCGTTCTTCTGGTGGTGGATCACGCGCACGCGCGCGTCCTCCTGTGACAGCTGGTCCAGAAGCTGGCCGGTGCGGTCACGCGAGCCGTCGTCCACGCACACCACCTCGCCGCTGATATTTGCGGAATTGAGCCACGCGAGAGCTTCGTGCACGGTGTTGCGCACGTTTTCTTCCTCGTTGTAGCACGGCAGAACGATGGAGAGCCGGATGTGCTCCATACCGGCATCATCGGGGCGAAGCCGGGGACCGGTCAAGCTGTGAGCGTGATTTTGCGCTTCTTTTGGCGAAAAAACGGCTCCCAGGGGATGTGCGAGCGTGGGGTAGGCGGTAGACATACAAGAAAGGAGACGGAATGGCGCGCCAATTCATACGCATGAACGATGGCGTGTATACTCGCGGAAATGCCTTTGCCGCGACCGCGCTTACGGCCCAAGACCCCACAGAACCCCCGCGACCGGAGACTGAGGACCCTGGCACTGCTCACGCTGGTGCTCTCTGCGGCGCTGGTGGCGCGCCTGGCGGTGATCCGCCACACGGGCTACGGTTCTGACCTGTGGCTCAACACCAGCTGGGGGTACGGCGGCGCGCAGTTTGGCGTGGAGCATTCATATGACTTCACGCTCAACGGGGCGGGCTCCCCCAACTACCCGCCCATGACGCTCCTGGTCTTTACCACGGTGGCGCACGTGTACCAGGATTTCTTCTCTCCGGAATTCGCCATAGACGACGTTGCATACCGCACGCTCATCAAGCTCCCCTCGGTACTGGCCGATCTGGGGATTGTGGCCATGCTGTTCTTTTTGTTCCGCAGAACGCGCAATGAGCGCTGGGGCGTGATGGCGGCCCTGGCCTACGCGCTCAACCCCGCGGCCATTGTGGACGGCCCCCTGTGGGGGCAGACGGATTCTCTGCACGCCTGCGCCATGCTTGCGGCCCTGGTATGCGCCGGCCGCAACGAATGGCTTGTCTGCGGAGCCTGCGCGGCGGCGGCCATGCTTCTCAAGGCGCAGAGCATCGTACTGCTCCCTGTTCTGGGACTGCTTTCGCTCACCGGCCATGAACGCGCGGGCAAGATGCTGATAGGTGCTGGCGTAGTGACGCTCATCACACTGCTGCCCTTTGCGGCCGCCGGCACGCTGGACCGTGTGCGCGATGTGTATGTGCACTCCGTGGGGACGTATCCCTGGCTGGCGCAGGGGGCGTACAACTTCTGGCTGGCGCTCTTTGGAGGGGAGGTGGGGCGGGACGACGGCATCCTCTTTTTGGGCGTCATCAGTTACCGGAACGTGGGACTGCTGATCTTCACGGCCACCATGCTCTTCACCGTGCTGCCCTATGCCCGGAGCCTCACCGGCGAGCACAGAAAGCCGCAGACGCTGCTGATCGTTTTGCTCACGGGTCTGGTGACACAGGCGTTCTTTTTATTCAACACGGAGATGCACGAGCGTTATTTCTTCCCGTTTGTGGCCCTGGGCACCCCGCTTTTGCTCACAGGCAAGCGCGGCATATTTTTGTACTGGGCGGCCAATATTCTGGGCTGCCTCAACCTGCTGGGTGTCCTGCCCGTCTCACCGCTGGACAGGGCATTCTTTACGGAGCTGCCCAACCTGCCCGCGTTCATCGGCGCCGCGCAGACGTTTGTGTTTGTCGCCACCGTCCTGCACGTGCGCGCGGTCATGGCCCCGGAACTTTTCCGGGACATGGCGCGGGACGCGCTCGGCTGGCTGCGGCGCAATGTGGGAGCGGCCTAATTGCCCGGGCGGAAACCCGCCTGCTGCGCCTGCTCGGCGGTTTGGAAGTACACGCGGTTGCCGGGTGAGAGCTTCTGCCCCGCGGTGGAACGGACGGGGTAGTACTTGCTCCCGCGCTTGGACGCCACATACTGCGCCCCGCCCGGTGCCGGGGCGGCAGCGTTCGTCTTTTTCCCCTTCCCCTGCGTAGCAAAACCAAAGACGCCTCCGCTCCCCGTCCGCACCGGCTTGTCTTGGTAAAACAGCCGCACATCGCCAGTCACGGTGCCGCGGATGCCGCCGTTATCGGGAACGAGCGTCACCACAGGCACGCGCGGACGCGTGTCCGCCGCCACCGCGATGGGCGGCGGAACGGACGGGAGCCCAGCCCAAATCTGCCCGGCAAAAAAGCCCGCAACGGCGGAGAGGAAGCCGATCATGATGGAAAAGAGATGCATGCGCATGCGCTTACACTAGTCCCGGGTCAAAATCTCCTGCATGCAAACAGCCTCTGGGATCAAAAAAACTCCACCCGTGCGGGTGGAGTTCTGGAATAGCGTGGAACGAGGATTGTGGCTTTACTTGGCGGAAGAAGCCGTGCTTGCTGCTGCCGAGGAAACGGCCGCGGCGGAAGAGACGGTCTTGGCCGAGGAAACGGCGGATTTCTGGGCGCCGGAAGACGCTGCACCCTGCTCATTGGGCTGGATGTGCACGGGGACCACATCGATAATCACGTTGGCGACGGGGTCAAAGAGGATGGCGCGGTCCGGGGTGACCACCAGGTTGTCGCCGTTCTTGGCCTTGTTGTAGAAGGGGTTCTTGGCGCGAAGCTGCTCCACATCCACGATGGTGGCCACGGTGGGCTCCACACCATCCGGAATCTGGATGAGCTTTTTGACCTTGGCGATGACTTCCTGCGCGGCAGCGCGGTTCTGCTCGGGAGAACTCTGCTCAACGCGGACAGTCAGTTCCTTCAATTGCGCCTCCACCTGGCGGCGGCGGGCATCAAGGAGAACGACGAGAACGAGTAATCCGATGATAAGGAATGAGGCAAGAGCCTTTCCCCGGGGCTTGCGAGTCTGGTCCATGGAAAAAAGTGGGAAGAAGACAGGTGTGAGTGTACGTCCTTGGCGACGGCGTCCGCAAGCCGTATTCTGGGTGCATGATCTCCCAAGACACCCTCCGCCCCTTTTTACAAACCACGTTGGACAAGACGAATCTTGCCAATCTGGGAACGCATTACGCGGGAAAGGTCCGCGAAGTCTATACCAAGGACGACCGCATTATCCTGATCGCGACGGACCGCCAGTCCGCCTTTGATCATCCATGGTGTACTATTCCTCTGAAAGGGCAAGTCCTCAACCAATTGAGTGCCTGGTGGTTTGACCAGATCAAGGACGTGATGCCCACGCACGTCACGGACGTTCCGGACCCCAATGTGACCGTGGGGCGGAAGCTGAAGATGGTGAAGGTGGAGGTGGTGGTGCGCGCCTACATGACGGGATCCACATCCACGTCCGTATGGGTCAATTACCAGAAGGGCAGCCGCAATTTCTGCGGCAATCCCCTCCCGGACGGCATGAAGAAAAACCAGAAACTGCCGGAGACGATCTTCACGCCCTCCACCAAACCCGAGAGCGGCCACGATGAGTCCATGAGTCCGGAGGAACTGGTGGCGCGGGGAGACACCACGCCGGAGGAAATCGCGAAACTCAAGGACTATGCGTTGAAACTCTTCAAACGCGGGCAGGAGGTGGCTGCCAAGCGCGGACTGATCTTGGTGGATACTAAGTACGAGATGGGATACGACTCTGACGGCATTCTGCGCGTGGGCGACGAAGTCCACACGCCGGACTCCTCCCGCTACTGGATTGCGAGCACATACGAGGAGCGCATGGCCGCAGGCAAAGAGCCCGAGTCGCTGGACAAGGAATTCTTCCGCCTCTGGCTCAAGGAGCAGGGTTACACCGGCGACGACTCGCCCAAACCCGTCATCACGGACGAGGTGCGCCTCATGCTGGCCGCAAAGTACATCAATCTCTACGAGAAGATGACCGGCCTGGAGTTCAAGATTCCCACCGATGCCGACGTCCTTGGACGCATTGGAAAGAACTTGAAGAAGTACGAGTAAGCTTAGGCCCTCACCCACATATTCATCCCCAGGTTCCGCGCCACGCCCATCATTTCCATGGCCGTGAGAGTGGCGCTTAATGCGCCGGGAGTGAGACGTGTTTTTTCAATCAATATATCCACGTGCTGCGGCATAGAGCTTAAGGTGGCCCATACTGCCTTATCATCCTCTCCGTGCGGCAAGTACGTGGTAGAAGAAGAGTCCGCAGAGGGTGCAACAACATTCAGCGCGCGGAGCACGTCATCGGGACGCCAGGCAACGTGCGCGCGTTCCGCAGTAAGGAGCGCGTGGCATCCGTCGTAATTGGTATCAAAAATGGGACCGGGTACGGCAAAGACTTCTCGCCCTTCGTCCAGCGCACAGCGTGCGGTGATGAGCGCGCCGCTACTGTCCGGTGCTTCCAATACCACTGTAGCTGACGCAATGCCGGAGATGATGCGGTTCCGGCGCGGGAACGTGAAAATGTCCGGCGCGTAGCGTGGTGGAAATTCCGAGACCACGCACCCCCCGCTCTGTGCAATGCGGGAAGCAATGGCCCCAGCCCTTGCGGACAGTGTGCCAATACCCTGACCCAACACGGCTATGGTTTTTCCTCCGCACTCCATCGTCTCCACCGCCACGTCCGTATCCACACCGCGTGCCAGTCCGCTGACGGTCACCAGTCCTGCCCGTGCGAACGCAGACGTGAAAAGGTCCGTCACGCGCTTGCCGTACTCGCTCATACGGCGCGTGCCCACCATGGCCACGCATGGTTGCGTGAAGACAGCGGTCTCCCCGCGCACGTACAAAAAAGAAGGTGCATCCGCCGTCTCACGCAGGAGAGCGGGGTAGTCATTGTCGTGCAACGCCACTATCCGGATCTGTTCTTTTATCATGCTCTCCTCCTCATGTTCCGGGTCCGCATTATCAATATCGCGTAGCACCCGCGTGACGGTGTCTGCTCGGCAGCCTAAGGATTTCAGCATGTCTTTATCCACATGCGCCGCCGCCTCCGAAAGGTTGCCAAAGACCTGCAAGACCGCCTCATAGCGTTCCTTGGTGAGGATTTGCAGTCCGGCCCAAAACACCCGTGCATGATTTTCTGTGAAAGCCATGCCTGTACGCTACGAAGCCCAATGTCTTTCTGCGAGACTTCTCCAGAAGGTCTATAGCGTGCCATTGGTCTTTTCTCTTCCTCTAGGGCTCCTTCCCGTTCCAGCCCTTGCAAGAACAGCCTATTTGCCGCAAAATCGTCCGGCTTCGTCTAATCGGGACTTCGCCGTGACAGGCCCGATTTTACATCATTGTGTGCCACCTTAGCTCAGCGGTAGAGCATCGGTATCGTAAACCGAGGGTCTCG
>CAYMAT010000047.1:0-9775 GCA_964388495.1 uncultured Candidatus Peribacteria bacterium
CTCTCGGAGTCACATCATTTCTTCAAATTTTTTATGAAACTCCAGAAACTCTTCAAGCGTGCCGTCGAGATCGGTATGGATGCGGATCCCCGCGGAAAGGCCTTTATCAACAAGCAGCTCAAGCGTTACGAGGAGCGTGCCAAGAAGCTGGAAGGCAAAGAGAAAGACCTCTTTGACCATGAGCGCACCTGGAATCCCTACTCCGACTGCCGGATTATCAACGGAACCGGTGAGGAAGAGGTCACGCACTTCATGGTGGGCATCGACGGCGAGATCCAGGAGGTGCTTCTGGCTGACCGGCTGCGCGAGAAGGGCACCAAGATCGATTGTCTCTTCATCCATCATCCGGAAGGCCGTGCATTGGCCGATTTGGACAAGGTGATGACGCTCCAGGCCGATGTGTACGCCATGGCTGGAGTGCCCGTAAACCACAGCGAAGGCCTGCTCCGCCCCCGTATGGACCGTATCTGGCGCGCCATCCACGCCGATAACCTCTTCCGCACGGAGCGCGCGGCGGAGCTTTTGGGCATCCCCGCGTTCTGCTGCCACACCATCACGGACAACTTGGTCTGGCGCTACATGGAGAAACACTTTTGCGAGAAGAAATTCGACACGCTCAAGGACATCATCAACGCGCTGCTGGAGGTGCCGGAGTACGACTATTACGCCAAGAAGGGCAACCCGCCCATCATCGTGAACGGCGGGGACTTCAGCCGTCCCGGCAAGGTGGTCGCCACGGAATTCACCGGAGGCACCAACGGTCCGGAGGAACTGATCACGGCCCAGGCGCACGCGGGCGTGGGGACGATCCTCGCCATGCACTTCACGGAAAAAGAGGTGGAGAAGGGGAAGGAGCACCACATCAACCTGATCCAGTGCAGTCACATGGCGTCCGATGCCATCGGTATCAACCTGCTCCTGGACCAGCTCGCCAAGGAAGACAAGAAGATCCAGACGGTGGATGTATCCGGCTTCATCCGCGTGAAGCGCAAATAAGTCATCGAATAACCCTCTCCGCACGGGGAGGGTTTTTTAGTATGCAACGTTAAAAAGGGCACTAGTCAATGCATCACCGCCCTACTACAATCGAAGGAGTGGCCAAATCCTCATCCTTGCAGCCATTCGGCATTCTCAGCGAATCCCTGCGCTTCATGCGCAAGCAGCCCGTGCTGGCTCACGTGGTGGTACTGCTTTTGGTGTTGCCTGCCGTGGTTCAAAGCATACTGGAGTTCGCTTGGCCCAGCAGCGCTGTGCCTTCCCTTGAGCGCATCGGCCAGGTGGGATATGCAATTGCAGTATTGGTCTGTACCTTGACGCTCTATTGGGGACAGGCAGCGACATTGGTCATTTCTCGCAGGATTGTGAGCAGCAAGGCTGGCCGTGGCCGCACCTCCTTTGCCGCAGTGCGAAAACAGTCCTCAACCGTCGTATTCCCCCTCATCGTGACGGATATTCTGCGGACTCTGGTTACTCTGGAATGGTGCCTCATTCCGGCAGCGGCGTTTATCGTAATGGCCGTCTATCTTCCCGGCTGTCCTGAGGCGCTCAATCTGATGGGTCCCCACTCCTCCGCTTCACTTCTTGCCCCCTGTGCACCGGCACTTATAACCACGCCTCTTTTGCTTCTCCCCCTCCTGTATTTGCTTCGTACCATGCTGGCAGGGGTGATTGTGGTGACCGAGGGGCTCAAAGCACGCGACGCGCTGCGGGAAAGCTCGCGTGTTTTGAAAGGCTCGCTTTTCCGTGTTTGTGGATCACTCGTCGTTATTCTCATCGTGCTTTTTGCGCCGTTGTCGCTGCTTTCCATGCTCGTGGGCGCAGGCGCTACGGACGGTTTGTCAGGGCATAGTGCCGACGGATTGTTTGCGGGCCTCTCGGCAGCAGCCAGCTCCGTGTTCACGGTGGCTATGGTGGTTGCCTACACTCGTCTCCAGTCACGCCGGCCCAAGCTGGTCATGCCGGAAGCATGACATGAAAAAGGCCCGCAAGCGGGCCTTAAGAATTCAGTATGAGAGTCTTAGACGGAGGCAACCACCTTGTCGAAGACGGAAGGGTGGTGGATGGCCAGCTCGCTCAAGGCCTTGCGGTTCAGGACGCTCTTTTTCTTCTGCAGCTTGCCCATGAACTCCGAGTAACGGATGCCACGACTGCGGAGCGCAGCATTGAGGCGGGCGATCCAGAGACCACGGAAGCTCCGCTTCTTCAGCTTGCGGCCCACGTAGGCGTTGGTACCAGCGCGGATGACGGCCTCATTGGCCTTCACGAAGGTCGTGCTGCGCATGCCGCGGTAACCCTTGGCGAGCGTGCGGATCTTCTTGTGGCGGCGGTGACGGACAATACCTCGTTTGACGCGCATGGTTCTGGGGAGAAATCAGGAAAGGGGATCAGAGACTAGGGAGCAAACCCTGGAGGGCTGCGTAGTTGGTGCCGTGGGCCACAACCGTCCGGTTGAGGCGCTTCTGGCGGCGGCTCTTCTGCATGAGCAGGTGGCTGCGGCCGCGGCGCTTGAAGGCATACTTGCCCGAACCGGTCTTGCGGACCCGCTTCTTGGCGCCACTGTGGGATTTCATCTTCGGCACGATTAATTGGGGAAAGGGGCGGAGAAGTATAGCAAGGAAATGCCCTTTGCAAAGGGGATTTTCCGCCTTCCGGCTCAGCGTTTGGGCCGTAGGATGGCGATAAACTGGTCGCCCTGGCGTTTGATCTCCTGCTCCACGTCCGCCACGTCGCGCAGGCTATCCACCACGCCTTTCATCTTTTCCATGGCGTAATCCTTGTTTGCCAGCTCGCGGCCGCGCATGCGGAGCGTGAATTTGACCAGGTGCCGCTCCTCAAAGAACTCTTTGGCGCGCTCCGCCAGGCGGTCCAGGTCGTGCTTATCGGTGCGGAACCCAAAACGCAGCATCTTCACTTCCACCTGCTTGCTGTGGCTGCGCTGTTTGCGCTCCTTTTTCTGCAATTGGTACAAGAAGTGTCCAAACTCGCCGATCTTCACCACGGGTGGGACGGCCTTGGGAGAGACTTCGATCAAATCCATCTCCTGCGCCTTTGCCATAGCCAGGGCATCGCGCGTGGCCAAGGTTTGCGTGACGCCATCGTCAGAGACCAGCATCACCTGGGGGACCGTAATCTGTTCATTAATACGAGGACGCTTCTCGATGGCTTTCTGTTGCTGGGGACGGTGACGCTGGCGCAAAACGAAAAAGGGGAAGGAAAGTGCCAATATTCTATGTGAAACTGCAAAATGCAGGAAGGGTTTTATTTAAAGAAATTTCGTTATTCGTTATTCGTAATTCGTTCTTCACTAATCACGAATTACCCATTACGAGCATGCTACTTTCTTCCATACGCCTCCAGCATCAGGTCTACCTTGGTCCAACCGTCCCCCTGGTCCTCCTCCGTCTCGCGTCGGAGCACCAGCATCTGCACGGGCCAGAGTTTGCGGCCGCGGATGGTGCGGCCCAGGTCGCTTTGCAGTGTTTGTTTCATGGATTCCAGGCGGGAGCTGGCAAGCAGTTTCTTGAAAGCCGTCAGAAATTCCTCCGACGGCAGCGCCTGCGTGAGGCGTGCGTCGTAAATGGTGGGGTCATCCACGTAATTCTCCAGGTCGGCGCTCAGGAACTGTTCGATGGGCACGATGCCGGCATAGTTCTGCTGCTCCGTGAGATCAAAAAGATTCTCAACGTCTGTAGAAGACAAGGCGTCACCCGCGGTCAGCACTCCGCTCATGTCCAAAAGCGAGAGGAGTTCATTCTTACCGTCCGCATTGAGTACTGCGGAGAGATGCACCTGCTGTTTCCAGAGGGTTTCCGGCTTTTCCCCCCCGCCCGGAGTGATGATCTCCTCTCCCGGATCACCAATGGTCACGGCGGACATGGAGCGCAGCATCCCGCGGTTTTCCAAAAACGTCTGGATGGATTCGATGAACGCCAGCAGACGGGGAGTGGCTGGGTCTTTGGGCAGCACATAGGCGCGCAGTTTCTCGTCCGCGGACTCGCCGCGGATATCGGCCTGCACTTCCGCCAGTTCCACCTGCTTCTGCAGGAGCTGGGCCCTGTGCTCCAGCGGCGGCAGCACTGCAGCAAGCGGCAGCGCGTCCTCGCGCATGTGACGGAGCGTCAGCACCTGAGACTGCAGCAGCACGGCCGCCGCGGCCATGAAGCCCGTGCCTGCGATTGCAAGCGTCACGGAGCCGATGGTCTTGGTCATTTTCATTTGAGGGCGAAGGTAAACACGAACGGCGAGTAATACCCGATGTTCTTGTCCTGCATGCGGGAGAAGGCGGGGGTGGTGCTGGATTTGGCAAAAGGCGCGCTCTGCATCGCCGCGGCAAGCTGTGCCAGTGCCGTCATGCTGCTCACACCGGCATTGCGCACGTCACCGGTCACGGTGAGGGTTTTGGCCTCGCTGTCGTATTCCCATTTTCCCACGTGCACCGTGCTTCCGCTGCCCACGGCTTTGCTGGCGAAATCACGGAATTCCTTCTGCCAGTATTTGAGGGGCCTCCGCACGCTCCGTTGCTCCGTGAGGGCGCGGTACGCGGGGTCATGCACGGCGGTGACCAGACTGAGTCGTTTCTGTTCGTATCCGGCAATCTCGTTCTTAAGGTCCTTTTCCTGCTGCTGCAGAACCGAGGGGTCCATCAGCTTCCCGTTCACCTCAATTTTGGTGTAGCGCGGGAGCAGGTACGTCCAGGAGAGGGCCAGGATCACGGAAAACACCACGCTGAATCCAAAGAAGGACCAGCTCAGTTTCCAGAGCACGTCGGACGGCTGGGGGCGGGGGGCCGGGGAGGGGATATTGGTCTGTGTGTTGGACATGGGGTTTTCTAGATATTATAGCGAAAATAATGAGCTTGGTCCATATATGAATTTGTTATTGGTTATTCGTTTTTCGTAACTCTTTTAACGAATTACGAATAACGGATTCGAGTACTTCTTCCCTATGCAAAAACATCACTACACACCTATACTCCGCGTACTTACAACCTCTCCCCTTCCCGTGGAAGAACTGCTCAGCAAACTCACCGAGCTCCAATCCGCAGTCAACACTGGGAAGGACTCTCTTTGAGCGGAAGAAGATTCCAGAACAGATCAAGGAATTAGATGCAAAATCGTCCGACCCCGGCATCTGGAGCGACCAGAAAGCCGCCCAGGCGCTTTTCACAAAACTCAAGGCGCTTCGCAAGCAGTGGGAACCGGTCGCCGCACTCAGTGCGGAGGTCAACGATGTTTGGGAATTGACGAAAATTTCCGCCGAGAGCGATCTTCCCGAACTCCAAAAGCAGTATGACGACCTCATGGCACGCTGGGCGGTGCAGGAGACGCAGCTGTATCTGGGTGGCGAGTTCGACGCTAACAACTGCTATCTCACCATCAGCAGCGGTGCCGGCGGCACGGAGGCTCAGGACTGGGCGTCCATGCTGGTGCGCATGTACCTGCGTTATTGCGAGCGCGTGTCGTGGAAGGCCAATCTCCTTGAAAAAACCGACGGTCAGGAGGCGGGTATCAAGAGTGCAACATTCCAGGTGAGCGGCGAAATGGCCTACGGCAACCTCAAGTGCGAAAAGGGGACACACCGTCTGGTCCGCATCTCCCCCTTTGGCGCAAAAGGGCTCCGCCAGACCAGCTTCGCACTCGTGGAAGTCCTGCCGGAACTCCCGGAGACGGTCGACATCGATATCAATCCCAACGAGCTGAGGGTGGATACCTACCGCAGCGGGGGGGCGGGGGGGCAGAACGTGAACAAGGTGGAAACCGCTATCCGCATCACGCACTTGCCCACGGGCATCGTCGTGGCCTGCCAGACGGAACGCAGCCAGCTCCAGAACCGCGTGCAGGCCATGAACATGCTCCGTGCAAAGCTGCTCGAAAAAAAGCAGCTGGAGGAACAGGCCCAGAAGGCGGAGCTGAAGGGCGCCACACAGTCCGCGGACTTTGGGCAGCAGATCCGGAGCTACGTCCTGCATCCGTACCAAATGGTCAAAGACCTGCGGAACGGTGCGGAGACGAGCAATACGCAGGGGGTCCTGGACGGCGATATCCAGATGTTCATTGATGCCGAATTAAAACGTGTGGCTTTGGGAATGCCTGACCAGAGAAACTAGTCCTGCAGGGCTTCACGACTGCGGTCGCTCCCGACTTCGCTAAAGCTATGCCGGGCAGGCCGCATTGCCCATTTCTTTTGTCAGGGCAACAAAAGAAATAGGCGAAAGAAAAATGCTCCGCCGTTCGATTTGCCGCTCCGCACGCCGCGCCCCCCGCGAACGGCGGCTCCGGCCATGTGTGTTGTGGGATGTTTGTTAGTAAGTCCTCTCTCCCATTGGGAGAGAGATAGAGAGAGGGGTACAAAAAAAGCTCCTTGCGGAGCTTTTTTTGTTAGATTCTGAATCAGATTCAGAGATCGCAAGGACGGACCGTGACGCGGCCGTTGTCCTTAGCGCGGGCAACTGCCTTCTTGACCATGTCCTCGATTGCGGAGGAAGCGGCCTCGGGGAGGTCTCCGGAGCACATCATGCCGTGCTTCTTGAGGAGTTCCTTGATCGCGGATGCGACGATGTAACTCATACAGATGGGGATAAAGGAATAAAGTACTCGGATTGTAAGAGCGTTCTTTTGGCGCGCAAGGCCATTTCTTTGAACGGAATAGCATAAGGGGCTTTAATGAAAATTCTGTCAATTTTCACAAAAGCCGCCCGTCGATTGGGGTTTTTCCGCTAAAGAAGGCCTTGAGGAAGGCCTTGGTATCTATAGAATCGCCCCTGGAGAGATGGCCGAGTGGTCGAAGGCGCGCGACTCGAAATCGCGTAACCCCCTCAAGGGGTTCGAGGGTTCGAATCCCTCTCTCTCCGCCATGAACCAGAGCGCCGCAGGCTTTGTGGGGCTCGATTTGTGATGTTTTTGATGCGGCGCACGGTTCATGGCAAGCCACTGAAAAGCCGAGGACGCTTTGGTTCATGCCCTGCACTGGAGCGAAGCGACTAGTGCGGGGCTACCGAATATCACCTGTTCTCTTTGTAGGGTCCACCCACGTGAGCCCCAGCTTCTTGTAGATGTCCTCTTCCTCTTTGCTTGCGAGCCTTTTCTCGCCCTCAAAGAGTCCATACTCGTTCAGTTTCCACCCGTTTTTGATCGCGATTTTACGGAGCGTGATGTTGTGCTCTTTATCCCCCGTAAAGTAGAGGAGGGCACTGCCCCACTCATCGCGTTTTACAAAGCGGATATCCACGCGTATTGCCGGGCCGTCCTTCTTCTTTGTCAGTAACAGATCAAAGGAGAGCTTGGTTCCGCCATGGGCCACTATGTGCCGCACGATAGGGAGTTTGGCGATGACTTCCGAGACCTTGGCCGCGTCATTGGTCACCGTCAGCACGTCCAAATCACCCACGGTCGCCTTTCCGCGCCTAAAAGATCCCGCGATCTCCGCCCGCTCCACGCCTTTTACCGCCATCACCGCCTTCTTCAGTTTTTCGGCCACAGGCTTCACGTCTTCAAGCGGATGTCTCATAGAGCGCTCCTCCACGTTTCCCGCGTTTTCTAAAATCTTCTTCTCCATCAGCTCGGAGAATCGCTCCAAGTCTCGTAGCTTCCCCGCCTTCGCCGCTTCCACCAATTGTTTCACCGTCGTGATGTTCAATTCCTTCTGCAATAGCCGCACGCGCTTGGGGCCCAGATCCTCAATCTCCATCAGCTCCGGTGAAAGGCCTCCCCGTGCCGCCATCAGTTCATCCAGATGTTTGATCCTGCCCGTGGTATTGAACTCCAATGCCTTCGCCGCGATTGCTTCTCCAATTCCCGGCAGTGCGCGCAGCTCCGGAATAGTGGTGAACGTGGAAATATCGCGATCCAAATTCTCAATCGTCTGTGCAGCCTTGCGGTATGCCGCGGGCTTAAATAAGACGCCCTGCTCGGCCAACAGAGCCGCAATTTGATGCAGCATTTGTGCAAAGCGTTGGTTATTAGCGATATTGGGCATGAAGCCCAGTATACCTTTTTTAGATGCCGAGAGATCCAGGCTCACCATAAGAAGGTGCCCGATCTTCCTCAAAGGTGGGATTGAGGTGAAGAAGATCGGGCGGGAGAAATGGAAAGCAAAAACTAGCTACGGAAGAAGGGTTTCAATTCCGCGAGTTCCGCGGGGATGATCGTCCCTTCGGGTAGACAGTTGTTAAGGTGTTGCGGGAGCTTTTTAAGCTTTCCGCTCCAGCGCCTGCAATTAGTGCAGGTCACTTCCTTGTTTCCAACCATCTTGCCGGTTTCTGTCCGTTCACGAAGCGCTTCCATGGTTTCTCCATGTAGGGGGTTACCACCCTCTCTCAGCCACATCCTAAACAGCGGCCGTTGAGAGTGGATTTCTTGGCAGTAACAATGATGTAAAAGATCCGGAGCATTCTAAGGATGCTTGGTTTGCAGGCAATAAACTCCCCCTTGATAGGGGTTTTTGCGCATGGTGCAGCGCTAAAGTCTTGTACTGCTTTAGCAGTACTTGCCAAGCGGGAAGCTAATCTTAATACTGCGACGTTCCTTTGTATTCTGTCGCTTAAATAGCGAAGAAAAAGGTGTTCGATGAATCTCTTTTCCTTCTCTGTTCCAGTGTTTCTTTTTCACGGAGGGCTTCATGGCCGTCAAGCAGAAGAAAGAACGCAAGGACCACACTCCATGCCATGCAAACGGTAAAAAAATCGTAAGCAAGGCATGCACCCGTCCTCCAAAGTCGAGGAAAAGAGAGGGGTGGATCCAGCGTTAGGACAGAGAAGAGGCACCCGGGTACTGGCACATGCTGGTACCTGGGATTTTTAATATCTCCACCTTTGTTCGAGTGGCAGGGCTTCGCGACTGCGGTCGCTACGCATTACCTATTTCTTTTGTCAGGGCAACAAAAGAAATAGGCGAAAGAAAAATGCTCCGCCGTTCGATTTACCGCTCCGCACGCCGCGCCCCCCGCGAACGGCGGCTCCGGCCATGTGTGTTGTGTGATGTTTGTTAGCACGAAATTGAGTAATTCATCCGAAGAGACGGGTCTTGTGGGCCCCGACTCTGAGGATACAGCTCAGGGAAGGGTGGGTTCATGGGAGGGACACCGCTAGGTGGCCCTTCCATGCTTAGGTTCCCTCCTGCCAACTGCCCAAGTACTTGATCTGTTCTGGCGTCAGCTTATCGATGTAGATGCCCATCGAAGTCAGCTGGTAGTGCGAGATGGTGTCATCAATCTCTGCGGGGAGGGTGATCACTTCGGCTTTCATCTTTCCTTTGTTCTTCACCAAGTACTCGCAAGCAAGTGCCTGACCGCAGAAACTGAGACTCATGACTTCACTGGGATGGCCTTCTGCGGATGCCAGGTTCACCAGGCGTCCTTCGCCCGCCACGTAGATCACCTTCTTGTTGCTGAGGAGATACTCATCCAAATAGTGACGCACGCGGCGCTTGCGGCTGGCGTTCTTCTCCAGTGTCTCCAGGTCCAGCTCGCAGTCAAAGTGTCCGGAGTTGGCCAGGACCGCGCCGTCCTTCATTTTCTCCATGTGCTCGTAACGCACCACGTGGTAGTTCCCCGTTACGGTGATGAAGAGATCACCCAACGGTGCAGCCTCGTGCATGGGCATCACGCGGTGACCGTCCATCGTGGCCTGTAATGCGCAGAAGGCATCCACCTCCGTCACAATCACCTGTGCTCCCAGGCCCTGGGCGCGCATGGCCACCCCTTTTCCGCAGCTGCCGTAACCCAAAACCACGACGGTCTTGCCGGCAATAAGGAGGTTCGTCGAACGCAAAATTCCGTC
>CAYMAT010000048.1:0-9191 GCA_964388495.1 uncultured Candidatus Peribacteria bacterium
CAATGACCGCCTGCAGCAGCGCTTCAAGAAGCAGGTGCAGAAGTCGGGCCTTGTGAAGAAGCTCCGCGAACGCAACCACCACAAGCGCAAGCCCACCAAGCGTCTGCGCCGCATCCGCGCACTCATGCGCGAGGGGTTCCGCGCGCAGAACAGGAAGAAGCAGTTCTACTCCAACATGTGATCACCAAGACGGCCACCCGGCCGTCTTTTTTTATCCCTTCTTAGACCCTACTAATTCAGGAGGGGTCTCATTATGATGCGAAGACTTCATACTCCCCTGCTTATGACTGCCTTCCACAGTAAAACCGTTCAGGACACGCTTGCCGCCCTGGGAACGTCGGAGAGTCGGGGGCTGACAGAGACCGTGGTGGCCGAGAGGCGCGCGCGTCACGGAGCCAATGAACTGCAGAAAAAGAAAGGCGTCTCGCCCCTGGCCATGCTGGTGGAACAATGCAAGAACGTCCTCGTCATCATCCTGCTCATCGCCACGGTCCTCTCCGGATTCCTGGGACACGAGGTGGAAGCCATCACCATCGCCATCATCGTGCTGCTTGCGGTCTTTCTGGGATTCATCCAGGAGTTCCGTGCGGAGAAGGCCATGGAGAAACTGAAAAACATGGCGGCACCCAACGCCACGGTCATCCGTGACGGACAGGAGAAAACAATCCCCGCAGGAGAACTTGTGCCGGGGGATATTGTGCTGCTTGCGGCGGGGAACCGCGCGCCAGCGGATGCGCGGCTTCTGGAGGCCGTGAATCTCCGCATGGAAGAAGCCGCGCTCACCGGTGAATCCGTTCCCGTGGAAAAGGAAACCGAGTCGGTGCACGAAGAGAACGCCCCGCTGGGTGACCGCGTGAACATGGTCTATGGAGGCACCACCGTGGCCGTGGGCCGTGGCAGAGCCGTGGTCACGGAAATCGGCATGGCGACGGAATTCGGAAAAATCGCGGGAATGCTGCAGGACGTGGAGGAGGAGGACACCCCTCTCCAGAAAAACCTGGACAAGCTGGGCGGGACGCTGGCCAAGGTGGCATTTGCCATCGTCGCCGTCATCAGCCTCATCGGTTACATTCGCGGACAGAACCTGGTGGATATCTTCATCTTCGGCATAGCGCTTGCGGTGGCGGTGGTGCCGGAGGCGCTGCCGGCAGTCGTCACCATCTCGCTCGCCATCGGCGTGCAGCGGATGGTCAAACGCCATGCGTTGATCCGCAAGCTCCCCGCGGTGGAAACCCTGGGCTGCACCTCCGTCATCTGCACGGACAAAACGGGCACGCTCACCAAAGACGAGATGACCGTGCGGAAAATCTGGAGTCACGGGGAGTTTGTGGACGTGACGGGGACCGGATATGAACCCACAGGGGGATTTTCGGGTGAATTGGGCGAGGGCATGAAGGAACTCCTGCGCGGGGGCGTGCTCTCATCGGACGCGCGCTTAGTGAAGCAGGGCGATGTCCACGACATTACCGGAGACCCCACTGAGGGGGCTCTTGTGGTCACCGCCGCCAAAGCCGGCATGCACCGCGACCAGGTGGAGAGCAGCGCGCCGCGCATCGGCGAAATCCCCTTCTCCTCGGAGACCAAGCGCATGACCACGCTGCACGACCTGCAGGGCAAAACCATGGCCTACAGCAAGGGCGCGCCGGAAGTGATTGTGCCGCTGTGCACGCGCCTATGGAGCAAGGAAGGCGAAGAAGAGCTTACGGAAGCCAAAAAAAAGGAGGTCATGGACGCTGCGGAAGCCATGGCCAAACAGGCACTGCGCGTGCTGGCCATCGCGCGCAAGGGCGGAACGGACCTGAAAGGCGCCAACGTGGGCATGAAGCTGATCGGCCTGGTGGGCATGATCGACCCGCCCCGCCCGGAGGCGAAGGACGCCATCGCGGAATGCCACGGTGCGGGGATCCGCGTCATCATGATCACCGGGGATCACCCCGTCACCGCGGAGGCGATCGCACGCGAATTGGGCATTCTCAAAAATGAGCGCGTGGTGAAGGGCACGGATCTGGAGAAGATGGACAACCAGGAACTCACGCGCGAGATCGGCAACATTGCGGTGTTTGCGCGCGTGTCTCCCGGCGACAAGCTGCGCATCGTCTCCGTACTGCAGAAACAGGGGCACATCGCCGCCATGACGGGCGATGGCGTCAACGACGCGCCAGCACTCAAGAAAGCCGATATCGGCGTGGCCATGGGCATTACCGGAACCGATGTGACCAAGGAAGCCGCGGCCATGACGCTGACGGACGATAATTTTGCGTCCATCGTTGCCGCCGTGGAGGAGGGCCGGGGGATTTTTGGCAACATCAAGAAATATTTGATGTACCTCTTAAGCAGCAATATCGGCGAGATGATCATGATGACCGTGGCCACACTGCTGGGCTGGCCGCTGCCCCTCTCCGCCGTGCACCTCTTGTACTTGAACCTGGCAACCGACGGCTTCCCCGCCCTGGCGCTTGCCGTGGATCCGCCGGAGCGAGACCTGATGCAGAAGGCACCCCGTAATCCCCAGACGGGCATTTTCAACAGACGTGTGGTGATATTGATGCTGAGCGGAAGCGTGTGGCTTGCGGTGTTGATTCTGGGCGTCTTCCAGTGGGCGCTGCGATCGGGTAAATCCCTGGAGGAATCCATGACCATGGCCTTTGTCCTGATCATCGTCACCGAGTTCTTCAAGGCCTATAACTTCCGCTCGGATCACCTCACCGCGCTCAAGGGCACTTTCAGCAACCGGTACCTTAACCTGGCGATCCTCTGGGAGCTGATCCTCCTGGTCTGCCTCGTCTACGTCCCCTTCCTGCACGGCCCGTTTGGCACCTATGCCCTGCCCGCTGCGGACTGGATGGTCATCATTGGCGCTGCCATCACCATCACGCCGGTGCTGGAAGGCGTGAAGTACTTCCTGCGACGGATGCCGGAGCCTGCACATGCCTGACACGGCAAAGCAGCCCCGGTCTTGCGACCGGGGCTGCTGATTGCTTCTGATTCATAGCTCATCGCTTTTTACTTCTGCATGCCGCCGCAGTGGAGCATGGAGCCCGTTTCCGACAGGGAACCCTGGAGCTTGCAGAGCGTGTGATACAGCTGGATACCCGTAAACTGCTGCTTGGCCTTGAGGGCAAAGTTCTTGTCAGCAGCGGTAACGGCATTCATGTAGGGCGTGTACCAGGCCTGGCCTTTCTTGAGCGCGTCGGTTTTGAGTCCAAAGATCCGCGTCAGCACGGCGGCGCCGTCGGCAACCGTCATGACGTCATTGGGGCGGAACGTGCCGTCCTTGTAGCCGTCAACCCAGCCGTTACGCATGGCCATGCAGATGGCTGCGGAATTCTCGTTGTCCACGCGGACATCATTAAAGAGCAGCTGGTAATCCGAAGACCCGCCGGCGATCTCCGCAAAGCAGCGCTTGTGCTGATCCCAGGTGTACAGGGAATACGTGATGGCCGAGAGGAACTCACCGCGCGTCAGACCCGGCTTGGTGGAGAAAAGGGGCGAACCCATTGCGTCCGTAGTGACAGGAGCCGTGGGACCCATCTCCAAGGGAATGCTTTCCACCGGCGTGGACGTGGGAGGCGTGGGGGCGGACTGCTGCATGTGCAGGGGACCCGTGAAATCATCGGGGTAGATTTTTGCGGAAACAGGAGCAAGCGACGTGACCGCAAGGGTTGCCGCAAGCGCCAGACGAAGAGAAGAACGCATAAAAAATGGAAAGGGAAGATGACACGACTCTAAGCGCGAAGATCCGTCGTGTAAACCCTTTTTGGCTCACCCCAGCGCCGCTGCGGCCCCAGAGAGCTCCGCCAGCTCCGACGTGATGTTGGCCTGGCGCGTCTGGTTATACGTGAGCGTCAGATCGTCCAGGATGTCACTGGCGTTGTCCGTAGCATTCCGCATGGCCACCATGCGCGCGGAATGTTCGCTTGCGGCGGCCTCCAGCACCGCCTGGTAGATCTGCACCTCCGTGAGCTGCGGCAGAATCACGTCCAGAACCTCGTCCGCGGAGGGCTCGAACTTGTACTCCATCACCTCATCGTCCTGCACGTCATCCGTCGCCTCCGTGCGCGATCCCATCACCTCCAGGGCCATGGACTTGAGATCGGACGGCGAGAGGGGCAGAAGCACCTTCACCTCCACCTCCTGCACCAGCGCGGAACGGAAGCGCGGGTAAATGAACACCACATGGTCGTAATCGCCCTTCTTGAAGGAATCGATAATCAGACGGCTGAGCGGGAGCACATCGCGGAACGAGGGGTGATTGCTGAAAGCCGGGAACGCGGCAACCACCGGCGAACCCATGCGGCGCAAAAACTGCTGGCCCTTGTTTCCCACGGCCACAAAGTCGGTCTTCTCGCCCACGTGCTTATCCGTGGCGCGGCGCAGGTACCGCTCGGCACCTTTGCAGACGTGCGCGTTTAAGCTTCCACACAATCCGCGATCAGACGTGAGGAGCACCACAAGCACGTTCTTGATGGGCTTTTGCGCCAGAAACGGATGGATGGTGGGGTGCACCTGCGCGATGCGCTGGAGGATCTTCCAGCCCGAGAGCGCATACGAACGCAACATCTGTGCATTCTGCACGGCCTTACGCATTTTGCTGGCAGCCACCAGCTCCATGGCCTTGGTGACCTGGCGGGTGGATTTCACCGCCTTCATTTTGCGTCGGATATCGCGGAGGCTGCGGGCCATGTTGTTAAGCGGGGAGCGAGGAAACGAACTCCTTCTTGAACGCGTCAATGATGCGGATGAGCTTCTCCTCCGTGTCCTTGGCGATCTCCTTTTCCAGAAGCTTGAGGACATCAAAGTGCTTGCCCTGCAGGTGCTTCTGGAACGCCTCCACAAAGTCACGGACTTTGTCCACGGGGATGTCATCGATGTAACCGTTGACCGCAGCGTACAGAATGGCCACCTGCTCGCTGACGGGCACGGGGGCGTACTGCTGCTGCTTGAGGATTTCCGTCAGGCGCGAACCGCGGTCCAGCTGCCTCTTGGTGGATGCGTCCAGATCCGAACCGAACTGGGCGAAGACCGCCAGCTCGCGGTACTGGGCCAGGTCCAGGCGCAGCTTGCCGGCAACCTTCTTCATCGACTTGGTCTGGGCCGCCGATCCCACGCGGGAGACGGAGATACCCACGTTGAGGGCCGGGCGGATGCCTTTGTAGAAGAGATCGGATTCCAAGAAAATCTGACCGTCCGTGATGGAAATGACGTTGGTGGGCACGTAGGCAGACACGTCACCGGCCTGCGTCTCAATGATGGGCAGGGCCGTCAGGCTTCCTCCTCCGTTTTTGTCGTCCAGGCGCACCGCACGCTCCAGAAGGCGGGAGTGGAGGTAGAACACGTCTCCGGGGTACGCCTCGCGTCCGGGGGGACGGCGGAGGATCAGGGACATCTGGCGGTAGGCCCAGGCCTGCTTGCTGAGGTCGTCATACACGCAGAGGACGTCCTTGCCCTGGTCCACGAAATACTCACCCATCGCGCAACCGGCAAAGGGGGCGATGTACGAGAGGGCTGCGGACTCGGAAGCGCCGGCGGTCACCACGATGGTGTAATCCATGGCGCCGTGCTTCTTGAGCTCGGACACGATCTTGGCCACCTTGGATTCCTTTTGTCCGATGGCGACGTAAATACAGATGACCGGACGGTCCGTCTTCTGCGTCAGTTTCTGGTTGATGATGGCGTCAATGGCCACAGCGGTCTTCCCCGTCTGGCGGTCACCGATGATGAGCTCGCGCTGCCCGCGGCCGATGGGAATCATGGAGTCGATGGCGATGATTCCGGTCTGCAGCGGGGTATCGACGGATTTGCGCTCAATGACGCGCGGTGCGATTTTTTCCACAGGATAGTAGGCCTTGGCCTTGATGGCGGGGCCGCCGTCCTTGGCTTCGCCCAAGGGGGACACCACACGTCCGATGAGCCCCTCCCCCACGGGGACGGAGAGGATCTTGCCCGTGGCCTTCACGGTCTCGCCCTGCCTGATCTTGTTGAAATCACCCAGGATGACCGCGCCCACCGCGTCCGCTTCCAGGTTGAGGGCGCTGCCGGTGACGCCGCTTTCAAACTCCAGCATTTCGCCGGAGCCGACGTGCGACAGACCCTCGATTTTGGCCACGCCGTCACCGACTTCTACGACGGTGCCCACGTGATCGTGCTTCACCTCCTTGCGGTAGGTGGAGATGCGTTCTTCAAGGGTTTTAACGATGGTACTGGAAACGTTCATGGTGACGGGGAAAAGAGGGTAAGTCAGGAATGACTGGCGGCGTCGGCAAGCGGCTGAAGCAGGCGCGCGGTGAGGGAATCGATGTCGCCGCGGACACTGGCGTCAAAACGCTCGTCACCCACCTGCAGAACCATGCCGCCGATGAGCGACGGGTCCGCCTTCTGGGTGAGCTGCACCTTGCGTCCGAATGCCTTCTCCAGGGCGGCATGGAGCGTTTTTTCGTGGTCTCCCAGGGAACCGGACGGCGTGATGGCAACGGCAAAGATGATGCCGTCATGCGCCTCCAGGGCCTGGAGGACGCGGCCGGGGAACCCGTTGAGGTCGCGGTTACTGCTCTTTTCCAGGAGCGTTAGTGCGGCGTCACACGCGGCTTCCCGGTCCTTGTCCGGAAGCACCTTGCTGATTTCCACCAGCGCCTGCGCGATGTCTTTGGGATTCGTCTTGCTCATGCGGCGGACTTGGGAAGTTCCTTTTCAATGGAGGCGATGATGCGTTTCTGGTCAGCGGGGCTGAACTCACGCTCCAGGACCTTCTGGGTCATGGACACGATGATGCCGGTGAGCTGGGAGTGGACCTCCTCGTAGAAGCGGCGGCGCTCATCACTGACCTGCTGGCGGGCCTTGGCAAGGAGGTCATCTGCCTCCTTGCGCGCGTTGTCCAGAATCTCCTTTTTGACGGACTCGGCGTCTTTCTTGGCCTTTTCGAGCATCACGCCGGACTGGGCGTCGGCCTTGCTGAGGACTTCGCTGCGGAGGCTGTCCAGCTGCTTGCTCTCGCGCTGGATGCGGTCGGCGGTCTCCATGGACTCGCGGATGCGGTCGCGGCGGGCGTCCAGCGTCCGCAGGAGGGGCTTGTAGGCGAAGAACGTGAGAACGCCCATGATGATCATGAAGTTGACCGTCTGGGCCAGCAGCTGCTGCCATTCAATGCCGAGTGTGTGGATGATCTCCGTCATAAAGGGGACGGGAAATGGGGAATCAGACGAACTTGAGGATAAGAGCGACGACGAGACAGTAGATGGCGATGGCTTCCGTGAAGGCTGCCGTGAGGATCATGGCGGTCTGGATACGGGAAGCGGCTTCCGGGTTGCGGCCGATGGCTTCGCAAGCCTTGGAACCGATCATGGCAATGCCCAGAGCGGCGAGTGCGGGACCGACGCACATCACGAGAGCGATGGCGAAATCCTTGGTGAGCATCGTGGCGGCAGTAGCCATCGTTGCGGTGGTACCTACGTCTTCCATAAGAGGGAGGGAGGAGAGATAAAAGAAATAAAGTGGGTAAAATCACCCGGCATCCAGAACTCTGCGGGAGAGATCCTGTTTGCTTGGTGCGTCGTGGTGTTCGTCATGCGAAGTCACCGCCATCTTGAGGAAGACGACGGTCAGCATGGCGAAGACAAGTCCCTGGATGAAGCCCACAAAGATCTCAAGGCCCAGGAACGGGATGGGGGCAATGAACGGCAGGAGGAAGCTGATCACCACCAGCAGCACTTCACCGGCGAAGATGTTTCCAAACAGACGGAAGGTGAAGGAAATGAGACGGGAGAATTCACCGATGAATTCCAACAGCCCCACCACGGTGCCGATCACGTACGGCTTCTTCCACGGGGCCACGAAGAACTTGGAGCTGTAATGGAACGGCCCCAGGATGATCATGCCAAACCCCTGGATGAGGAAGAACGAGACCAGCGCGATGGCCAGCGTCATGTTCACGTCGGCATTCATGGAGCGGAAGAGCGGCAGGGCCATCTCGTGCCCCTCGTGCATGCCATGGACCACAATGGACCCCACGCCCGGCAGAATGCCCATCCAGTTGGCCGTAACGATGTAGATGAAGATGGTGGCCAAAAGCGGAAAGGCGCGGCGGGTGATCTTTTCATCGTGCACCACGCTCTCAAAGAGCTTGAAGAGTTCCTCCACAATCAACTCCATCATCGCCTGGAAGCGTCCGGGAACCAGTTTGTAGCGCGTGAGCGCCAGGCGAAGCGAGAGGAGCGTCAGAACGCCCATGGCCAGCCAGGCCATGAGCATGGTGTTGCGGATATCGAACGATCCCACGTGACCCACGACTTCCGATGCCAGTGTTGGTGCCTCAAGAGCCATAGATCAGCTGGAGGGAGGGGAAGGGGGAGTGTCGGTACTGAATTCCTCGCGCATCACATCGCGGACGCGGTAGAAGATGGCGACGGCGGAGGAGATGAAAGCGATAGCGAATCCCAGCAAAACAAACAAGGGTGACGTGCCCAGATACTTATCCAAATATGCGCCTCCAAAACCCAAAATCGTGACGGGAAAGGCGGTCAAACAGCCAATTTGGGCAACCAGACTCAAACTCATCATCACCGCGCGGTCGCCGTGGACATCCTGCTTTGCCGGTGATGGGCGGGTAGCTTCCATTGTTTAGGCGGACAGACGGGAATGACGGCGGCGGCGCACGCTGCGCAGGCGGGCAAGTTCTCGGTCCAGTATAGCGGTCGCTTCCGCAAAGCCTTCAGCATCCCCACGCTTGTCCTGCAGCAGTTTCTCCGCGCGGAGCCTCGCCTCCTCCACAGCCTTCTCGTCCAGCGCGTCCACGCGGTCGGCGATGTCGCTCAAGATGCGGATGCTGCCGGGCTCCACCTGCACGGTGCCACGGGAAACGGCGAAGAACTGCTCGTTAGAACCGCGCACGGTCATCATTCCCGGAGCCAGCGTGGTGACGAGGGGAATATGGTTACGCATCACCGTGATCTCGCCCGCCGTGGTGGGCAGGGTGACCGACTGTGCCTCCGTAGAGAGGACGACGGCTTCCGGTGTAATGAGTTCAACGCGCATGAAAGGAAAATGCGTGGAGGAATTAAGCGCGGACTTCGTCGATGCCGCCCTTCATATAGAAGGCGGACTCGGGCAGATCGTCCATCTTGCCCTCCAGAATGGTCTTGAAACCGCGGATGGTCTCCTTCATGGTGACGAATTTTCCGGGGGCGCCGGTAAACACC
>CAYMAT010000049.1:0-8505 GCA_964388495.1 uncultured Candidatus Peribacteria bacterium
GTTAGGCGCACCGCCAGCGTTCACTCTGAGCTAGGATCAAACTCTTCAAAAAGAGTCAAAAAGCTCTGATCTTCATTATTTTCCATGGCGAAGATCGGTGCCATGTTTAATCACTAGGAATAGTGGTGCCTTCAGTAGCCGGTGGGGCTACGAAGGACTTTGTCGTCCACCTACGCTCCTTGCGGAGCTTCGGCGGACAGATATTGCGCTTCTCTACTACGCGATGGTGTGAATGACCGAACGAAAACCTTCACTCTCTTTCTTCATCGTCCACATTCTGGTTAGGGAATGGGCCGACGAGGTAAGGAGCTTGGGATTGGTCTCAGCCGTCCCTCCGTATGGAGGCGCGCAGAGCCCACGTATCTTACTCAGGTCCTAAGAAGGGTCAAGACGAAAAATAAGGGAATGAACCTGTTCTTCAAAAAAGGTGTCCATTCGTGTACAATGAGGGCCATACTTCGCATTCAAAAACCACATTTATGAAGCGCTCCTTTAAAAAGCCCCTGCACGGGGTGACATTTCTGGCTGTAGCCGTTTTTTTGTTTGCGGCAAGCGCCACATACGTCCTATTGCCGCAGGTGGCGGATGTGGGCGGGGGAGGCGCGCCGTTAACAGCGGATATCGTGAAGTATTTTGACGGCAAGGGCGTCAATATCGCCGTTGCCAATCTTGATCAGGCGCGAACGGTTTCTGCTTTTGTCGCCGTGGACGATGCCCCCACGTCCTCTCCTCGGGGGATTGTCATGGCTGGTGTGGAGGGCGGCTGGGGATTGTATCTGGGTGTTTCCGGCAGGGTGTGCTTTGGAAAAATCGGGGTGAATGAGGTTTGCTCCATCCGTTCCATCGGCCCCCGTGTCATGCACCATGTGGCAGCCGTGTACGACGGCACCAAGGTGAGCCTGTATGTCGATGGCTCCTTGGACAGCGAAAAGCCCTATGTGGACACGTTCGATTCTCGCGGCGAAAAGTATTACATCGGCGGCGTCCGCTATGCCAAGTGGAATTCCAGCAACTTCTTTGCAGGCACCCTCAACGGAATCCGTGCCTACACCGTTGCCTTGAACAGCGAGCGGATAGGGGCGCTTGCCAGAATGCAGGATGGAGGGGCACAAGATGCTCTCCTGGGGAGTTGGTTGGACATCTTTCCCACTCCTGTGTGCGGCGACGGCCTTTGCCAGAACATCTCCTGCACTGGCAGCACGTGTCCCGCGCAGGAAACACCGGAGAATTGCCCCCAGGATTGCAAAAAGACAGATCCCCTGGTGGGTGACGTCAACGGTGACGGCACCTTTGGGGCCGCCGATGCCATCCTGGTCCAGCGCCACATTGCGGGCTCCAGCCGCATCACGGACCCCGTCGTCTTCAAGCGCGCGGATGCGGATGCCAGCGGAGTCATCGACAATGCCGACGTTCTGCTCATCCAGGCGAGGGGGTTGGGCAAAGTGGAGTTTCTTCCTGCTAGGTTCGGTGACCTGAACCATAACCTCCGGCTTGATGAAGAGGATCCCCTCATCGCCCAGCGCCTCATCCTGGCTGACTCCATTCCTGTAACGGATATGTACTTGGCCGATGTGAACATGGACGGAAAGGTGAACAGTATTGATGCAGACTTCATCACGCGTGCGGCGGCGGGGTTGGTGACGCTGCCCGTGACGGCATCGTCGTCACAGTCCTCCGTTTCCCCCAGGCCGCAGTGCGGCGACGGCATTTGTCAGAATGCCCCCTGCGTCAGCGCACCCTGTCCCACGCAGGAAACCCCGGGCATCTGTCCACAGGACTGTTCCTGTCCTGTGATGATGTGTCCTCCTACGGAACCCGGTTGCCGGTATGAAAGCACAGGCAAAGACGCTAACGGATGCGAGAATGCTTGCGGTAAACTTGTCTGTGATCCAAAGCCGGTAGCCTATTGCGGTGATGGTGTAGTCCAGGACAGGGAACAGTGTGATGACAAAAACCGCAGGCCCGGCGACGGCTGCAACAGCCAGTGTATGAAGGAATTCTGCGGCGACAGGATCGTCACGCCGTCCCAGCAGGAGCAGTGTGACGACGGCAATGCCGTTTCCGGCGACGGGTGCTCGGCCGCCTGTGCGTTTGAGTACTGCGGCGATGGCGTTGTGCAGGCCTTGCGTGAAGAATCCTGCGACGACGGCAATCTGGTGTCCGGAGACGGTTGTGACGTGAATTGCAGACTGGAAATGCAGACAGTGCCTCCTGCGGAGAAAGCGCCGCTTCAGGTAGGCGATGTGAACGGTGACGGCACCTTTGGGGCCGCCGATGCCATCCTGGTCCAGCGCCACATTGCGGGCTCCAGCCGCATCACGGATCCTGCCGTCTTCAAGCGCGCGGATGCGGATGCCAGCGGAGTCATCGACAACGCTGACGTTCTGCTCATCCAGGCGAGGGGGTTGGGCAGCGTTGCCTCTCTTCCGGCCAAGTTCGGTGATGTAAACCATGATTTGCAGTACAGCGCAGCGGACACCATCCTGGTTCAGCGGCATGTGTTGGGCGTGAGCAAACTTTCGTCCGCAGATCAGTATCTGGCCGATGTGAACATGGATGGGAAAGTGGATGCCACGGACGTGCTGCTCATCCAGCGTGCCGGACTGGGATTGGAAAAACTCCCGGTAACCACGGCAGCCGCCGCCGCTTCCGTGCCCGCCGTGGCGTCTCCGCCCCTTCCTCCTGCAGCGCCGGCCAGTGCGCCGACGTCCAAAAATTGCGGCGGAAAGAGCACGTGGGCGGAGATCCTGCAGTGTCTCATGGGCAAGTAATCATGGTAATCCCTTCAGAATGCCTCCTTGTGGGGCATTTTTGATCATCCCCGGAATTTGACTCCGTTCGTTTTTTCATTACTATGCACATACGACTTCCCGCTTCCCTTCGGAACCGGGTTTTACCCACAAGTCCTATGTCTTCTTCCGTGTCCACGCAGGAAATCGACGACGAGATGCTCGAGAATACCGAGCCCCGTTTGTACGAATGCTGCGTTTTGTTCCCGTATCCCATGCCTCAAAAGGAGGAGGCCCAGCTCATCAAAGAGGTGGAGGGATTGTTTGCCGAGGCCGGCGCCACCCTCAAGACCAAAGATGTCTGGGGTCGCCGCGGATTGGCGTATCCCATCAAGGATGCCACCGAGGCCAGCATTACGGTCTATTATTACGAGATTCTGCCCGAGAAGCTCGCGGAGCTGGATAAAAACCTCCGCATCACCAAAGGGGTGCTGCGCCACATGTTCGTGAAGCCGCCCAAGGGATACCAGATCCTTAAGTACGGTGAGCTGTACGACACGTGGATCAAGGAGCGCGAGAGTGTCACGGACAAGCGCGCCCGCGAGCGCGAGGAGCGCTTGCGCGAGCAGGTGGCTGCCAAGGCCAAGCGCCGTGCAACCCGCAAGCCCGATGCCAAGCCGGCAGCAGGGGAGAAGATCAGCGGCGAGGCTCTCAACAAGAAACTGGATAAGTTTATTGAAGGCGATGCCCTGGACACCCTGTAATCCTTCCATCCGCTTAGGATAAATTCCCTTTTGCCCCCAACCCACCATGTCACCCCAACCTCGATCCTCTAACCAGCAAGGCCAGAAGCGCCGCACCGATCCCCGCCTCAAGAAGTGCCCCTTCTGCGGCAAGAACGTGCGTTACATCGACTACAAGGATTACCCCACCATGAAGCCCTTCATCGATTACTTCGGTAACATCATGAAGCGTTACTACACAGGTGTGTGTCTGCGCCACCAGAAGATGCTCCGCAACGGCGTGGAGCGCGCGCGCTTTGTGGGCTTCTTGGCGTATAGAAAGTAAGTAATTCGTAATTCGTTTCTTCGTAATTCGCATGTTTTACGAATAACGAAAACGCTCATAATTTCGCTATACTTTAATCATGTCCGAACATTCCAAGTGGGCCCAGCCTGCGCTCTCTAGAGCTTCGGCGGGCGGGCAGCATCCTTTTTCCTTTTAAATTATGTCGGGTCACAGTAAGTGGGCGAACATTCGTATAAGAAAGGGCGCGCAGGACGCCAAGCGCAACAAGATCTACACGCGCCATGCGCGGCTGATAGAGATTGCGGCGCGCGGAGGGGGCGACCCCAGCACCAACACGACGCTCCGGGCGGCAGTCGACAATGCCAAGGCGGACAGCGTGCCTAATGCCAACATTGAGCGCGCCATTAAAAAGGGCTCGGGCGAGTTGAAGGGCGAGGCCATGCAGGAGATCACCTACGAGGCGTACGGGCCGGAGGGTACTGCATATGTGATTGAATGCATGACCGATAACCGCAACCGCACCATCGCCAACGTGAAGCTCGTCTTGGGCAAGGCAGGGGGGCGGTTTGCGGAAAGCGGCTCCGTGATGTGGATGTTTGAGCGGAAGGGGTTGGTAGAAGCAATAAGCAATAAGCAATTAGCAATGAGTGATGTCGAGAATCTGGAGCTCGAACTCATTGATTTTGGGGCCGAAGATTTCTCTTATAACGAAGGACACCTTCGAGTGGTCACCGCCATGACGGAGTGGACCAAGATGCGCGATTTCCTCAAAAACAACGGATGGACCATTGAATCTGCGGGTCTTTCCTATATCCCCAAGCAAAAAGTCCCCGTTGCGGATGAGGCGACGGCGGAGAGGATCCATACGTTCATCGAAAAAATCGAAGAAGATGATGACGTAGTAGAAGTTCACAGTAATGCAGATTTATAAAAGCAGTTACACATTAGTAATTAGAAGTTAGTGGTTAGTAAAATACTAACTACTAGTCACTAACTACTATCGTCACGCTGTCCTCGTTCACATTCCCTGCCAGATCGGTCGCGACAGCCCGGATGGTGTGGGTACCAACGGGGATCTTGTCGTAGCTCAGCTCGTACGGGGCAGAGGGCTTACGCGTCAGAAGGGTATCGTCTAGATACAGCTCCACGTACTTGATGCCGCCTTCGCTATCCTCACTCTCGGCGCGGATCATGACGGCGTCGCCCTTCTTTATCGCGGCGCCCGGCTCCGGTGATTCCACGCGGATGCTGGGACCGGATTTATCCTGGGAAAAACTGAAGATGACCTGCTTTGTAATGACGTTGTAATACTCATCGGTGACGGAAATCTTCAGTGTGTGGGTACCGGACTCGGAAATACTCTTGGGCATCCTGAGGGGCGGAACCCACGGGGCCTGCGACACGGTCTCGATCACTTTATCGTCCACCTCATATTTGATTTCGCGCGTTTGGGAGCCCACGGAATAGGAGATCTTGGGCTGAAAGGACGGATACCCCGCGCCACCGCCGTTCTCCGGCGAGAGGATGGTGAGCGTGGGCGTCACTCCGCGTCCGGGCGTAAGACTCATGTCACACTTTTCCGTGGGTGCCAGTGGCAGGGGCAGCACCGCGCCGGAGTTACTGAGGAAGAGCTGCACACCGCTGCCCGTTTTCATCGTTTTGGACTTGGCCAACGCCCAGTCCGTCACGGATTTTTCCCATGCGGGATACGTTTCCGGTTTGTAGCTGTGTGCCACGTAGAAACTGCGTTCCTCCTGGGCGCTCTCCGGGCAGCTGTCGCTGGCCAGGAGGCCCGTCACGCGGTCCACCTTGAGCGTCACGCACGCGGGGTCATCCTGCGTGGGGGCGTTCTCCTCCAGGAAGATGTCGCTGCGGCGGAGGGGGACGGGTGTGCAGTTGGTGGGCAGCTGTCCGCTCAAGAGCGAGATCTGCACCTGTTCAATTCCGGCGGGTGAGGTAAAGGCCGTGGCGCTGGGCTTGCGAACCTTCAGCGCGCGGGTCAAAAAGTCTTTCCAAATGGGAGCGGCAACGGTGAGACCGTCCGCCTTCTCGCTCAAGGGGTCGCTTGTCGCATTACCCACCCACACGCCCACCACCATGTCCGGCGTGTAACCCATGGTCCAGACGTTATCCGGCTTGCGCTTCTTGCACGCCTCGCTGTTCTCCGCGCGCTCCAGGCATTTGTTGCTGGTACCGGTCTTGGCGGCGGCCTGGATGCCGGGCACAGAGAGCTGGTTCTGCCAGTATTCCGTGGGGCGTGCGGACACGTCGCTCAATACAGAAGTGACCTCATACGCGATGCGCGGATCCAACACCTCCTGGCCGTCCGGATGCTCCGTGTCCTCATCCGTCATGTGGAGCAGCACGCCGTGCTGGTCCGTGACTTTCATGATGCCCTGCAGGGGCTTAAGTCGTCCCTGGTTGGCGAACGTGGCATAGCCCTGGACCATTTCAATCAGCGGGGTTTCCGCCGCGCCAATGCCCAGGGCGGCGCCGTAGCCGTTAGTCGGTTTCAGCCTCTTGGGCGTGGGTGCGCCCATCTGTTCCACCAGATTCAGAATGGTGTCCTCCTCCCCGCCTATCACGTACGCCTTCACGGCCGGGATGTTGCGGGATCCCCCCAATGCCCTGCGGACGCTGGTCACCCCCCAGAAGTCGCCCTCAAAGTTCTGCGGCTCGTAGGTGCCAAATTTGGTGGGCACATCGTGCAGGATGCTCCCGGGGCTGAGTCCGTTCTTGAATGCCGCGGCGTACACGAAGGGCTTAAAACTGGAGCCGGGCTGGCGGGGGACTTGGGCCATGTCGATCTTCCCCTCAGACGTCTCATCGCCGTAATCGGTATTGCCCACGTACGCCAGAATCTCGCCCGTGTGCGGGTCGGCGGCGATGAGCGCGGCATTGTGTGCCATGAAACGCTTGAGAATGTCGTCCTTGTGCTCGGCCATGATCTTTTCGGCTATTTCCTGCAGGTTCCAGTCCAGCGTGGTCTGGATGGTCAATCCTCCCTCTTCCAGCAGCGCCTGGTCCGGCGAGCCTTCAAACATCTTCTCCACCTGGTCGCGCGCCCACAAAACAAAGTGCGGTGCGCGGATATCTTCACGCACGGGCTTGAAGGACACCGTGGAGAATTCGTCCACCGCCTTCGTGAGCTGATCTTCCGTGATGCGGCCCTGGTCTGCCATGTTCCGCAGCACCTGGTCCGCGCGGCCGCCTACGTACACCAGAGTGGTGCCCGTCCCCACCTTTGCGCCAATCAGTCCTATGCGCACCTGATCCTCCGGTATCTGGTCGCTTTTGGTGATTTTCCCTTCCGCGATCTTCTTGATGATGTCCGGCGTCACCGTAGTCCGAGCATGGGCGCCGTACGGGTTAAAGTACGAGGGGCGCTGCGGCAGACTGGCCAGAATGGCCGATTCTGCCAGGGTGAGGTCTTTGGCCGATTTGCCCAGATACCGCTTGCTGGCCTGCTCAATGCCGTAGGCGTTCTGTCCAAAGGGAATCCAGTTGAGGTAAAGCTCCAGCACCTTCTCCTTGTCGTACTTGTGCTCCAACTGGCAGCCCAGGATCACTTCCTTCAGTTTGCGGCTGAGAATGTTCTCCTTCTGCAGGTTGAGGGCGTTGCGCGCCAGCTGGCGCGTGATGGTGGAGGCGCCTCCGGAGTGGCCAAAGAACAAAATGGCGCGCGCCAGTGCGCGCACGTCCAAACAACCGCGGTCATAGAAACGCTCGTCCTCAATGGAGACGATGGCATCCTTCACGCTTTTGGGGATGCTGGTGCCGGGGATATACGTGCGGTCCTCGCTGCCGTGGATGCGGTAGAGCTCAATGCCGTTCCTGTCCGTCACCACCGTACTCTGGGATGCGGCCAGGATCGTTTCCTGGTCTATGCGGGGGAGGGTCAAATACAGGAAAGCGATATAGAGTGCCAACAATCCCATCCCGTAGAGAGACATCCGGCGGATGAAACCCCATTTTCCCCGCTTCTCCAGCTCCTGCTGCACCCAAGCCACCAGGCGTGACGGCCAGTGTTTTATGCGTGAGGAGCGGAGTTTCCCTACGGCGCTGCGGAAACGCACGCTGCGTTGGGGCGCGCGTTTTTCACTGATGGAACGGATTTGGAACCCTTCTGTCATGGGGAGAGATCAGTGTAGAGCCCATGCCCGGGAGTATCAATCGGAGGGGCGGGTACTTTTTTCGTGAACTCTTCCTTACTTTGCGCCTTTATTCCGCGCTTGATACGCTATCCGCCATGCCGCGCACGGTGCTACGGGGCCGCAGATTGAACACGCTTGTCACGAGTGCGGGAATTGTTGCCGCGGTGGCCTTTTTTTCCACGTACACGCCCGTGGTAACGCATATGCTGCGGGGGCAGCTGATGTCTAACGCCACTCCAGCGTGTGAATATGCTTTTACAGACGCGCAGCCTGATACGGACAGGCATATCTACTTGCAGCCCGGGCAGAGTATGACGTTTGTCATCACCAGGGCCTATGCGGGATGTGCTGTGGAAGTGGCAAGAAATCCTTCAGAAACGAATCTGGTGATGGATACCTCAAGCACACAATGGATGAAGTCCGGCAGTCCCGTAGGCTCCACTTTGCAGATAACAGATCCCGACGGGAAACAAGATGCCTATATCGCCTTAGTCTCCTCCAAGAGTTTTAGGGTGTATGTACAGCCCACATCCAGTATCCCCCGGCAAATATTGGGAATGGAGGTGAATGGTGCCAAGTACCGTATATACATT
>CAYMAT010000050.1:0-5794 GCA_964388495.1 uncultured Candidatus Peribacteria bacterium
ACGGCGAGGAGACGATCGGCCAGGGCCGTGAACAGGCCCGGCTCTTCCTCCAGCAGAATCCGGAGATTAAGGATCGCATTGAAGAGCAGATTCGTACCGCCGCGGGGATTCTCGCGTGATACGATCAGGGCATGCCCGACCTCCTCTACTCCAGCAAAGACTGGATTATCCGCAGTGAAACGGCTTCACTTCCGGATGGTCGCACCAAAACGGCAGAGATTGCAAAGCGCCCGGATAGCGTGCATATCATTGCCTTCACGGATGAAGGAAAAGTCTTGATTCTGAAGGAGTACCGCGCCTTCCTGGGTACATGGACGTGGGTGATCCCCAGCGGGCGCATCGATAAGGAATCCGACAAGCTGGTGGCCGCACAGCGGGAGCTCCAGGAAGAGACCGGATTTAGGGCTGCCTCCATGGAGCCGTATTTTTCCATGCGCGCGAGTGAGACTCTGCTCTGGACCCAGTACGTCTTTATTGCCAAGGGTCTCACACCCGATCCCCTACCCCAAGATCATGACGAAATGATTGAGGTGCATGCCATGAGTATTGATGAAGCGTTGGACAAAATGCTCTCCGCAGAGCCTGTCTTTATGACGGCTGCGTCCCTGGCACTCTTGCGTTACCGGAAGGAGTATCCAAACGGTTAAAAAAACTTTCCACACGTTTTCCACATCTCATCCCCGCGTTTTGTCAAAAGACGCGATAAATGCCAGCGGACTTCGTTGCCCAGGATGGGGCGAGGCATAGACTGTCCTCCATGCCCGCAACGCAAATTCCGCAAGCCAGCATTCTTCAAGGCCAGCCCCATTCAGTGGATGCTGAAAAGACCGTGCTGGGAGCGTTGCTGCTGGATCCAGAGGCCATCATTAAAGTCAGTGACCTTCTCCGCCCGGAGGATTTTTACGATCCCACGCACCGCCTCATTTATCAGGGCATCTGGGATCTGTACCAGGGCCACGAGGTGATCGACTTCGTCACGGTGAGTGCCAAGCTGGCGGACAAGAAGAAAATCCAGGACATCGGCGGCAGCGCGTTCCTTGCGCAGCTTGCGTCCTCCGTGCCCACGTCGTCGCACATTTACCAGTACGCGCAGATCGTCAAAACCAAGGCCGTGCACCGCCGCGTCATCGATGCCGGTCAGAAAATCACGGGCCTTGGCTACGAGGAAAACCGTCCCATCGCGGAGCTGCTGGACGAGGTGGAGCAATCCGTCTTTGCCATCACCAACACGTTCATCAAGGAGAAGTTCGTCCACATCCGCGACGTGCTGGACGCCCGCTATGAGAAGTTCGCGGAAATGCACGAGAGCAAGGACGATAGTCCCATCAAGGGCGTGCCCACTGGCTTCAACGGACTGGACATGAAGCTCTCCGGCCTGCAGCCCAGTGACCTGATCATCCTGGCAGCGCGCCCCAGTATGGGAAAAACCAGTTTGGCGCTCAATATCGCCCAAAACGCGGCCATCAAGGCGCGCAAGAGCGTGGGTATCTTCTCGCTGGAAATGAGCAAGGAGCAGCTGGTGGACCGCCTGTTCGCCTCCATGCTGGGTGTGGACTCCTGGAAACTCCAGCGCGGAAAGCTGGACGACAGCGATTTCCAGAACATGGGTCCCATCATGGACGAACTCAATAAGGCCAACATCTTCATTGACGACTCCGTCGCATCGTCCCTCTCGGAATTGCGCGCCAAGGCGCGCCGTCTCCAGATGGAGCACGGTCTGGACCTGCTCATCATCGACTACCTGCAGCTCATGTCCACGGGCAATGCCAGCTACACCGGTAACCGCGTGCAGGAAATCTCGGAAATCTCCCGCTCGCTCAAGCAGATCGGCCGCGAGCTGCACGTGCCCATCATCGCGCTCAGTCAGCTCTCCCGCGCCGTGGAGACGCGCCCGGGTAACATCCCTGCGCTCAGTGACCTGCGTGATTCCGGCTCCATTGAACAAGATGCGGACGTGGTGCTGATGATGTACCGCGAGGACTACTACGAAGAAGACAGTGACCGCCCCGGCATGACCGACATCTACATCCGCAAGCACCGCAACGGTCCCACCGGCCGCGTGGAACTGATGTTCAAAAAAGAGCAGATGCGCTTCTACGATGTGGATAAGGCGCACGCTTCTCACCGCCCGGACGATGACGAATGAAACTGTCGGCACCGGCCGCAGAGAACCGACTGAAGGTGATAAAAAAGTTTTGCGTACGTATGAAGCCTGTGACAAAAATGCCAATAGAGCAGCGGAAATGCTCGGTATCCAGCGTACGACGCTCCTGAATATTCTCCGTCGTATAGGCATAGAGCACACAGCGGGAGTGCCTGCTCAAAGTGTCCCGAGTCCCGACCCTTGCTCAACCATGGAGAATGCCCGATGATTCTCCTATGCTTCCCATCACGCTCCCCTTCCGCCCCGAGATCTCGCTCAATGTCATCCTGGGGTACTCCGTCTTTGCGTTCCTGCTGGGTCTGGCGCTGACGCCGGGGTTCGTCACGTTCCTGCGCCGCAACAAGCTGGGAAAACAGCTGCGCGTGGCCACGGTGGACGGGCGTGAGGCCAGCATCTTCCTCAAGTATCACGAGAAGAAATTCGGCACGCCCACCATGGGCGGCATTCTGATCTGGGGATCCATTGTGCTCACCATCATCGTCTCCCGCGTCCTCTCCTATTTTGGCGTGGTGGATTTCTCCCTTTTGCAGCGCGGTCAGGTCTATCTTCCGCTCTTCACCATGCTGTCACTGGGGATTTTGGGCGCCATAGACGACTACCTCAATATCGTGGGTGCCAACGAGGATGAATGGAGGCGCGTGCTCCCCAAGATCCGCCTGTTCACGGTCTTTTTCCTGGGCGCCTTGCTCCTCGTCATCCTCTCAGCGGTAGCCTTTGGCTTCAGCGGTACACTCTTGTCTCTTCCTTTCTCCGCACAGGTGGATCGCGGATTCCTGGGTGTGGTGCTCCTTGTGGTCCTGCTGTTGGGCGCGCTGGTGGTGCTGGGATTCAGCGGGGCGATTGTGGATGATGCGGTGCGGAAGTTTGCGCTTAAGGAAGGCAAGCGTCGGGGGTTGGGTGTGCTTCCCAAAATCACTTCGCTGATCATCCTCAGCGGTATCACGGCACTGTGGTTCTACGGCAAGCTGGGTTATGACTCGCTCTTCATCCCCTCCTACGGTGACGTGCATTTGGGTTGGCTCTTCGTACCCTTCGCCATGTTCATCATTGTGGGTACGGCCAACGCCGTGAATGTGACGGACGGATTGGACGGGCTTGCGGGCGGACTGCTCGTCATCGCCTTTGCCGCCTTTGGGGTATTGGCGTACGTGCAGGGCCTCTTTGTTCTCACGGCTTTCTGCGGTATTACGGCTGCCGCTGTGGCGGCGTTCCTCTGGCACAACGTCCCCCCCGCGCTCTTCTACATGGGGGATACCGGATCACTTGCCCTGGGCGGCGCCTTGGGTGTGATAGCGCTCATGAACGACCAGGTGCTCCTTTTGCCGCTCATCGGTTTCGTGTTCCTGGTGGAAATGCTCAGCGTCATCATCCAGCTCACCAGCAAGAAACTCCGTGGCGGCAAAAAAATCTTCCGTGCGGCGCCCATCCACCACCACTTTGAAGCACTGGAGTGGGGAGAGAGCAAAGTGACCATGCGCTTCTGGATCATCGGCGCCTTCTTCGCCGTGCTGGGGGTTCTGATCGGCATTGGAGCATAGGGCTTGCTGCTGCGGTTTTTTTGATGCGATTTCGGCACTTCCCGCGTTGAAGACGCGGCGTCGATCTGTCATGATCGAGCCATGCTCAACATCGCCATCAACGGCTACGGCCGTATCGGTAGAAACGTCCACCGGCAGTTTTTGGAAGAGTACGGAGATAAGGTCCAGGTTGTGGCGGTCAATGCGTCGTCCACGGCCGATCTCCGCGCCTATCTGCTCAAGTACGATTCGCTCCACGGCCGGCTGGGCATGGAGGTGAAGGTTCAGGACGAGCAGAATTTCACGGTCAACGGAAAGCCCGTCCGCGTGGTGCGCGAGCGGGATCCCAACAAGTGCCCGTGGAAGGAGCTGGGCGTGGACATCGTCATTGAAGCGACGGGCCATTTTGAAACCAAGGAAGAGGTGATGGGCCATGTGAACGCCGGTGCCAAGCGCGTCATTGTCACGGCGCCCATGAAGGACGATACCCCCACGTACGTGAAGGGTGTCAACGATCATCTTCTCACCAAGGATCAGGTCATCATCAGTAACGCCAGCTGCACCACCAACTGCATTGCCCCGGTCATTAAGATCATGGAGGAGACGTACGGTATCGAGTATCTGCTGGTCGGCTCCGTGCACGCGTTCACGGCCAGCCAGAACCTGCTGGATAACAAGCCGCAGGAGGAAGGCGAGCTCCGCCGCGCGCGCGCCGCAACCCTGTCCGTGATTCCCACCAAGACCGGCGCCGTCAAAGCCTGCGCCAAGATTTTTCCCAGCCTGAAGGGCAAGATCGATGGCATGGCGTTCCGCGTCCCCGTCCCCACGGTGAGCTGTGCCTACATGGCGTTCACGCTCAAGAAGGCCGCGGGAAGCGAGAAGGAAGTGATCGAAAAACTGGAAGCGGCAGCCAAGGCGCCTGCCATGCAGGGTGTTCTTGCCGTCTCGCACGAGCAGTGCGTCAGCATCGATTTCCAGACCGATCCGCATTCGTCCATTGTGGACGCCCCTTCCACCAAGGTGGTGGACGGCAAAGCCGTGCAGCTCCTCAGCTGGTATGACAACGAGTGGGGGTACGCCATGCGCGTCACGGAAATGGCTCTCAAAGTCGGTTCCCTCCTCTGACCATGGTCAAAACCCCCATGCCCACGGCTCGCCCCTCGCTCAACGAGCATCTCTTTAGCCACGCCAAGATCGGTGACGATCTGCGCCACCTGATCCTGCACATCGCGGACGCGGCCAAGTACATCCAGCGCGCCATCCGCACCACGGAGGCGGGGCTCTCCGGCACCCAGAACCAGTTTGGGGAGGAGCAGGTGAAGCTGGACGTGGTCAGCAACATGATCATTGAGGAGCACCTGCGCGAAAGCAGGCTGGTTTCCACCTACATTTCCGAGGAACAGGACCACGTGGTGGAGCTTTCTAAAAAAGCACCGTTCTCCGTGGTATTCGATCCTCTGGACGGTTCGTCCCTGGTGGACGTGAACTTCGCCATTGGCTCCATCTTTGGCATCTACGCCGGGGCGGAGGTCATCGGCAAAAAGTCCAAGGAGCTCTCCGCCGCGCTCTATACCATTTACGGCCCCCGCACGCTCCTTGTCTATTCTACGGGAAACGGAGTTCATGAATTCATTCTGAACGACGTCGGCGAGTTCGTCCTGCTACGTGAGAATCTGGGTGTTGCCGACAAGGCCAAGACGTACAGCCCGGGAAACCTGGGTTCCGTCAAAGACGAAAAAGGCTACCGCGCAGTCCTGGACCACTGGATCAACGACGGCTACGGCATGCGCTACAGCGGCTGCATGGTGGCGGATATGCACCATGTGCTCAGCAAGGGTCAGGGTGTATTCACCTATCCCGGTGGAGCAAAATATCCCGATGGCAAACTGCGTCTGGTCTTTGAGTGCGGACCCTTCGCGTACCTCCTCAAGCAAGCTGGCGGTTATGCCAGCGACGGCAAGGGCGACATCTTAGAGACGGTCATCAAGGATATTGACCAGCGCACGCCCATCATCGCAGGGTCCAAAAAGGAGGTAGAGACGATCTGTGGATTACTTGGCAACTAGCAACTAGCAACTAGCAACTAGCAACTAGCAACTAGCAACTAGCAACT
>CAYMAT010000050.1:5894-8423 GCA_964388495.1 uncultured Candidatus Peribacteria bacterium
ACTAGCAACTAGCAACTAGCAACTAGCAACTAGCAACTAGCAACTAGCAACTAGCGTACAATGTTCCACTTCCAAGAACTGTCTCCTGGATCCTATCTCCCATTCCTCGACTAATCCCAGTACGGCTCTTTGAGCGCCTTTTCCATCACCTCGTCGAGTGTCTTGTTGGGCTGCTCTTTTTTGCGTTTGCCGGCGACATGGAACACCCGCTTCATGCTGCGGAAGGTTCCAAAAGGGTAGAACTTGCGGAAACGGGGGCGACGGTCGCCTTCCTTTGTCTCCTTCACGTCATACGCGCGGGACTTGGGGTTCCCGCTCTTGCTCCATTCCAGTTTGCCCACCACGGAGTTGGTATCCGGGTCCACGTAGACCAGGTCATCGTCCCTGATCTCCGCGCTGTCTTGCACGGGCGCGGGTTCCAAGGGGGCCGGTGTGGGAACAACGGGATCGTTCACGGGTAGAGCGGGTGATCTTCAGGGGGCAGGGGCGGAGGCGGAGGTGGCGGAGGCGGCACCATGGAGTGGCGCTCCTTTTCCACGGAAGAATGGGATTCTATATCCTCCGGATGATGGAAGACCTCCTGTCCCGCGTTCTTCTTGAGTTCCGCGTAACGCAGGACGGTCTCAAAGAGTACCACCACATTGGCCACAAGACAGAAATAAATTCCGTAGCGCACATCCATGCGGGAGAATTCAAACGTTACCTTGGTGAGCACGGACAGGCTGCTTAAGACCAGGATGGTGGCGATGCTGGCTACCGACATGCGGACGATTTCCCGCTGCTTGCGGCGCAAAACCACCGGTCCGCCAAAGACGGGGATGAGGGTGAGGGACAGGATGAACAGGTTGATCAGAAAAACCGTGATACCCAGAAATGACGTATAAAAGCCGAATCCCGAATACGTGAGCGGTTCGCCGCCCAGCCACTCCCCGGAGATCCAGGGAAGGAAAACGCTCACTGCGGCCACCAGTGCGGCCCCATTGAGAATCTGTTCCTCCAGTTCCAAAGCCTGGAGCGATCGCAAGTATTTCGTAGGCACGGGGAAAGCATAGCAGAGTCCCGCGATTGGCTCTAGGCTGGTCCGTGCATTCCTATGGACACCCCCGCGGTCATCATCGACGTGCGTGAAGCGGTTTCTCTCAAGCGGACCGGCAAGGGTCAGTGGACGAGAGGTCTGGTGGAGGAGCTGATCAATCGCGGAACGCCGCTTGTGCTGGTCAGCCGCGATCCGCTGCCGCCGCAATGGAACCGACCCCACGTGCGGTCCGTCCGTTTTCCGGAAACGGGACTGCGTTGGCACTGGTCCGTACTCCGCTGGTTGCGTACGCAGGGCCCGTGCACGTACCTGAGCCCCACCAGTTTCATCGTTCCCGCGTTTGCGCCGCACGCCGTCCGCACGGCCGTGGTGGTGCACGATCTGATCGCCTTCCGTCCGGACGCGCACGACCGCCGTGCGCGGCGCATTGAGCGTCTGCTGCTCCCCCGCGCCCTCAAGAAGGCCTCCGTCGTCTTCTGCATCAGTGATTCCACCCGTAAGGATCTCCTCCGCCAGTTTCCCCGCACGCATGCGGCCCGCGTTTTTGTGGTGCTAGCGGGTCCGGGACCGCTCTCAGCCGAGCCATGGCGTTCCGATGGCTGCACCATCCTGTGCGTGGCCACGCTGTGCCCCCGCAAGAACCAGCTGCGCCTCATTCAGGCGTACGCGGCGCTTCCGGAGGACGTGCGCGCAAACGTGGAGTTGGTCCTGGCCGGTGGACGCGGATGGGATGATCAGCCCATTCTGGAAGAGATTGAAAAAACTTCCGGTGTCTCGTGGCTGGGCTACGTGTCCGACGAGCGCTACCGCGAACTGCTCAATACCTGCGCGGTCTTTGCCTATCCCTCCCTGTATGAGGGGTTCGGCCTGCCGGTCTTGGATGCCATGGAGCGCGGCGTGCCGGTCCTGACCAGCGACCGCGGCAGTTTGCGGGAGGTGGCGGGTGACGGCGCATTGATCGCCAATCCGGAGGACACCGTGGGGCTCACGGTGGCATTGCACCGCCTGCTTGCGGATGCGGACCTGCGCGCGGAGCTCTCGCAAAAAGGCAGAGCTCGTGCGGCCCAATTCAGCTGGAAGCGCGTGGGGGACGCGGTCTGCCGCGGCCTCGCTTCCGTGTTACCATAAGCGCATGGTATTCCGCAGAGTGGGCATCACCGTTAAAACGGATCTGACCGGGGAAGACGCGTTCCTCAAAAAGATCATCGCGGCCCTCAAGAAGGCCAAAGTGGAAATTTGCGTGGACCGTGAGCGCATGACCAAAGTGCCCGCGGCCAAGGGGCTCCCCTGCTTTGACTGTCTGGAAGACATGGATCTGCTCCTGGTGATTGGCGGGGACGGCACCATTCTCCGTGCCGTGCGCGAGCTCAAGAATTTCTCCGTCCCCATTCTCAGTATCAACAGGGGCAACATCGGCTTTCTGGCGGAGATGAGTGCGGATGAGTCCGAGAAGCTCTTGCCGTCGTTCCTGAAGGGCGAGGGCGAAGCGGCGG
>CAYMAT010000051.1:0-8200 GCA_964388495.1 uncultured Candidatus Peribacteria bacterium
TGCAGTCCGGCCTGGCGCGCAGGAACGATGACACGGATAAGAATCCCGTACTGCGCGACGAGGAAACGGACGAAGCCGGTTTCACGTTCCCCAATAACACGCTGGGGCTCAGCACGGCCTGCGCACCCAACACCACCTCCGTGGAACGCATGATCTGGCAGCCTCTGGACGGCACCACTCCCGGCGCCTATGTGCCCAACACCCTGAACCATCCCAACTTTGACGACCCGCCCTGTAACGACGCGGTGGATGAGAGCGGAAAGAAAGTTGCGGACGAGCATTCGCCGGAAACCTGCGCCAATTTCTGCAGGTACCTGAACGACTTCACGTACGACGACTGCCGCGTCTTTGTGCGCGACCGGTGGACGGACGAGAACGGATACAGCTACGAGTCCGCCGACGGATACCGCTGCGCGTGCCGGAGCAAGAAATACCTATGTTCCGAGGAATGGACCACAAACGTGGTGAATGAGGAAGACTGCAACATGGACGTGATCTACCCCCCCGCCCCGCCCGAACCTGACCCGCCCGTCTACTACGACATGCTGACGAATAAGTGGCAGCCGTGGCTGGACCCAATTACTCAGCAACCCATCCCCTGGCTTAACCCAATCACGGGCGAACCCGTTCCCTGGAACCCGCAGCAGATCCCCTGGATTGACCCCGTCACGGGAGAATACGGGGACTTGTCCAATCCCACCCCCGTCCCCCGACCTCTACCCGCGACGATCCCCACACTGACGACCCCGTCAGTCGATTCCCTTGGCCCCATCAGGAGCCTGTTTGATGAGAGGGCCCTGCCTGCCACTTCTCCTGGCATCAGCCTCTTCAATCCGCATCCGCTGAGCAGCACCATGGCCAAGGCGCCGGAGAAGCCGCAGACGACGTCGATCATCGCACAGCTTTTCCGTGACGGCCCTATTGAATCACCGCCAGAGCTGGGCACGCTGATTCTTCCGCCCAGCATCGCCGGTAATCCAGATCTCCTCTACACGGAGGCGGTCCAGGACGGTGCACCGGGCCTGGTGCCCAGCTGCATTGAATGCCAGGGCCGTGACTGCCGCTGCCCCCAGGGCAACTGCCCGTGGCTGCCGGAGATTGTGGAGCAAAATTTCCCCGTCCCCGTCGCGTCTCGTGAGCCCAAGGTGTATCCGTCATTTTACCGCGGGTACCACGTGGAGACCATGCGCTCCTCGCCTATTGATGACGCATTGGTGAAAACGGGAACGTCCGACATGAACGATCCGCCCAACACCGCATGTTTTGGGTATTACCAGCCGGAATCCGATCCGCGCGTCCTCGCGTACACGAAAAAGGACTTCCGCTGCGTGATGGATACGGGACACTCCAAGAGCGAGTTAATCAGCACGCAGGAGTTCAAGGGCAAAACGGAGCTGGATCCGTCCCTGAAGGTGGAATCCCCTGCGGAAACGCGCTTCAACCCCAACGGCAGCCCGTGGGAACCCGTGTTGAGCGGGGTGTCTTTCGTGCGGTTGCAGTCATCGTCCGGAGCAGGCGGGGATGCCGACCAGATAGGCGCTGCGTTTTTGGCGATTGACGACGCGCGGCAGAAGGCCGTGACGCAGGCTTCTCCGGAGCAGCCGTACGCGCGCGGCAATGACATGACGGCCACGGACTCCACGGTGGAGAACAGGACGTTTGGCACGCGCCGCGTGGTGGATTGGGTGCAGCGGTTGATGCAGGACATGGCGGAATTGCAGACCGACCGCCGCGTCCGCCTGCGCATCCCCGTCAGCTGGATGTCCCACCTGCCGGACATTGATGACCTTCTGGAAAAAACCGGCGACCTGCCGCAGGGGGACCAGACCACATCCGCCGGTGACATTGCCTCCACCGGATCCATAGACCGCCAGCTCAAAGCCGGCGAGGACGTGCCGGGGAAAATGCTGGAGGCTTTGGAAAAACTCTACACGGTGAAGGAGGAAATCGTCCCCGTGGTAATCCCCTCCATCTCGCCCCAGGAGATTGAGGCCAAGCGTCTGGCCTGGGTGAACGACAAGAAAACGCGCGAGCTTTTGGGCCAGGAACCCGTACCCGGCGCCGACCAGATCATCGCGAAGCTGGATGACTACGGGAAACAGATCGACCGTTACTACGCCGTGCAGTCGCAGCTGACCACCACCGTCTCCACGCTCATGGGAGTGGAGGACGACGGAAGCACGGCCATTGCGCGCTGGATGGATGAAAACATCCGCCGCTACAAGGAATTCACGGCGGAGGAACAGAAGCGCCGCAACCTGCAGCCGCTCATCCAGCAGGTGCTGGAGGAGGCGCTCAGACTGGAGGACACCAACATGCAGTTCTGCCGCGAGGACATGCTCACGCACTCGCCGCTGTACCTGAACAACTACAACTGGCACCCCACCATAGAGGGCAACACCCTGGCGCGCTTCATGGGATTGGACACGGGGACCGAGGACCCCTCGCAGCCCCGCCCCGTCACCATGGAGGCGGCGCACTTCTGCAACGGGACGTTCGGCACCTTCCCGGTGCTGTGCCTGCCCACGGAACGCGATTTCGTCTTTGACCTCACGTCCCTGGCCACCCAGCACGCGCCCATGCGGGTGCCCGTGCTGCACCCCATAGAGCTCCACCTGGATATCCCGCTCCCCCCGGGGGACGAGGACCCCATGCCGGCGGCGGAGGACCTTGAGCTGCCGGACCTGCCGCCTGTGCCGCAGATGGACGCGCAACTGATGAACATACTGCAGCCCCTGCAGGTGACCAACGAACCCAAGCCCATCGAACTCCCCCCGGCGCTCAACCTGGACGACGTGACCAACACCCTCATGGAGGCCCTGGCGCTTTTCAAGGAACGGACCGACGCCTACGACCGTTACTGGAAGAGCGTGGAGCCCGGGGACACACCGCTCACCTGCGCGGGGGATGCGTGGGGGGAACTGCCGTGCATGCATGACGAACGCAGCATGATAGAGGACTGGGAATATTTCACGGCGGCACCCACGCAGCTGGCCCCGGAGCACCTGCAGATCCAGGGCACCCATCTGTTCAATGCCAATCCCGGAGGGGACAGGGACCCGCAGCAGTATCCCATTGCAGACCCGCAGGACATGCAGGAAAGCCCGCCGCTCCGGAAGCAGACGGTGATGCCCGCGGACGGATGGCAGCTGGACCGAAGCGGCGGAAATGACGCCGCGGGCGATGAGGCGCTGGATCAGATCCGCGCGGACATGCGCCGGAAAACGATCAACGACGAAGGCAAATTGGATCCCAAGCTTCCATACGGAAGCGCCAAGGATCTCGCCCCTTTCTTCTCACTGCCTCGGGACATCGACCTGCTGAAAAAACCTTCCCCCGATACCCATGTCGCCCCGTAAATACCTGGCCATCGCCGGCATGGTCCTCATGCTGGGACTCCCCGCCGTCACGCGGGGGCAGGAGACGGCACAAACAGACGTGCCCGATGCCTCCGTGGCCAAATGCACGTCGGAGATGGAGGAGCGACTGGCACAACAGGAACGCCTGTACAACGACATGCTCTTTGGGCGCCATCCGGCTTCCACCCTGCCGCTCAATACCGTCCTGTACGACGAGGACGGAACCGCGTGGATGAAGAGCGCGGAGAACACCTGGGTGCGGCCGCTGAGCGAGGACAATGAAGACACAAAAACGCGCGGCGACGCGGACATGGATGACAAGCGCGAATGGAGCGGGCAGAACGAAACCCCTCAGGAAGGGGATGACCAGCTCATGCCCGATCCCCTGGAACGCGCGGATTACGAGGGGGTGCTGGAGCGCAGGGAGGCGCTGACATCGGAACTCATTCCCGACATCCTGCAGGGAGAGCGAGCGCTGTTCTGCCGCACCGCCGCCGTCTGCGAGACCGTACTGCAATCGTTTGCCCGCGCAAAGACGGACGAAAACGGCGACCTGAAAATCACCACTCCCGGCTGCCGCACCATGGTGATGAAGCCCATCACCGGATGCCAGTTCAGCAATGCCCTGGAATCCGAACAGGAACGGAAAAACCTGCTCACCGGTTTCCAGCAATCGGTGGTGGAAACGCAGTGCAACCCCCTGGCACAGCAGTTGATGGAACGCTCCGCCGCCCTCACGCGCGTCTCGGTCTCGTACGACGCGGCTTACCGTTCGCTTCTGCAGTTCTCCGGATCACTGGACCAGTTCCTCTGGGGTTTCCGCGGCACCATTCTCTCGCCCATAGAACAAACGCTGCCGCTGCTGGAATACCTGCAGCGCATCCCCTGCTTCCCCGCGCAATGTAATGCGTAATCTTTTCCGTTCGCGCATGGGCCTGGCCGCGCTCTCCCTGGCAGTGCTTCTGTCCGGGGCGGGGGGCACGCTGGCGCTGCGTGCGGCCCTGACTCCGGCAGATTCCGCTGTGCCCGCGTGCGAGGGGAATGATGACCTGTTCCCCGCAAAGATTTCCCAGGTGGAGGCGCTTATGGATGAGGACAACATCCAGCCCATGCCCAGCGAGGACCCCGATGCGCCCAAGCCGGACAATATCGTGAAGGCATGGAGCCTGTCGTTCCATCGCCGCATGAACCAACTGGTGGAAGCGCACCTGAAACAGACGGACTCCCCCATCAGCTGCGACGCGGGGATACGCATGGCCCCCAGCGAGGATCTGAAGAAACTCGCGGAGCGTCTGCCGCAATGGAAGGACAGTGCGCATCTGGAGAACTTGAGCGAAAGTGACATGCCCGTGGTGGCATTGGCATACCTGGAAAGCTACGAATGCACGCTCAAGGAGCGCGATCTTGCGACTATGGCCACGTCGTACCAGAGCCTGACCTCTGCGGAGGAAAACAGTTCCGAAACGGGTGACGCCGTGCCGGTTTCCACTCTGAACGACGCCAACATGAAGGAACAGGGACTGCTCCAGACGGAGCTTCTGCTGGCGCGCCCCACCGTGCACCGCGTCCTCACCGCGCTCTCCGGACGCACCCGGCTGACGCCCATTTTGAACGCGCTGCAGTGTCTGCAATTGGCGAGTATCGATATCCGCAACGCCCTCTCCCTGGCGGCCCAGGTGGCAAGCACCCTGCCGCGCGGATGGGATGTCCGCACCACGCTCCGCAACCCCGCACCCCAGCAATGATCTTTGCCTTCCGCCCACAGGCCCGGATCGTTGCCGTCTGCATGACGGCGCTGCTCCTGCTGCCCGATGCCGCCCTGGCAAAGGATGCCGGAAAAACGCTGTACGAGCGCATGCGGTCCGTCACCCAGCGCGAAAAGCTCCTGGCACCCGATGACAACCTCATCACCGACGCCCCCCTCAAAAAGTTTGCCGTGGGGACGGGACTGCCCCAGGACACGGGCGAGATGACAACGGAGGATATTGATCCGCTCCTGCGCGGGAGTGACGCCCCCTGCACCAAAAACCCCGCCCTCTGTCCGCAAACGCGCGAGTCGGCATCGTCGCTGATCCTGCGGGAACAGTGGCTGCGGAGCCTGGGGAACGACCTGCAGATCATCGCCAGCAGCTATGAATCACCGCTTCTGGGCGACACAGCCATACCCATCACCGCCCGCATGCAGGCCATCGGCCAGATGTGGAAGGCGGACGTGGAAACGGACGAAACGCCTCCGGGCGCAAACGCGCAGTTCCGCATGGCGGAGGAAGGCACGGTGTCCGGCGGCTTTGCGGCGCTTGGCGATGATTTGCGCAAACTCGTGGGGGACAACGGCGACGGATTTGACGACGACACGCTGCTCACCGCGGCAGTGTGGCGCTACCGCTTTGGCGGGGAACGCTGGGTGAACGAGGTTGAACAACAGGGGGGTGCGGACGAACAACCGGAGCAGGCCCTGCTCCACGAGCATTTCCCGGATATCGAAAACGATCTCCGGTCCATCCGCGATGCGCTGGTATCGAGTCTGGGCACCGCGGACCTGCCCACCAAAGGGCAGTCTGTATCGTTCACGTTCCCGTCATCGCTCAATGACAGTCTCCCGGAAAACGTGCGGGTGTGGGCGTTTGTGGAACGGACTAAAGAGGAGCAGATCATCAGCGACGCCGGTCTGCAGTTCGTGAATGCCACGGAACCCGTGCAGCCCCTGCTGTGCAAGCGGCCGGAAGGGGCGGAAGGACAGCCGGATGCAAAAGACTGCACCATTGTGCCCGGCGGCCGCTACCCCCCCGCCCGCCCCAAGGACGCCCCGCACCCGCTCTGCAATAACCCCCTCATGGCCGGCGGGTATCTGTGCAATCCCATAAAAAAGGAAAAGCCCCAGGACTGCGCCAACGATGTTTCCGGCAACGGCTTCACACTCACGCGGTGCGAATCCGGGGAGAAACCCAAGGAGACCCCGGCGGGGGGCGACGTGTGCGAGGACCCCTCCTGGCAGCGCGGTTCCGCCTTTGATCCGCGGACCAACTGCAAGATCAAACTGTCCTGCGAGAACGGTGACCCAAAAAATTTCCGTGTCAGCGTCAATCCCAAGACAGCGGACGGCGTCATTGAGGTCACGCTCACCAATGACCCGCTCATCGCCGTGGAACCCTTTGTGCTGGCGGGTCTGGCGGGGGCGCAGACGACCTGCAATCTGCCCCCCGGAACGGAGATTTTCCCGCCGGATTCCACACCGGAACAGAAGTGCACCCGTTACATGGATTTCATGCGCGTCACCTGCAACGCTTTTGCGGAGGACGGGATTTTCGATTACATCCGCGATCAGGGGGAAAGCTTCCCCTTCAATATCGAAACATGCGCGGCGCTGATGACGGACAGCTTCATGCGCAAGGAAAACGGACTCAGTTGTCCGGGACTCATGACGGAGCATCTGGACGATGAAACGGTCAATCAGCTTAGCGGACGCATGACGGAGTTGAGCCGTGAATGGTCCATAGAGAGGGATAACCAGGCCGCAAGAGACGGTACGCCGGAGAAGCGCCGGGCCATCACCTGTGACGAGATGGTCAACGTACCCAAGGGGCAGGTTCGCGACCCGCGCGTGGATGCAGCAATACGCGCGGTGGAACGCAGCGGGCGTGACCCGTGCGAACCGGGCAAGGAGACTTCGTACCGCAATTCCATCGGCAACAACATCTGTTACATCAACCAGTGTCTGGATACCCAGCACCGTCTCACACCCGGCCGCACGCCGTTCAATGAAGGCGATCTGGCCTACCCGTACGACCTGTGCATCCCCAGCACCCAACCGCTCCTGCCGGTGATCCCCACCATTTCCGCGGAGACGGACTGGACGCCGCCCGCCTACCGCCCGTACCCGCTGCTCCAGTACATCCGTGAGCAGTTGTGTCCGGGCATGGGCGCGGGGACGCCCCTGTGCACGTCCAACCCCTTCCGCCGCATCAACCTGCAACCCAAGGATCTTCTGGAATTGGGCAACGACGCTGAGCGTCAGGAGCAGGATTTCCAGGAACCCGGTGAGATGTTCCGCCAGATGGGCGAGGCCGTGGGCTCACGCATCGGCAACAGGCTGTACGGCGACTACCTGAAGAAACGCGCGCAGACGCTCACGGACTTTGTGCAGACGGCAGCCACGCTGCTGCTGCAGTTCCCCAAAACCACCTTCCCCACGGCAGCCTGTCCCACGGACAGCAGAGACATCATCCAGATGTGCCAGCAGAACTGGCAGGAAAAAACCCCCGCCCAGCAGTGAAACGCATACTCATCGCCACCGGCTTCATCCTCCTCCTGGGTATTCCCGGGGCCGCACGCGCGGACGGCACCGGACTCTCGGACGCCATCACGCGCGTGATGGAACACACGCAGACCGGCATAGACACAGCGCAATCGGACGATAACGGCTCCACCATGCTGGACGAGGCGTTGCCCGAATGGCTCAAGATCCAGCTGATGCCGCTCTTCCTCTCCGTGGACACGCGGTACGCGCTGGTGGACCAGTCCAAGGACATCCAACGGCAGACCGTCTGCTTCCGCTTTGACCAATGGGTGATGGAACAGAAGATGCGCGAGGTGCAGGACATGATCGCGGACGCCATGGACCAGCAGGCCCTCACCAAAATGATGATGCTGGACGAGGTGTACCGCTACCTCAACAAGAGGCGCGATGCCCTCATTGAGGGGGGCCTCAATCCCGAGGTAACCGATGCGGGATGGAACGAGCCCTTTTTCTGGGAAACCGCAGATCAGAACTCCTCCGCCAGTGGAGAGGAGAGCTCCGGCGAGGCGCTTTCGTACTTCAATACCGATTACCTGCCCATCAA
>CAYMAT010000052.1:0-6750 GCA_964388495.1 uncultured Candidatus Peribacteria bacterium
CTCAGTGGCGGCGGGAAAAGCTCCGGCCTCATGAGCTTCCTCAAGATCGGTGACCGCGCGGCGGGCGCCATCAAGTCCGGCGGCACCACGCGCCGCGCCGCCAAGATGGTGTGTCTGGACCTGGACCATCCGGATATCGAGGAATTCGTGAACTGGAAGGTGAAGGAGGAGAAGAAAGTGGCAGCCATGGCCGAGGCGGGGTACGACACGGATTTCAACGGCGAGGCGTATGCCACGGTCTCCGGCCAAAACAGCAATAACTCCATCCGCATCAACCACGATTTCTTTGAGCTTCTGGAGCACGATGGCGACTGGAACCTCTATTTCCGCACGGAGCTCAAAAAAGCGGCAAAGGAAGGTCGCGAGCCCAAGCCCAGCAAGACGCTCAAGGCCCGCGCGCTCTGGGACCAGATCGGCTACGCGGCATGGTCCTGCGCCGACCCCGGACTCCAGTACGACACCACCATCAACGACTGGCACACCTGCCCTGCGGACGGCCGCATCAACGCCTCTAACCCGTGCAGCGAGTACATGTTCCTGGATAACACCGCCTGCAACCTGGCATCACTCAACCTCCTCACATTCTGCAAGGATAACCAGTTTGATATCGAGAAATACAAGCACGCGGTTCGTCTGTGGACCATCGTGCTGGAAATCTCCGTGCTCATGGCCCAGTTCCCCAGCAAGGAGATCGCCCACCTCAGTTATGTCTTCCGCACGCTCGGTTTGGGGTACGCAAACCTGGGCGCCATGCTCATGCGTATGGGCATCCCGTACGATTCCCCCAAGGGCCGCGCCATCTGCGGCGCGCTCACGGCCATCATGACCGGTGAGTCGTATGCCACGTCCGCGGAAATGGCCCGCATTCTGGGCCCCTTTGAGGGCTACGAGAGGAACAGCGCCAACATGCTGCGCGTGATGCGCAATCACCGCCGCGCCGCCTACAACGTGCCCGCCAAGGAATATGAGGGACTGCACGTGCTGCCTGTGGGTATTGACCAGAGCGAGTGTCCCAGCGACCTGCTCCAGGCTGCAAAAGAGGCGTGGGACCGCGCGCTCGTCAAAGGCGAGCAGTACGGTTACCGCAACGCGCAGGTAACGGTCATCGCTCCCACGGGAACCATCGGTCTCCTCATGGATTGCGACACCACCGGCGTGGAGCCGGATTTCGCCCTGGTGAAATTCAAGAAACTGGCGGGAGGCGGATACATGAAGATCGCCAACCAGTCCGTGGCCCCGGCCCTCTCGGCCCTGGGTTACACGGACGTCCAGGTGCAGGACATCATGAAGTACGTGATGGGCACGCTCAGCCTGGAAGGCGCACCGGCCATCAACCGCGTCACGCTCAAGCAGAAGGGTTTCACGGACGAGGACATTGCCAAGGTGGAGAAGCAGCTGCCGCAGGTGTTTGAGATTCCCTTTGCTTTCAACCAGTGGACACTGGGCGAGGAGGCCATGGCTCGCCTGGGTCTCAAGAAGGAGCAGTACCAGGATTTCTCGTTCAACCTGCTCAAGGCCATTGGCTTCACGGATGCGGAGATCGAGCAGGCCAATGTCCACATCTGCGGCCACATGACCGTGGAAGGCGCGCCGCACTTGAAGCCCCAGCATCTGCCCGTCTTTGACTGCGCCAACAAGTGTGGCAAGACCGGCCGCCGCTATATCTCTGCAGAAGGCCACATCCGCATGATGGCGGCCAGCCAGCCCTTCATCAGCGGTGCCATTTCTAAGACCATCAACCTCCCCAGCGAGGCCACGGTGGAGGACATCAAGAACGCCTACCTCCTCAGCTGGAAGCTGTGTCTCAAGGCCAACGCGCTCTACCGCGATGGCAGCAAGCTGAGTCAGGCGCTCAGTAACAAGTCCGACAAAAAGGATTCCAAGGACGCTAAGAGCTCTGTGGAAGTGAAGGAGACTGTGGTGGAGAAGATCGTCGTCAAAGAAGTCCCGCGCCGCCGCAAGCTCCCCGAGGAGCGCATGGCCATCGCCCACAAGTTTTCCGTGGCCGGCCACGAGGGCTACATCCACGTGGGTATGTACGAGGACGGCAGCCCCGGCGAGATCTTCATCAAGATGAACAAGGAAGGGTCCACGCTCAGCGGCGTCATGGATACCCTGGCACTCAGCCTGTCCATGAACCTGCAGTACGGGGTCCCGCTGGACGTCCTCTGCGAAAAACTCGCCCATACGCGCTTTGAGCCCATGGGCATGACCAGCAACCGCGAGATCCCCATGGTGAAGAGCATCATGGATTACCTGGCCCGCTGGTTGGCCCTCAAGTTCATGCCCAAGGAGAAGGCCAAGCGGTACCACAACGGCGACCTGGTGGACCAGGCGTACGCCACCGGCACCAAGAGCAAGGACGCCTTCGCCATGCGCCTGCCCATCGTGGACGAGGGTTCCGTGGCCGAGGACACCGTCACGGTCTCCGCCCCCGCCAAGGCACCTGCGGCAACGGCCACCACGGATACCGCGGCGGACAAACAGGCCCAGGCCAAACTGCAGGGCTACACCGGTTCCATGTGCGGCGCCTGCGGCAGCGTGAAGATGAAGAGGAACGGTTCCTGCGAGCTGTGCCTGGACTGCGGCGCCACGTCGGGTTGCAGCTGAACAAAATCAGGTCTTACAAAGAAACGCGGGTCTCTGGGTCCGCGTTTTTTTGTCCGTCCATACACACTTTTCCGCATCTGTTTCACATCGTGTCAGGGAATGTATGTCAAAGTTTGACCATGCCTTGGAAGAGCAGAGAATGGGAGACATGCCAAATTGTCTCAGGTCCTGGGCGGGTGCCGCCGTTCTTGTAACTGCTAGCGTTGTGGGGGCCCAGGAAAAACCTGGTACATCAGAAGTTCTGCCTTTGCCTTTGGGTGTCTTGCAGTCCGGCGTGCAGAAAAAAGTGGAAAAACTCGTGCCCGTGAAAACACCGGAGCAGATCAGGGAGGACATCAAGAAACTGGCGGGCGGCTGGAAACAGCGCAACGATATGACGAAGGAGTTTGAAAAGTATTTCCAGGCCACTGCCGATTTGCACGGGGCTCGTATTCTGCATACGGAAGGGGGCAATCATCCGGATCTGGAAATTTCCCAGCGCTCGGTTCTTATTTTGGGGAAGGTGCGCAAGACTCTGGAGGACAGGCATTTGGATCTCCGTGAGGCCCAGAAATACGCGGACAGGAAACCCAAGGATTATCCCGTGGCCCCGTGGGCGGACAGTGACGACAAGAATACGGATGCGGCTCTCATGACGATGAAGTATTTTCCGGGAAAGCTTCCGCATGATGCGCGGTCGCCGTACCTGAAAAAGGCGCGTGACGAGAAAATCCCCGACGGCAGGGAGAATGACTGGCAGGCATACCGTGAGGCGATGAAAGGCATGCTGGTGGAAGTGGCCAAGGAAGAGATACGCAAGGCGCTGCTCATAGCGGACCCCAAGCTGCGGAAAAAGGCCGTGGAAGACGCGGTCGATGCCTATCTTGAGGAAATGAAAAAGGGGGACATTGCCTGGCGCAATTCCCTGAATATGCCCAGCCTGGTGCCCAAAAAAGAGGAAGAGAAACCGGGGCCGGATTTTTGACGCTATACTGTGGTCCATGGAAGGCTCCTGGCTGGACAGCATCCCCAACCACGAACGGCAGAAGCTCCGGCGGCGCATGAGTCCGGAAGCCTACGAGCGCCTGCGCGAGAAGGTGAAGGGGCCGGAGGATCTGGAAAAGGAGATGGAGCGGTCAAAAGAATTTGCGGAGTTGCAGTTTGAACTGCAGACGGATCCAGAGTTGCGCGAGAAAGTGCATGAGATGGTCCGGAAGAGCGTTGGTGAAGAAGGGGTCGAGTCGGCGTTCGATTTGAAAAACGCCTCACCGGAGGCCAAGAAGTTGCTGGAGCGGGGCAAGTTCTCCGTTGCGGTGGAGAGCCATCCTCTGACGCAGCAGGAGCACCTGGTTGCCGTACCGGAGGGGAACGTGCAGGAAAAAATCCCCCTCCGTCCGGCGGTTTCGGACAGGGTGCTGGCGCAGGCGGTGCAGAGCGCCTCTGCCGGCCAGAAGCTCAAGGACCTGCGGAAGAGGGCGCGCGCATAAGCATTGGCGCATGCGGCCGCCGGTTGCTACAGTTTTCCCCATGCGACGTCACGTGCCCTGGTATATCTATCCCGCCGCGCTGCTGGCGTTTGCGGGAGCGTACTGTGCCGCGCAGGCGGGGTTGGCAAGCGTCATTTACAACATGGACAAGTCTGAGCAGGCGCATGAGGATATTTCTTCCCTCATGGGCCAGTGGGAGGATGTGTACACCGCCCCTGTCACGTTCAAGCGTCCCTCATGGTGGTCTTTTGCGCGGTCCACGGATATCCAGGATGGCCTGCGCCAAAAACTGGTTTTCCGCCCCCGCAAGGATCCGCTCAAGGCGGACACGTGGAAATCCAGCCTTCTGGATTTCCAGTTCGCCAAGGACCCGGCATACACCAGCGGGCCTACCGCGGCGGCGGTGCGTGCGTCTTTCGATACGCCGGACAAAATCGCCAAACTCAACATCGGCAATGCACTGGTATTCTCCTCCGTCAGAAACTACGCGGATGCGGAAACCAGTCTCCTGGGCCTCAAGGCCGTTCGCAGTACCTTTGTGGCGGATGTGGACGGGGTTCCCTATGCCTTCATCCGGCTGGTGGCGCAGGGCTCCGGCAATGCTTTTGCCGTCACCATCCTGACCCCGTCGGAGAATATCCAGTCTGCCCAGGGTATTTTTGACGATTTCCTCAAGACCGTCGCCTATACCAAGCCCAAGAGTTCCTCCGCCGCGTCGTCTTCTTCCGCAAAAGCGGCAACTGTTTTCTCAAAGGCCGCCCCCTCGTCCAATCCCCAGGCTCAGAAAAGCGCGTCCTCCAAAAAGACACTCAGCCCCTTTGAGATCTTCCTGCGCCTGCAGAAGCAGAAATCGGGCGGTTAACGGATGAAGAACGCCAGGCAGCCCGCCGCAGCGATGAGCGGATCTTCCACGGCCGTGATTGTGCCGAGTTTTTCCGTGCTCTTGCCGTAACACGTGTTTCCCTCTTCCAGCGTGCCGATGTCGTTGCCGTCGGGGCCCGTGATGAATGTTTTTCCGTCGCGCTGCGATATCGTCCCCAGTTTTTTCCCGCCGGCATCGCGCACCACGTTGCCGCGCACCTTGCCGCGGTCCTCTTCCTGCGCGCTCACAAAGTGCGCCTCGTGCGCGCCGTCCAGGACCACGGTGCCCACCTTGCGGCCGGCACTGTTAAAAATCTCGCTTTTGACCGCGCTCCCGCAGGAGACGAGCGTGAGGGTGAGGATCGAGAGGGGGAGAAGGCGTTTCATGGGAATCGGGAAAAAACACAAGCACGGCCGTAATCGTACGACAGGCAAAGGGCATTTGCCAATTTTAGTGCGCATCGGGTCCTGCCAGGACCGTGCGGTCATCATCGGGCGCGAATTTGTTCACGATTTCCTTTCCGCATCCCGCGCACCGGTGGCGGATCACCCAATCCCCCTTGCGGGTGTCTATCCCCACAGGTTCCATCATTTGTCCGCAGAGCGATGCCCGGTCTCCGGGCCCCAGATCATCCACGTGCCGGCTCCACAGGCAAAAGGGGCAGTGATTGCGGTATGTTCCCTGACCCAGCGGCGTGACATCCTTGCCGCAGTGTCCGCATATAAAGGCCTCTTCTCGCGCAATAAAGGTCATTCGTGGTCGACGGGGCGCAGTTCGTGCAGAACCTGGCATAGCATGACGGCTTCAAGAACATCCAGGTCTAAAGAGGGGTTGCGTATTTGCTGCTGGATACTCTGTACGATGCTCGGGATGGCACTGTCATCGAACACATATACAAAACGTTCCTTTCCCTTGCGGTAATCAATCACATGCGGTTTCGCGTGTTCGTACACGGTGTATTGCCGTCTCATACATTGAACCGGAAATGCATCACGTCGCCGTCCTTCACCACGTAGGTCTTTCCTTCCTGGCGCATTTTGCCCGCCTCCTTGGCCTTCACCTCGCTGCCGTACTGGACGAAATCGTCATAGGCGATGGTTTCCGCGCAGATGAAACCTTTCTCAAAATCCGTGTGGATCACGCCCGCGGCCTGCGGGGCCGTGTCTCCTTTGTGGATGGTCCAGGCGCGCACTTCCTGCACGCCCGCGGTGAAGTACGTCTGGTACCCCAGCACCGTGTACGCGGCCTGGATGAGGCGGTCCAATCCGGAAGAGGGGACGCCTAGGTCGGCCAGGAACTGCTTTCCTTCCTCGGGCGAAAGTTCCTGCAGTTCTTCCTCGATCTTTGCGGAGATGAGGACCAGGTTCGCTTCCGGCGGGAGCGCGGTTTTGGCGCGCGCCTCTTCCACCGTCATCGATTTCATCTGCTCCTCGGAGCAGTTCACGGCAAAGATCACGGGCTTGAGCGTCAGAAGCTGAAAGCTCCTGGCTACAGGAAGCTCGTCCTTGTTCAGGTCCATGGTGGACGCGGGCTTGCCCTGCTCCAGCACGTCCTTGATCTTCGTGAGCAGGTCCAGCTCCGCCTTCTTCTCCTTGTCGCCGGTGCGTGCTGCGCCCTGCGTTTTGTCGATGCGTTTTTTGACGGCATCCAGGTCGGCCAGGGCCAGTTCGGTATCGATGGTCTCGCGGTCGCGCTTGGGGTCCACGGATCCCTCCACATGGATGATGTCGCCGCCCTCAAAGACGCGGACCACGTGGCAGATGGCGTCCACCTCACGGATGTGGCTCAAAAATTTATTGCCCAGCCCCTCAC
>CAYMAT010000053.1:0-6332 GCA_964388495.1 uncultured Candidatus Peribacteria bacterium
AAAGGGAGCCGTTATTTGGTGATGGACTTGGCGATATCCGCCCACGCTTCTTTGGCGCCCAGAATATCCCGTATCTTCACCCACTTACCCTGCTCCAGCTCCTTGTAGTGCGTGAAGAAGTGTTTGATTTTCTCCAGCGTCGCCTCGTCCAGATCCGTCGATTCGTTGATCTTGGCGTACCACGGATCCACGGACTGCACCGGGACCGCCAGGATTTTCGTATCGATGCCGGCTTCGTCCTCCATCTGCAGCATGCCGATGGGGCGAGCGGGGATCACGCACCCCGGCGTGACCGGCTGCGCGGAGATGAGCAGCACGTCCACGGGGTCTCCGTCCTCGGCCATCGTATGTGGAATGAACCCGTAGTTGAACGGGTACACCATGGCGGTATGGATGAAGCGATCCACAAACACCGCGCCCGACTTCTTGTCGATCTCGTACTTGATGGAGGATCCTTGGGGGATCTCCACAATCACGTTCACATGCTCGGGGGGGTTTCCGAGGGGGATTAAATCGATGTTCATGCGCAGAGAGTACAGCAGAAAGCGGAAAAATGACAGAAATAACTATTAGTATAGAATAGCAATTTTACCGAAGAATCTTCATCAGGCTGGCATGTGCCCTGCGCTACACTCCGTCTGTTGCGCATCATGATGATCATCGTCGGCATCCTGATTGTGGGATACGTGGTGGCAATCAGCCTTCGTTTTGCTTTTCTTGTACGGAACAGTGCTGCACTGGTGCGCAGGAGCCGGGTCTTTGAACGGCGGATAACGGGCGGCAGGCCGCGTATCTTGGTCTTGGGCGATAGCACCGCCGTGGGGACGGGGGTAGACGATCCCTCCGGTTCCGTCGCCGGCCATTTTGGTCGCGATTTCCCAGGTGCATACATAGAAACCCATGCCGTGAACGGTCTGAAGGCCGCGGGATTGGACGATCTTTTCCCTCAGGTGCCGGATCAGTCGTTTGATCTTGTCCTCATCCAGATCGGCGCCAATGACATCATCCGCGGGACGCCCATGCATGAATTCACTGCTTCACTCACGTCAGTTTTTACGAAAGCAGCCAGGGCGGGGAAGCACGTTGTTGCGCTTCATTCCGGCAACATCGGCTTGGCTCCCATGTTCCCGTGGCCCGTCAGCAGCATCCTGACGGCGCGGACCCGTACGTACCGCCAGGTGTATCAGCGCATTGCGGCGGAGCAGGGCGTCGTCTACGTGGATCTCTTTGAAGAGGCGGAAAACGATCCGTTCCGTGGCCCCGGCTACTACGCCAGTGACCATCTGCATCTCACGGCAAAAGGCTACGGCTATTGGTATGACGAGATACGGAAAACGATGGATAGAGCGGGAATCCGTTTGTAATCACAGACTCCCCAGATCGATGGTCTCGTCTATCTCAATATCCTTCATGAACTCCTCGTCGTGACTGACGATGATCATGCCTCCCTCGTATTCGCTCAATGCCTTGGCAATGACGGGCAGGTGGCGGAAATTGATGTGGTTGCTGGGCTCGTCCAGAATCAGCAGCGTCGGTTTCTGGATCATGAAGCGCGCAAAGCAGAGGAGACCTTTTTGCCCTTCTGACAGGGCACCCGCCTTGGTCCTCACCTTGTCGCCGGGCAGCAGGAAGCGTGCGGCGGTGGCGAAGATCTCCTGCTTGTTTTCCATCTCCATTTCATCGGCCAAGATCTCGTACACTGTTTTCTCCATGGGGAGGCCGGAGAAATCCTGGCGGTAGTAGCCCACCTTCACGCCGGGGGTCAGCACCGCCCCTTTCTCGGTCCCATTCGCGAGATGTTCCAGGAGGGTCGTCTTGCCAATACCGTTGGGTCCCGTGAGACGTACGCGATGGCGGCGGCGAATGGTGAGCTCCAGCTTCTTTTTGACGGGCTTATGGTCCTTCATCACCGTGACGGAGGAGATTTCCACAAGGGGCTTGGGGAACGCCTCGGCTTCGATCGTGAACGCGGGAATGGTCTTGTCGTCCCTGCGCACGTCCACCATGTTTTCCTCTGCCTCTTCCACCGCATCGCGCATTTTGCTGGCCAGTTTGCGCATTTTTCCCCCCTTATGGGAGAAGAAGTTAATCTTGTCCTTCTGGTCCTGGATGTCCTTTTCCATGCGCGCGTTCTGGCGCTGCTCGCGTTCGATCTGCGCCGCGATCTGTTCCACCACGTCAAAGTAGTTCCCCACGTACTGGTCCACCTGCTGGCGGAAGGCGTCCAGGTACAACACGCCGTCCGTGAACGAGTTCAAGAAATTCGCATCGTGGCTGATGACGATGCAGGTTTTGTCGTACATGACCAGGAATCCCAGGAGGTGATTGATACCGTCCGCGTCCAGGTTGTTGGTGGGCTCGTCCAAAAGGAGGATGTCCGGTTCCTGAATGAGGGCAAACGCCAGCAGCAGGCGCGCCTTTTGCCCGCCGCTGAATTCCTTGATCTTCTTCTTGAGGTCCGCCTTGAGGTTCACAGCCTCCAGAACCTTGGCGATGTGCTTCTCGATGTCATACTTTTTCTCCGAGAATGCGCCTTCAAAAAACTCCCGGACGGTCTTGTCCAGGTCCGCCGTGGGGATCACCTGGCGCGCGATGCCGATGGTCACGCCCTTCTTGGTGTGGATCTGGCCTTCCACGGGCTTCAGTTCGCCCGTGAGGAGCTTGAAAATCGTCGTCTTGCCGGCGCCGTTCTGGCCCATGATGGTGATTTTGCTGCCCTCGCGGACGCTGAAATTGGCCTCCTTCAGGATGGGTTTATTGGGATCGTAATGGAAGAGGAGGTTGTCAAAACGGATGATGACGTCACCGGTATCGGTCATAGGAAGCGGGAGAGCCGGCGTATAGTAGGGGATTTTGGGGTCTCTTGCATGTCTTTATGGCTTCTTCTACCGTAGTTCAGCTCTTTTGTTTCTGCGGGTTTCGTCTAACGTTCGGACACCGTCGTTCCACGACGGAGGTACCTGGTTCAATTCCGGTAACCCGCTCCAAATATCTATCACAAATGAACCTTTCTCCGGTGTTTTTTGCTGTTTTTCTTACTCGTCAAAACAGCCCTTTTCTGCTACAATGGTGTGTTATGCGTCTTCCTCTCTCTATCCGCATCTTCGGCCTCCTGATGGGCAGTTTTGCCCCTCTTCTGGCGTATGCGGATGACGGTATCTTCCTCCTGGAACCCATTGGCGGTACCACGCATATTGAGGCCGAGCCGGGACTGGGCGCCTTGGGGCATTACCTGAGCCTCCTGTATCCCTGGGTGGTGGGCATGGGGGCGGCCACGGCGGTCCTGATGGCGGTGGTGGGGGGTGTGCAGATCATCCAGGCGGGTGCGGACAGCGGAAAGCGCGATGCGGGAAAAACCCGTCTGCTCATGTCTTTGGGCGGACTTCTGCTGGTGATGCTGTCTGCCACCATCCTCAACGCCCTCAACCCCACGTTCTTCAAGTAAGCGGATGCATATTTTCCGTCTCCTTTCCGGCCTGATCCCTACGGCGTTCGCGCAGGCGGACGCGTACCCGCCCATCATCTGCAACGGGATCTTTGGGTGCGGGCAGGGGTATAACGATGTGCTTTTCAACAACACCCTGCCGCTCATCGGCACGCTCCTCATCCAGATCGCGGGTGGGGGAGCGGTCATCGCCATTGTCATTGCGGGTACCAAGATGCTCCTGAGTCAAGGGGATGAGGGCAAGGTTTCTTCGGCAAAACAGGGGATCATGTACGCCTTGGGCGGGCTTGCCCTGGCCATGACCGCGGCGTCCCTGGTGTCCTTTGTCACCACGGAGAATTATTGGACCGATCCCACGGTTCCCGGAATTCTGACGTCCATCATCCGGATCATCCTGACGCTCTTCAACCTGGGCTTTGCCCTGGTGGTCATCTTTGCGGGCATCCGCATGGTGATTTCCCAGGGTGCCAGCGACGAGTTCAGCAAGGCTGGAAAGGCCATCCAATGGGCGATCATCGGTGCCATTACCGTCAATCTCGCAAAAGTCATTATCCAGGCCTTCCTCAATATCGGACTTTGACCATGGCATTCCTCTCTTTCGCTGCCGGCTTCCTCCCCACCGCACACGCGGCGGTGATAGAGCAGATAGGGACCGATGCTCCCGGCATTGGCGAAATGTGGGCGGATATCTTGAGTATTTTCCCGCATACGCAGTACGGACCCGGGGGGTTTGCCTTTCTCATCGCCCAGGTCGCGGCCATCATCCTGCACTTCATCGGCGGCATCGCCATTCTGGTTGTCGTATATGCGGGTATCCGCATGATGATGACGGTGGGGGACGAAGGTGCCTTTGAGGAGTCCAAGAAAACGCTCATGCATGCAGCCATCGGCCTCATCCTCATTCTGGGGACGGATGCGATCATCTCCTACGTCTTGATGGTCACGCAGCAGGCGGTGGGGGGATAAAAGTTACTCGTTTATTCGTAATTCGTTATTTGTAAGTGTTTAACGAAGCACGAAGAACGGGTACGATACGAGCATGGTTCGCCAATACGTCACCACCGCCATTGATTACCCCAACGCCGCTCCGCACATGGGTCATGTGCTGGAGAAGGTGCTGGCGGACGTGGTGGTCCGCTGGATGAGGCTCCGCGGGGACGAGGTGCGTTTTCAGGTGGGGACCGACGAACATGGCATCAAGATCCAGCAGACGGCGGCCAAGGAGGGTCTCACACCGCGGGAGCTGGTGGACCGCAACGTTCCCGTGTTCCAGTCGCTCTACCAGAGGCTGGGCATCAGCTATGACCTCTTCATGCGGACGAGTGACGAAAAGCTGCACTGGCCCACCGTGCGCGAGCTCTGGACACGCCTGCAGAAGGCGGGGGTATTGGAGAAGCGAAAATACACGGGTCTCTATTGCCCCGGTTGTGAACGTTTCTTGACCAAGAAGGACCTGGTGGACGGCAAATGTCCCGATCACCAGCGCGTTCCGGACGAGGTAACGGAGGAAAACTGGTTCTTTGCGCTCAGTAAGGAGGATGCGTGGCTCCAAAAACTTCTCACGGACAAAAAAGGGTACAGGATCATCCCGTCCTTCCGCGCCAAAGAGACACTGTCGCTCATTGAGGGCGGCTTGGAGGATGTCTCGTTCTCGCGCCCCAAGAAAAGCCTCAGTTGGGGGGTGCCCGTGCCGGGGGAAGAGGAGAGCCAGACCATGTACGTGTGGTGCGATGCACTTACTAATTACATCTCGGGCATCGGTTACTTCACGGATCACGAGGACACGAAGTGGTGGGACGACGCCACTGTCACGCACGTGATCGGCAAGGACATCGCGCGCTTCCACGCGCTCATCTGGCCGGCCATGCTCAAGTACGCGAAGGTCAAGACGCCGGATCAGCTGCTCATCCACGGATTCCTGACCAGTGAAGGCCAGAAGATGAGCAAGTCCATCGGTAACGTAGTTGTGCCCCAGGATGTATTGGACAAATACGGCGTGGACGCCATGCGCTTCTACCTGAGCCATGAGATCCCCGTGGGCAATGACGGAGACTTTTCCTGGAAGCGCTTTGGAGAGCTGTACGACAGCAAGCTGCGGAACCAGGTGGGAAACCTGCTCAACCGCGTCATGACGCTCATTATCAAGCACGGGCAGCCTTTGCAGCTCCCGAAGAATTCGGTCCTGGAAAAGACTGTGACGGACGGCTGGGCGGCTTACCGGAGGGAAATGGAGGCGTTCAAAACCGATGCGGCTCTCCAGGAAGCCATGAAAGTGGTAATGACTTGTAATGAGAAGATGCAGGAACTGCAGCCGTGGAAGAAGGAGGGGCAGGAGAAGACGGAGTTGCTCTCCGAGTTTGCGGAGGCGCTTCGCCACATTGCGCTGATGCTCTTGCCGTTCATTCCGGAGTCCGCTGCTGCTATGTGCGGACAACTGAGCGTTCCTTATGCGGACAAAGTGGGTGATAAGTCTTTCGCACTCTCTGAGGATGTTACGGTGTGGGGGCTGAAGAGCTGGAATGGGGTGGGAGAGGCCAAGATCCTCTTTGCTCCGGTGGAAGTGGCATAGGAGTCTGCTACACTCAGGGTGCTCCAAGCGCACGTCCGGCAGAAACGCAGGGAAGGGCGAGTCACGGCGATCGCGATCGCCGTGACGAGGGGGCAACCTTATTTTCTCCCAACAGTTTTATGTTCGATCCAATGGCAGAATTGACCGGATCCAAGTCCGGCGGCGATGATTTCATGGGTGGCGACATGCCCCCCGCCCCCCGCCCCCAAGGCGGTCACCGTGGTGGCCACGGCGGCCAAGGAGGTGGTCAGGGTGGTGGCGGAGGTCGCTTTGCCCAAGACGTGCATAGCATCACCATCCATGCACGCCAGCGCACGT
>CAYMAT010000054.1:0-6149 GCA_964388495.1 uncultured Candidatus Peribacteria bacterium
ACCGCTATCGCGAAATGGAGAAGATTGTGGATGCCATTTCCGCCCACTCGCTCCTCATCAATCAAAAGGATCCGTACGCGCGCAATGCCGATTTGCTCCAGCGTATCAGCCAGGTGAAGCGCGAGGGGAAAACCGTAGAAGACTTGCGCCGGGTGGCATCCATCTATGACAGAGAGATGGCGCAGAAGAGCAAACCCGGCACCAAAGTGCACGAGAAAAACCTGCAGGCCGCCCAGAAGTTCCGGGAATTCATCAGCATCTTTGAGGCGTATCAGGAGATGCTTTCCTCTACGGGGCGCTACGACTATGACGACATGATTCTGCAGGTGATCCGCGCGTTTATGGAGGATGAGGCGCTTTTGGCATCGCTCCAGGAACGCTATCAGTACATTTTGGTGGACGAGTTTCAGGATACGAACGGGGCCCAGTACAGGCTCATAGAACTCCTCACCACGTACAAAGATCTTCCCGTGGAACCCAATATTTTTGTGGTGGGTGACGATGACCAGGCGATCTACAGGTTCCAGGGGGCAAATCTCCAGAACATGCTGTCGTTCCATGCGCGGTTTCCCAAGGCACCCGTCATTGCGCTGGATACCAGCTACCGTTCCACGCAGGTGATTCTGGATGCCGCGCAGTCCCTCATCTCTGCCAATGAAGAACGTCTGGTGGGACGCATCCCCGGCCTCCAGAAAAACCTGACGGCGGGGATTGCGGAGGAGGGGATACCCGTCACGATGGTCCGCCCGCCCAGCGATACCGCCGAGCAGTGGTACATTGCGGAGCTTTTGGAAAAGCGGCTTGCAGAAGGGCAAAAACCTGAATCTATTGCTGTCCTCACGCGGACCAATGAAGAGCTTTTTCTCTTGCTAGAGGTTTTGCGTGCCAGAAAAATCCCCGTCGTTATTAGCGGAACCGATGATCTCCTCAATCATCCGCTGGTACGTCAGGTTGTGACCATTTTGGAGGCGATCGATGATCACTCGCGGGATTCGCTCAGCCAAGCACTCGCTTGCGATTGTTTTTCGGTCCATCCCGCGGATCTCGCCAAGGTCCATCTCCTTGCGCGGGAAAAGAAAGTGCCGGTGGATTCCGTTCTGCTCCGCGTAGAGGAAACGGACGAGATTCGCTTTGATCATCGTGACCGGCTCATTGCCGCTCGCGATACCCTCCTAGCGCTACGCCAGCAGGCGGGGATCCGCACCGTGATTGAATCCGTCGACCACGTGCTCCGCGATACGGGTATAGCCCCGCACCCGCAATCCGCCGGTGACGATATTGACCCCCGCGCTCTTGCCGCCGTGGAAGCTTTCTTCCGGTACGTGCGGAATAGGAGCTTGGAGCGCCCGGGCATGACGCTGCGGGAGTTTATGGATGATCTGGGATTTTATAGCGAAGGAATTGTGCGTCTCTCCTACAGCATCCCGCATTTGACGGAGGCGGGCGTGAACCTCATGACCGCGCACCAGAGCAAGGGGCTGGAGTTTGATACCGTGATCATCACGCACTTCCGCGAGGGGCACTGGGATAAGAGGCGCAAGCCGCCATCGGTCAGCATCCCCGAAGACCTCCTGTTTGGCTGGTCATCGGAAAAGAAGTCGGAAGAAGAGCGTCAGGATGAGCGGCGCCTGGCCTTTGTGGCTGCCACAAGGGCTAAACGTGAAATCATCCTTACCTGTCCCGTGACGCTCGCCGTTGGTGAAAAGACCAAAGACGTGTCGCCCTCCGCCTTCTTTGCGGAAATGGGGACACTCCCGGAGGAGCACGTGAACTTGCGGGAGCCGGCCAAGGCGTCACTCCTGCTCTATACGCCGTCCGCAGTGCCAGATGACGCGCTCAAGACGTATCTCCGTGAGCGTTTGGAGACCTTTGCACTCTCCGCCACCGCTCTCAACCGTTTCCTCAGGGATCCCAAAGAATTTTTGCGGATTGATCTTTTGGGTCAGCCTGAGGAATTTGACGAAGGCAGTATCCGCAGACTGGGCTACGGAAACGCCGTGCACTGGGCACTCAGGCAATGGGCCGATGCACGCATTAAGGGCAAAGAGATCGGGCTCGAGGATTTTCTGCAGCACTTTGAATGGTATCTGCATGAGAAGACCATCCTGACGGAAAAACAACTCACGGATTTGGTGGCGCTGGGACACGATGCATTGCCAAGGTATTTTGACCTTCAACTCCGTGATGCCACGCCCGTTTTGTACGGAGTGGAACGCGACGCACGCACGCGCTTGGATAGTCCCGCTTTTGCCGGTAATGGCATTCCGCTCAAGGGAAAAATTGACCGAATTGATTTGGCATCGCCCACGTCCGCACGCGCAACGGTGATCGATTACAAGGCAGCCAAAGGAAAGAGTGAATCAGAGATACGCGGGGGGATGGAGCCCGGTACCGTGTCGCGCTCGGAGGACGGCGGGCATTTCCGTCAGCTCGCGTTTTATGCGGTATTGCTGGAGGGTGCGGAACCGCTGCTTGAGCCGGAGGCATTCCAATTGGAATACATCGGCGAACGCGGCGAACACCCCGTGACACGAAGCTTTTCTGTTACTACAGCGGAAAAAGACGCTCTCAAAAAGCTCATTACGGACGTGTGGACCAAGGTCATGAACCTGGATTTCACCCCGTTATCTGTTTGAGGGTGCCTTTCTTTGGTGGGCTATGCCTCGTCTGCTGGCCGTTTTTAAGAATGCAAAAAACGAGAGTACTTCCGGACTGTTCGTCTGCATGCTCCTTTCGGCTTCCTCCGCACTTAGCCGCTCTTCAAAGCACAACCGGAATGCGTGACGGAGTTGTTGCAGAGTCTCAGTGGAAACCTTTTCATTTTCGCGGAAACGCAGTCGCCCATTAATGCCCACTACACAAGCATCTTCCCTACCGCTTGCGGCGGTAAAGGGCGGAATGTCTTTTCTTACGGAACTATGCGCTGCGATCAACGTCCGCTCGCCTATGCGTGCAAAATGCTGCACGCCCGTGTGCGCGTAAAGCAATGCGTTGTCGCCAATATGCACATGCCCTGCCACCTCAGAACCGTTGACCATTTTCACGCCGTTACCAAGTTGTGCGTCATGCGCCACATGCGTATTGGCCATGAGCATGCAGTTTTCTCCTATGACGGTTGCTCTTTCGTTGGTACCCGAGTGCACCGTCGCAAAATTGCCGATGAATGATCCATTCCCCACGCGCACATGTCCTTTTCCTTCCTTCTCCAAAATATCCTGCGGCCACCCGCCAATGACGGCATGGGACTCAATGCGCACATTGTTACCAATGTATGCTCCATTCTCTATGCTTGCATGGCTGCCCACAATGCATCTGGTTCCTAGGCGAACCCCTCTGCCTATGACGGCAAAAGGGCCTATCTCACACTCTTCTCCTACTTCCGCGGTTGGGTGGATAACCGCCTGCGCATGGATGCTATATCTGCCCGTTGGAACATCAGAGGGTTTCATAGATGTGGAGCGGGAGTATCTTTTTGTATGGAAAATCTGTCAATCTCACCGCTTGGCGGTGTTGATTCCCGCCTGGTCCGTGGGCATCACCAGGATTTCCTCCAAATCCACGTGCTTGGGGCTACTCACCGCGTGCCAGATGGCCTCTGCGATGTCCTGTGCTTGCAAAGGGGTGTAGTCCCGATAGAGGGCATCCGCCTTCTGTTTGTCACCTTTGAGGCGGACAAGGGAAAACTCCGTCTGCACTTTGCCCGGGGCCACTGTTGTCACGTGAATACCGCTTCCCAGGAGGTCTTTACGCAGACCCTGCGTGAAGGCGTGCACGAAGTGTTTTGTGCCGCAGTAGACCGTCCCTCCCGCGTAGGTTTCGCGCCCCGCGATGCTGCCCAGATTGATCAGATGCCCCTGGGTTTTCCGCAGGAAGGGGAGTGACAATTGCGCCACTTTCATGAGTCCCAAAATATTCACGTTCACCATCTGTTTGATATCGGAAAAATCCTGCGTTTCAAAAGACTCCGTCCCCAGCGCCAGTCCCGCGTTATTCACCGCCACATCAATAGAAAGTTCTTGGAGTGTGGAAAACACCTGCTGCAGAGCGGCGTCATTGGTCACGTCACAGGCGTGGATTCTTATATCCACTTTTGTAGCAGCCAGAGACTTCCGGAGCTCTTCTAATCTATCCGTCCTGCGCGCAAGAAGGATGAGGTTTCTCCCCTTGCTGGCAAAAAGCTGTGCAGTGGCTTCCCCAATCCCGCTGCTGGCCCCGGTGATGAGTGTGTACGTCATGTTCTGGACGATACCAGATATTCCCTAAAGGCGTTCACCGCCCGCCCGCGATGGCTCACGCGGTTCTTGTCTTCCAGCGTAAGTGCGGAGAAAACCTTATCGAACCCTTCCGGCTTAAAGCATGCGGAAATAGGAAGTCCCGGCAGATAATCCGCTTCCAGTTCTTCCGTAATCATCCCACGGCACTCGCCTTCAAAGAGATATTCATGTCCTTTGGCGTCAATGTACGCCAGTGCGCACACAAAGCGTGCATTCTTGTTCTTCTCGCTTTTCATACGATCCAAAAAAAATGTGATCCATTCTTCATCACTCGCATCGGGCCCCGCCCCCCACCGCCGCGTTTGCACCCCCAGTTCGCCCTCCAGCGCATCAATATGGATGCCGGAGTCATCCGCGAGCGTGGGGTGCCCAGAAGCGCTGTAGAAACGCGCCTTAATGAGGGCGTTGTCTGCATACGTCCTGCCGTGCTCCTCAGGTTGTTTGCCAAGATCAGGAATGTCTTTGAGTGACAGGAACGAAAGACCCAGACCATCCAGTGCCTCGGAAATCTCCCGGACCTTGCCCAGGTTACTCGTCCCGATCAGTAGGTTTCCCATATTCATGGTTATCATAGTTGGTCAACCTTTCTAGTCGTCGCAGCGTCTCGTCTCTCACGGGAATTTGGTGCTCTTGCAGGGATTCCAATGGATTCCGGCCCCTTTCCCGTGCCGTTATTGTCGCATCCAGAAGCTTATGGATCTCTAAAACTTCCCTGTTAAGTTCTTCGCCATTAGGTTTTTGTACCGCTCGGTACAGCCTTGCAAGACCTTCCTTGTCAAACTCAGGAGAAGGTTTGGATCCATTATGCATGGAGGAAGAATAGCACATAATCGGTTCTTACAAAAAAATGACCGAATAAGAGTTCAGCTCTTTTGCTAGCCATAAATCAAGCGGCTGCGTCCGTCTCCTGCGGCAGTTCGTCATTGGTGCTGGGCGCGCCTTCGGCAATCTGGTCAAAGTACACCTTGCGCGGGCGCGCGCCATCCACGGGGCCAATGAGTCCTTTCTCTTCCATGATGTCCAATAGTCTCGCTGCACGGGCATACCCCACTTTCAGCTGGCGCTGGAGCAGGCTGGCCGATGCCTTGCCGGTCTCCTGCACCACGCGCACGGCATCAAAGAAGAGGTCGTCACCGCCGTTGTCATCGGCATCCAGGTCAATGTGGCCCGTGGCGGCCGTGGCGCTGTTACCAAAGATGTCACCTTCGTCCTCTTCCGTTTCCTCGTCGTCTTCGGCCAGGCCAATCTGCTCCGTGATTTTTCCTCCACCGGCGATCTTCACGGCATTGATGACGCGCTCCACTTCCTTGGTGGCCACGTAGATTCCCTGGATGCGCACGGGCTTGGGTGTGCTTGCGGTCATGTAGAGCATGTCTCCCTGGCCCAGCAGGTCCTCCGCCCCAATGCCGTCAATGATGGTGCGGCTATCCACGGCTGAGACCACGCGGAACGCGATGCGCGTGGGGATGTTGGCTTTGATGAGACCCGTGATGACGTCCACGGACGGGCGCTGTGTGGCAATGATGAGGTGCATGCCCACGGCGCGGGCCATCTGCGCAATGCGCGCGATCATCATTTCCGTGTCCTTCCGGTACTGGCGCATCATCAGGTCCGCCAGCTCGTCCACCACCACCACAATGCGCGGGAGCTTGTGATGGTCTTCCTTCTGCTTCTCGTTGAACTCGTCAATATTGCGTGCGCCCTGCTCGGAGAAGCGGTGGAGGCGCCGTCCCATTTCCGCCACGGCCCAGCGCAGTGCCTGCAGGGCCTTTTCCGCCTCCGTGATCACGGGCGTGAGCAGGTGCGGGATGCCGCTATAGGGCATGAGCTCCACGCGCTTGGGGTCAATGAGGATGAACTTGAGTTCGTGCGGTG
>CAYMAT010000055.1:0-5881 GCA_964388495.1 uncultured Candidatus Peribacteria bacterium
AGAGCAGCAGATCCAGATCTATCGTCCGCGGCCCAAAGCGCTGCGTCACGTGTTTCCCCAGCTGCGCCTCAATCTCTTTCAACTGCGTGTGGACCACGTCCGGAGATTCATGGGTCCGGATCTCTGCCACTGCGTTAAAAAAATCCGGCTGGTTGGTGAGGTCCCGCGCAGCGGTCTTAAACACTGTGGAAAAACAGATTCCCGGAAAACGGCTCAGGAGCAGATCCGCGGCCGCAGGAAGATTCTGAATAGGATCAATATTGCTGCCGAGTCCAATGTAGGCGACGGGCATCAGGGGCGGGTGATACGGAGATGAACGGCTTTGGCGTCGGGGAAGGGGAATTTGGTTACCGTCACCTCCACGCTGCGTGGGTGAAAACGCTTCAAGACTGTTGCTGCCACGTCTTCGGCCAGTCGCTCAATCGTTTTCCGTTCCGCTTTTGCCAGTTCCCGTACGGCCTCACGCACGGCTGCGTAATCAATACCCTGCGTCACGTCATCTGCCTGTGCTACGGAAGCAGCGTCTACCGGAAAAGAGAGTGACACGGTCACTCTCTGCTCCTTGGCGCGTTCGGCCTCCGTGAGACCTATGCGGGTCTGTAATTCCAGATCGGCGATGGTGATGGTACCCATACGGCTCAATACTACGCCGTTACAGGTCAAATTCAGAGAGCCTGAGGAGGCTGCTTTTTGCCTCCAAACAGCTCCGGCTTATCCGCAATGGGGGTTTCCGCAATGCGGTGCAGGATCCAGCGGGAAACGGTTACGGCCGTGAAGAGCGAGAGCAGAATACCCATGCTGAGGGCGATGGCGAATCCACGGACGATGGAGGTGCCCACCACAAACAGAATGCCGCAGGTGATGAGCGTGGAGATGTTTCCGTCGCGGATGGCGGGCCAAGCGTGGCGGAAGCTGCTGTCGATAGCGTTGCGAACGCCCCTGCCGCGGCGCAGTTCCTCCTTCATGCGTTCAAACACCAGAACGTTTGCGTCCACGGCCATACCAATGCTCAGGATAATGCCGGCCATGCCCGCCAGTGTGAGGACGATGTAATCCGTGCCGATGAGGAACAGCGGCAGCTTGAGGACGGCCGTGAAGAGGACGGCGTACGTGATGAGACCCAAATCGGCCACGATGCCCAGCATGCGGTAGACGACGATCATGTAGACCATGAGGATCATAAGACCGATGAATGCGGCCGTGAGCGCGCTGTGCAGAGCGGCCTCACCCAGCGTGGCTTCCACCGTGTACTGTCCGGCCAGATAGATGGGGGCGGGGATCGCGCCCGTGTTGAGGTCCTGTGCCAGGGACTTGGCCTGGTCGATGTTGCTGCTGCCGGAAATGACGGCGATGCCGCCGGAAATCTCCTGCTGGACGCGGGGGGCAGAGACCATTTCCCCGCCTACGAAGATGGCGATCTGCTTTCCGACGTTTTTCCTGGTCAGCTCCTGGAACAACTTGCCTCCTTCCGCGTCAAAGATGATCTGCACCACCGGGAAATTGGTGGTGGGATCCGTCACCACTCCCGCGGAACGGAAATGCTTGCCGTCCAGCTGCGTGTCTTTCCAGCCCGTGGGCTCCAGGGAGAAGAAGATCAGGCGCAGGCTGATGGCGGGTTCCGTGGAACGGACTTCGCCTTTCTGGAGCTTGGCGGCGAGTGTCTCACTCCGGGCGATGGCGCCGGAGCCGGTGATGACCAATTCATCGAACGTGGCGACGTCCGGGGCCACCGTGGCGGCCTTGTCCAGGCGGATGATATGGAAACCGAACTGCGTCTCCACCACGGCGGAAATATCGCCCGGCTTCTTGAGTGCAAATGCCGCCGTTTCAAAGGCGGGAGCCATGATTCCGCGACCAAAGCTGCCCAGTTTGCCGCCATCCTTCTTGGAGGGTCCGTCGGATTGCGTCTTGGCCAGAGCGGTGAAATCGCTGCCGGATTTCAGCTTGGCCAGCACCTCGTCTGCCTTGGTCTTGGCCTGTTCTTTGGTGCGGGTCACGGACGGATCCGCGCCGGAAGCGCCGGCGTAGGAAATGAGAATGTGACTGGCTTCGATCTGCTCGCCCCCGCGGTCCATCTTGCTGAGGAAGAGAATGCGTCCATCGGGTTCCGTGCTGACTTGCTTGAGGGTGCCGGGGGTGATGCTGCGGAGCGCGGCGGCAACGCGCGTATCCACGGCTGCGTCCAGGACCTGTTTTTCATGGTGCTTGTACGACGTGGAGGCTTCGCTCTTTTGCAGATACTGGAACGCCTGTGCGGCATTCTGGATGACGCGGCCCGTTCCGGTAGGCGGGTTGAGGACTTCCACGAGGAAGATGCCTGGAACCTGTTTGGTGCCCATGGAGCCATCGGCATTCTGTGTGGGATTTTCCACGGAACCGTCCAGCATCAGCACTTTGCTCGGTGCCTGGTTCCAGAGAGACTCCAATCCCTTGGGCAGCTGGTCGCGGAAGAAGGGAATGCTCGGCTTGTAGCTGACTCCCAACTGGTTGCTGAGGTTTTCCCCTTCTTTGAGCAGCGTGGATCCGCTCACCGTGATGTGGCGCAGCGTGCTTGTAGCCTGAGCGCGGACAGTGGCGCGGTATTCGTCCGTCGCTTCCGTCTGCTCTTCCTTGAATTCCAGCTGGATGGTCTTACCCACAACTTTGATGCACTCCTGCACGTCCACCACGCCGGGGCATTCCACCAGCAGGTGCTTCTCGTTCCCCACGTAGGACGGGGTGATGGTGGCCTCGCTGACCCCCAGGGCGTTGATGCGCTTTTCCAGAACGGTGCGTATGGCTTCCACCAGGTTGTTCTCCTGGTCCTGGATGCTCTTGAGCTGCGCGCGCGCCAGGTTCAGATCTTCCGTGGCGGCGCCGGACTTCTCCATTTGCGCGATGTCCGCTTTCACCTGGTTTTCCTGCTTGCGGATTTCGTCCTCGGAAATGCGGAAATCCAGCTGCGTGCCGCCGGCCATGTCCAGGCCAAGGTGCAGGGAGGGGTTCCTGAGGAATCCCGGAAGGAAGCCCTTGTACTTTGCGGGCAGGGCGATGAGGAAGCAGATCGCCACGATGCCCATGGTGACTGCCGGCCAAAGAGTGATGCGGTTGCGAGACATAGAAAAGAGAGGAACCCGATACTACAGGTCCCCGCGAGCATAGCAATCTTTACAGCCGAGACAAAGGCTTTAATTGGCGGTAAACCCCACGTGCAGGCCCACGTTCACGTCATCGGCAAAAGCCTGGGCCAAATCCGGGGTGGGAATACCGTCAATGGTGATGCCGCCTTCGCCGGTATCGGACTTTTCCACCACTTTCTTGGAGATCAGCATCCCGCGCACAAAGACGCCGATGGTGGCGCCCTGGTTTTCCGCAAAGACCTTCTTGAGAATCGTCTGTCCCTGGGGGGTGAATTCCAATTGTACAAATCCCTGCTGCTGTGCGCCCAGGGTCTGGGAACCGGCCACCACCCAGTCAAAACTTTCCGTGGAAATGCCGAGTTCCTTAAAGTCGCCGAATTTCTCGCTCACGATGTCGCCCTTTCCCGCAGGCACTTGCTTGAGGATGGAGATGGAAAACGGCTGCTGGAGTCCTTTTTTGAGTGCAGACAATCCCGCGCTGTCCGATGCGGCCACCATCACCGTGGTGACGCCGTTTGTGGTTTCCGTCTTGCTGCTCACCAGCTTCTTCTCCTGTGCCAAAAGCCTCCGTTCCATGACCCGCACGGATGCTTTGGTCAATTCTTCCTGGCGTTCCGCGGCCACGTTCTTAAAGGAGAGCGTGAAGCGACCCGTGGCGCCTCCGCAGGAGACGAGCACGAGGGAAAGGCTGACAAGGGCGAGGGTGGTGCGGCGCATATGCGCTGATTCTAGCCCATCTCACCCCACGATCAATCGCGTTCCCTCGCGGAGCATCTTGTCCTTCAGGTCTATGCCCTGCAGAACGCTTCCGTCATCCACAATGCAGCGCGTGAGCGTGCAGTCACGGACTGTGACGTTGTCAAAGAGAATGCAATCGGTGAGCTCCGCGTTTTCCAGTATGCAGTTTTCCCCCACACACACGCTGCCGTGCATGCCGCCCCCCGTCACGCGGCTACTGCCGTCCACAATGCTCCGTCCGTCCACTAACGTCCGGTGCCCGTCCAGGTAGGAGGCAAAAGAACCAATGTCGATCCACGGCTGGGAAAAAACGAAACATTCCACGGCGATGTTTTTCCGCAGATATTCCTCCATTATCCCTCCCAGGTTATCCGGGCTGCGGCGCGCAAAGTCGATCAATACCGGGAGCGTGGCGCGGGGGAGAATCACGCAGCCCGCACTGACCAGCGTGGACTTGGGGTGTGCGGGCTTTTCCTCAAACGCCTGTACGGACCGCAGGCGGTCATTTCCGGGGGCCACTACCGTGCCAAAGGCCCGCGCGCGGTCCAGATCGCCAATATCGTGCGCAGCCAGGAGCGGTTTTCCGGAATACGCGGCGATGAAATCGGGGAGGGGGAAACCCAGATAGTTATCGCCCGTCAGGACCAGGATGTCGTCATCAATCTTCTCCGCCGTGATCCACTGCGCCAGCGCCCCCAGCGCCCCCAGCTTGTGGTCGTCTTTGGCGGTCTGTTCTATCACCAGTGTCAGGCCCGGTCGGTTGAGTTCCTTCGCCCACTCCGCAAAGCTCTCGCCAAAAGCCGCGTTAGTACTGATCGTCACGGGTATGGCGGACGGTATGCCGTCCACAAGATGCGAGATGATGGGTTTGCCGGCCACGGGCAGAAGCGGTTTGGCGCGGCGTTCGGTCAGCGGCCACAAGCGTGTCGCAAATCCGCCGGCGAGGACAAAGGCTTTCATAAAAAGAAACCAAGGGAGCCGACGTGGCCAAAGAAACCGACGGAAGGGGAAGTTATTTTCATATTTAACGGAAGAACCATTCCCAGGCACTGCTCTTGGGGCTCACCACCGTCACCGGTTTTCCTTCCAGGGACCCCACGGTCTCATCGCGTTCCACAATGCCAAACACGGAGGGCAGTACCATGTACGTGATGCCCGCCTCACGGCAGGCGGAGAGCAGGTTGATGGACTGCTCCAGATCGCTGCACTGGAGCAGGTGCGTGATGTTCTTGTCCCGCAAAACATCACCCAGTTTGTTCAGTTTCCCAAGCACGGGGATGCCCCCGATAGTGGCGTCTTTCACTCCAGCCGCGTCCAAAATGCCCACGGGCCGGAAGGGGCTTTTGCGCTTTTCCAAAAGTTCGATCAGTCCGCGGGACTCGCGCGTCACCCCAACTACCAGCATGGGATAGGCGGGGGGATCGCGTCGCAGCATGTTGCGCTCTATCCGTTCAAATACCATGTGCCAGCACCAGATGAAGAGCGTACTGAGAACGGTACATACCACGATCAGCATGCGGCTGAAGATGGCCTGGAACAGAAAGAAGTACGTCAGCGACGTCAGCGCCCCTCCCACCACGCACGCGTAGACGATGTAGGAGAGATTGCGCGGGGTCCACTGTGCCCGGCTCAATCCAAAGGTGCGCGTGGTTGCAAGAACCAGGAGCCAGGGAACCGTGCTGAGTGCCGCTGCCAAAAGGAACCGGTCCAGCGGAAAGACGCTCGAAAGCACCCAGCCCACCTTCCAGAAATACGCTACGGCGTAGGCCCCCACAAAAAGGAGCGCGTCCGTGATCAGCCAGAGCGTGAGTAAAACCGTGCGTCGCATGGAGGCAGTGTATCCCAATTTCCCCTTCAATGGTTATTGCCCACCAGTTTGGTGGCGTCCCACGGGATCTCTCCATTCCATGCCGTGCCGGGGATCAGTCCTCCGCGTCCCGTCATATGGGTTTCCAGCCAGTCCAGCTTGGCTTTCAGCACGGGGTTCTTCTCCGCGCGGGCCACAAAGGCGTCATGCTGGGCGA
>CAYMAT010000056.1:0-5721 GCA_964388495.1 uncultured Candidatus Peribacteria bacterium
AGGTCCATGATGCCGCCCTCGTTGACCATGTCGTCCTCCACGGACTGGATGAAGCAGGCGTGGGGCTGGGGATGTGTGTAGGCGTCCGGGCTCTTTTTCACTTCGCCCGTCTTGGGATCGCAGTAATAGTGGCCCTGCGCGGGACCCGTGATGTTGTAGGCGTAATGGAGACCCGTATTGAACCACTGCGGGCTGTTGGGCGCGGCCATTTGATGGATGAGCATGTAGCTGAGCTCATCTTCAAAGGCCTGGGCGTCCTGGGGGGAATCAAAGTATCCGTGCGTCTCGCCCCAGAACCTCCAGCAGCCGGCCAGGCGACGGATCACCTGCTTGGCACTGCGCTCGGGCCCGGTGATCACCTCCCCCTTCTCGTTCTTGAGGACGTTCCCCTCAGCATCGTACTGCGGCACGCCCGCCTTGCGGAAATACTTGCTCACGATGATATCTGTGGCCACCTGACTCCAGGACGCCGGCACCTCCGCCCCCTGCATCTCAAAAACCACGGATCCGTCGGTATTTTTGATGCGACTGACACGCTTGTCGTAGACCACATGTTCCAGAGGATCGCTCCCCACGGTGGTGAAGACACGGGGAATGCTGAGACCCTGGTCATGCTTGGCCAGGGATTCCTTCTTCTGGACCCGCGGAATAACCCCGGATTTGGACGTTGCGGAAGATGGGGAAGAAGGGTTCATAGGGATCGGGGGGACGGGTGGTGAAGAAATTCGGCAACCACAACATGTTGGGATGCCAGGGGGGACAACCGCACAAGATATTGATGATGTGAACGAGGGTCAAGTTGCGGACGCTCATCGTAACCGTGTCCCCGGGATGGCGCAAACTCATCACAAAAAAACGGGGTGAAGAGTCCCAAAAAATCTGTAGCTGCAACACAGTCCCGGAGAGCCCGCAAAGCGATTTCCCCTCGGCATATTTTTCCTGTGGCGACGAGCCCAAACCTGCTACCGTTTCGGGCATGAATATCCTCCTTCTTGTTGCCGGGACCAATGTCCCCAGTAACAGCGACTGTTTTGCCGACGCCTTCATTTCCGGCATGCAAAAAAGCGGCCCGATCACACTGGAAAAGATCTATGTACGCGATCTGAACCTCGATCATTTCACCCTGGAGCACTATAAGCCGGAAACGGTGCAAGGCGCGGGGTATGAACGCCTCAAAGCGGCGGTTCTCAAGGCCGACGCGGTGGTCTTCAGTACGCCCATTTGGAATTTCTCGGTTCCCGCGCACCTCAAAAACATGATCGACCGCATGGGCGCTTTTGGATTGGATACGGAAACGCGCAGCAAGGGAACGCTCAACGGGAAGCCATTTTTCTTCCTCTTTACAGGGGGAGCGCCCACGGCAGCCTGGAAGGGCCTCATGCGCTTCACCACGCTCCATGTCCGCGAAGGCATCCGGTACTTTGGCGGGAGCATTGCGGGAACGCACTTTGCCGGCAAATGCGTGGCAGGGCGCGGCAAATTTGGCTGCGTGATTGCGGAACGCACCGACGTGATGGACGACGCATCCCGCCGGGGAGAAGGTTTCAGGCGTTATGTGGACCACTACAAGGCAACGGGGAAGCTCCCGTGGAAAACGCGCATGGCGGCCACACTCTACTTTTACGGCCAGCGCATGATGGCCAAACTCTAAGCACCGCGGAGCGTCACCTCCGCATCCACCATCCCGGCAGAGCGGAAAATCTCCCATGTTTTGGGGCCGCCCTCCACAAGAATGGAGGTGAGTCCGTTAAAACCGGAAATGGGCGTGAGGAATGCGGACCACAGGTTTTCCCATGTAAACGATTCGTGGTCATTCAGAGGAATTGCAAGAAGACGAACACCCTGAGCACGCAGCCTATCGGCCGCAGGCGACGATGCCGCAGCGGGAGCGGTGACGATCATGGTGCGGTCACGATGGTCATCCGTCACCACGCGCGATTCCAAGGGAATGTTGAGCGCGGCATCCAGCACAATGCGATACGGAATACGGGGAGATGCAGGGGAGGCCAGCCGCGTATTGAGGCGCGGGTTATCGCGAATAATGGTGCCTACACCCGTCACTATGGCGTCGTGGGTTGCGCGGAGGCGGGTGTGCGACCAGGTATCCTGCACGGGGGATGTGATTTTCTTAAACGAACCATCGGTCTCTGCAACGCTGCCATCCAGAGAAAGTGCCTGCTTGATCGTGATCCAGGGTCTCCCCTGGGTCCGGACGGACATAAATCCCCTATTCACCCATTCAGCTGACGCACGCTCGACCGGCCCCACTACCTCGATGCCCGCTTCGCGCAATAGATGAATCCCCTTCCCCGCCACCCTCGGATCTGGATCTTGCATTCCGTAAACAACTCGACGCACCCCGCTCCGGAGAATGGCATCGGTACAGGGGGGTGTTTTACCCTGGTGGCAGCAGGGTTCCAAGCTCACATAGAGGGTATCGCCGGATTGTATGGTTCCCGTGTACCCCGCAAGAAGCTCCGCCTCGGCATGCGGCAAGCCAAATCCGCGATGCACTCCTGTCGCTAAAACCTCGTTTCCTCTCGCCAGAACAGCCCCCACGCGCGCGCCGTTCCCCACATCTCCACCCTGGAGGGCCAGCTCCAGACAAAGACGCATCATAGAGGCGTCCAGAAGGGCCGTTAGGGGCGAGAAACTCTTCACGAAAAGGCCGGGAAATGCTACAATACTCCTTCATATACATTTTACACCCACACACATGTTCTCTTCGTCCTCCGATGACCTTTCGTGCCTATCGCACGATACGCACGATTCCATTGAAAAAGTCCTGGGACGGAGAACATTGCAGAGCGCGTGGTCACGCCGGTTTGCCGTGGGGTGCAGTGCGTTCAGCGCGTGTATGACGGTGATGATTGTGGCCGCAGGATGGCATGTGTTCGCCGCCCAGGCGGAAGCGCCCACAGACGTGGCTCTCATGATAGACGCCAAGGACAGTTCCCCCCGCCGCCACCTGCACGGCGCGGCAGCGGAGTCCACACAGACTGGGAGTACTGCCCCCACCGCCTCCACAGACTCTCTCCGTGAGCAGCGCAGGCAGGAACGCCTCAAGCACATACATGACCTGCCCAAGACCCCCATCACGCTCCTCCCCTCCGAGCAGCGCCCCCGCGCGGACAACAAGCGCGGCGTGTACATGACCCCGTCCAGCGTGGCCCGTACGGATTTTTGGAAGGAAACGCTGCAGTCGGTAAAAGACTCCGGAGGTTCCTCCATCGTCTTTGACGTGAAGGGTTCCCGCGTGTATTTCCATTCTGCAGCCCCTCTGGCCAATGATATCGGCCTGGTGAGCCCCAAATATGATCTGCCGGCCATTTTGGCGGAGGCGAAGGAAGCAGGCCTCTATACCATCGGCCGCTTTGTTTCCATCAAAGACGACGGCCTCACGGGCAAGCGCCCGGACACCAAGGTGAAGGATCCCTCAGGCAAGCGCGTCCTGAGCGAGACGTGGGTGGACCCCAGCAATGAAACGGCTATCGATTACAACACGCAAGTCGCCTGTGACCTGGCTGCGGCGGGCATTGATGAAATCAACCTGGATTACATCCGTTTCTCCACCGCGGATTTTGGCGCGCTGCGCGTGTATTCCGGCGAGGAGAAGGCGGAAAAAGTGGAAGCCTTCATCAAGGCGATGCGGGAGACTATCAACCGCTGCGGCCCCAATACCCGCCTGGGATTGTCCACGTACGCCATTCTGGGATGGGACTACAAGGTCAATGTGGAGACGCTGGGCCAGGACGTGAAGCGCTTTGCCCCCCTCGTGGACGTCATCTCCCCCATGGCCTACCCCGCCACGTTCAAATCCGAAGGCTACTACGTGCCGGGTAAGAACAAAGGCAGCCGCGATTACTGGCTGGTCTACCGCACGCTCACGGGATACAAGGATCTCCTGGGCGAAGAACAGGCGGCTAAAATCCGCCCCTGGATCCAGGGCTACAACGTGAGCGTCAAAGACTTCAGCGATGAAATGCAGGCAGTGTACGACGCCGGATTCTGCGGCTACCAGGTGTGGAGTGCCGGTAATTACTACGATTCCGTCTACAAGGCCATGAAACAGTTCCCGGCCGTGCCGGAGAGGTGCTTGTAAAGCACCGAAGAAACAAGGAACAAAGAAATTTCCAACAGAAAAATAGAACAACATTCAAAATATTCTGGATGTTGTTCTTTGATTGATTGGGCATTCTTGTTTCTTGTTTCTTCGGGACTTACAGGAAAAACGCAGTTTCCGTAAGAAAGCCTCCTGACCCTCGTCCTCTTGGTATATGCAGCACCGCACTATCCACAATACCCGCCGCCTGCAGAAGCGCCTCAGCAATGGACCCATCCGGCGCAAGAGCGCCGTCATGAACCCCGCCATTTGGATCATGCAGCAACTACAGATGCGGTCGCTCATGACGATGGCCGGTCCCAACACCGCTGCAGTGAGAAAATACCGCAGATGAAGAAATTACTGAAGAAACAACCAGCAAAAGATATTCACATTGGGAAAACTTGATGAACATTCAAAAAATCCTGGAGTGTTGATCTTATAGATTTTTGGTGATTTCTTTGTTTCTTGTTTCTTCGGTATTTTTCGAGTTACCGGTCCAAATACTTCTGCAGTACGGAAGTAGGCGCAGGAGGGGTGTCCGGCCCCTTCTCTGACTGCACTGCAGACGCCGGAGCGGGCATCATCCGGTGGTGACGGTGTGCATGGAAATGTTTGCGATAGCCTCCGGGGCCGTTTTCGATGAATTTGGCCACCCTGGTAACCGTCGTGGTACTAGCCCCCGTCTTCTCCGAGATATCGCGGTAACTGAGCCCCTGTGTGAGCAGGCGCGCAACCTCAAGCCGTTCACTCCAGGCCTGGAGCTCGCTGAGCGTCCCCACATCGCGAAGAAAATTGCTGACGTCTTCGTGCGTCTTGCACTGCAGGATGGCATCACACAGTGCGCGGAACCACGGTTCGCGCTTGTAGCTGTCTTCGGTGAAGCGGCGAATCAGTTTCATTATTTTTTGAGTAAACCTTGTAACTCCAGGATCGCGTGCATGGCGGTATCGCCGGCTTTTCCCGGCTCATCCAAACGCGTGCGCAAATCCTCAATCATCTCTGCAATTTCCTTTTCAGTGAGATCATTGTCCTTCAACTGCTCGCCCAATCCGCATTCAACGGATGCAGGATAGTTGCCCAGATACGATTCTTTCACCATGAGTAGGAGGGGAAGGAAAAGAAGGATATGCAGTGTAATCCTGCCCTTCTTGCAGTCAACGTATTACTACACTAAAACAACACTTTGGCTTCTGTATAACAAAAACCAGGCCTTTCGGCCTGGTAGTTGAATGCGTTTTTACAGATTTACTTGGCTGCCCCGCCGCGTGCGGCAATGACTTCATCCGCCACGTTCCTGGGCACTTTGGCGTAGTGGCTGGGCTCCATGGAGTAACTGGCGCGGCCCTGGGTCATACTGCGCATATCCGTGGCGTAGCCGAACATGGATGCCAGCGGCACCTGTGCGTGCACCACCTTGGCCATACCGCGGTCGGAGGTTTCCAGAACAAGACCACGGCGTGCGTTGATGTCGCCCATGATGTCTCCAAAGAACTGCTCCGGCGTCACCACTTCCACTTTCATCACCGGCTCCAGCAGCACGGGATCGGCTTTCTTGGCCGCGGTCTGGAGACCGATACTGGCGCACATCTTGAAGGCGAATTCGTTACTGTCCACGT
>CAYMAT010000057.1:0-3636 GCA_964388495.1 uncultured Candidatus Peribacteria bacterium
CCCGGACTGACGAGAGTTGCTGCACCTGAGACATTGGCGGAAACTGTTTGACCTCCATATGTGAACGTGCCGGGGCATCCTTCATCTCCTTGAATATTCACGCTGATCTGGCAACCAGAAGAACAGATCACCGCCGGCGGAGAGGGCGGGACGGCGACAGGTGTTTGCGGCATATCGGGGAAATCGACAACGGGAATTTCCGGAGCCGATTGGCAATATGCAATATCTGAAAAATCCATGGCATAACCGCTGGCCCCCGGGATAAAGATCCCGCAAGAATCCCCTGAGGAGATCAGGGACCGTACAGGTTCCAGTACTTCCTGAGGCATGCCATTCTTGCAACAGTATAAAGAAGGTGTGGGCACTGTTTCTGAAGGTCCGCAAATCCCCATATTGGGCTCGTACGGCAGGCAGCTTCCTTCACAGCACGTGGATCCCGCAAAGCAGAACTGCCCGGTGGGCACGCAAGCGGAAGGTGCGGTCTGGATGGGCTGGGTGTATCCGCCTCCCGGCGTGGTGCTGGTGTAACCGCAGCCCGCTGCCGTGCACGCCATGAAGCGGATGGAGGAAATCATGTCCCATGCCGTGAGCATTCCCACCACGCTCGCCAAAGACAGTGATGCAAAAACGAACCGATGGTGCGTGCGTGCCTGCAAACGTGCGCCAGCCCGGCGCGTGGGAGACATGGAGGGAAGTCTACGCACTGTCCCCAGGGAGTTCGCTTGCGTTTCCGGGCGATCGATGATGCCGCAGTCGTGACACCGTCCCCACGGGTGGAGTAGAGTTTTTTCCATAGCAATATCCTCTCCTTCTCCCCGGGCCATCCTGACGGTTGCCGTTCTTACGGGCTTTGTGGCGGGCGCGGGCAGCTTTGGTTTTTCGCAGACCGCACAACTTACGGGAGACAGCTGGTTCACGCGCATCCTCATGCCGTTTGCCAAGTCCACGTTGAGTGACCAGCAGTACAACACCTTCATCCAGCAGACGCAGCCGGGAGCGGCGCAGCGCGGTCCGGCTCCCACCTATAATGATATCGCCCCCGCCGGGAACACCGCCCCTCTCACCTGTGTGCCGCCCAAATGCGCCCCCCTTTCCTATGGGTGCACGTACCTGACGGGAACGGAGACATTTGATGCCCAGGGGTGCCGCATAGACTGCGGCCAGATGCGTTGTGAAAATGCCGCAGACACCGGAGGCACGTCCCTTGCATGCCCCCGCATCAGCTGCCCCACTCCGGCCATAGGATGCGCATATGACACCGCCACCGTGCAGTACGACGCGTCCGGATGCCCCAAGGACTGCGGAAAAATGGTCTGCGAGGACCGCGGAGGGGGCGCAGTCCCCGCGGCATGCACTCCCCCTCCCTGCGCCGCTCCGCTTCCGGGATGTGCGTATGACACCTCTACCATCGTGCGCGATGCCAACGGATGCCAGCTGACCTGCGGCAATATCGTATGTGACACGCCTGATCGCGGGGCTCCGCCTACCTATAATGATGTCTACACTCCGGAGGCCGTTCCGCCCGTGGGTGGCGGCTCTGGCACACCGGGAGGTTTTTCCTGCGCCTCCGGGTACACGCAACAGGTTTTGGACGTACAGAACGACGAATACGGCAATATCGTGAATATCACCATTGCGTGCATCCGCGCGGGTGCCCCCACCCGTTGAGGTCGCAAAAAAACATTCCCTTGACCCTTTTCTCCTTTATCCGTACCCTCTCCGGGCTCTTATGCCTATCACCAGTTCCGCCGTTAAAGCCGCTCGTCAGAGCGAAGTCCGCCGTCTCCGCCGCCAGCCGGCCAAGACACAGATGAAGACCGCCGTCCGTGCGGTGATGGATCTGGTCAAAGAAGGGAAGAAGGACGAGGCCGCCAAGGCCCTGCCCCGCGCCTACAAGCTGATCGATATGGCTGCCAAAAAGCACCTCATCCACAAGAACAACGCCAGCCGGAAGAAGTCGCTGCTTGCACGGCTCGTTTCGACAAAGTAATTCGTACTTTGTGATTCGTAATTGGTAGTCTTTTTTACGAGTCACGAATTACGAATAACAAATCTTACGAATTTCTTCTTTTCGCTATACTTCTTTTATCCGCCTCCTCTCCCTCGACATCGGCAAGCGTCGTACCGGCGTCGCCTATTTGGATACGGCGCTTGGGGTCACCGTTCCGCTCATGACCCTCACGCATCGTCAGGAAAAGGAAATGTCCGATGCTGTTATTGCGATCCTCGAGTCCCGCAAGATTGAGAAGCTCGTCATCGGTCTCCCCCTCCTCCCCTCTGGTGATGAAGGTCAGCAGTCCGCGTATGTGCGCAAAGTAGCGGCGCGTTTTGAAGGGAAGGTGGCAATCGAGTTCCGTGACGAGCGCTACACCACTCCCACCAAGCGGAAGGCAAAACACGTCGTGGATTCTCGCGCGTACGACGGCGATGCCGCCGCCGCCTGCGCTCTCCTGGAGGGGTACGAAAAAACCGCTTAAATCGCCAAATAAAAGCTTTTTTATTGGTATTCCCAAGCCTAAAAATCGATACTTGACAATAATTTATAATCAAGTATTTTAACTCACTTGTTCTTTCCCTCTCCGGAGCGCTGCACCAGACATTCGCCAAACGGTGAAATGTATGTAAGACTTCACTTTATACCCTAGGGTCATGCGTGAGTCGTCTGTCTACTCAAGTTGCTCCTTCATCTTTTGCTTCTGTCAATGTTCTGGTAAAACACAGGTTGATCTCCCTCCACTCTCGTCTTATGCCCACCGCCACTCTCCCTTCCTCGTCCTCCGCCCAAGCTTCGGGCCCGATGCTGCAGGTCAATCTGCAGGACATCGTCAATACACTGTTCATGGTCCTGACGGAGAAGGAGGTGACCGTGGTGAAGAAGCGCTTTGCCCTCTTTGGCCAGCCCAAGCAGACGCTGGAGAAGATCGGCAAGCAGTTCAAAGTGACGCGCGAGCGTATCCGCCAGATTGAGAGCATCGCGCTCAGCAAGCTGAAGCGCACGGTCCGCACCACCAGGCTCGACGAGGTGAACGAACTCGCCAAAGGGTACCTCCGGATGCACGGAGGCCTCATGCGCGAGGACGAATTGGTCAGCATGGTGCTCCGCCGCATCCAGAACGCCTCCACTCCGGATGGCTCTATCCTGCGCCTCTCCTATTCTGTTGATACGGAGATGAGCAATGAGGCCCGTCCCCAGACGTACGTACCGCTGTGGCGCTTGGCCTCCTTGGCCGCCGATGACGTGGATGTGATTGTGGATTCCATGGTCAAGATCCTCCGCAAGCGCAAATCCTGCATGAAGCGCGAGGAAATCGTTTCTGCCATCCAGTCCCTCAACCTCTTTAAGGATCGCGTTCCCAGTCCTGAGCTCATTTCTAGCTGTCTCAAGATCGACGAGCGTCTGCGCGAGATCGAGGACGGTTGGGGTCTCACGGAGTGGCGTTTTGTCCGCCCCCGCAGCATCCGCGACAAAGTGGAGATTATCCTCCGCAAGATCGGCAAGCCTCTCCACTTCATGGATATCGCCAACCGCATCCGCGAGGCGCATTTTGACCACAAGAACGTCACGGTCCAGGCCGTCCACAACGAACTCATCCGCTATCCCCAGTTCGTGCTGGTGGGCCGCGGTCTGTACGCTCT
>CAYMAT010000057.1:3646-5708 GCA_964388495.1 uncultured Candidatus Peribacteria bacterium
AGCCGGGCACGGTGGCCGATGTGATTGAGAAAATCCTCATCGAAAAGGGTCCTCTCAGCAAAAAGGAGATCATCGCCGAGGTGGGCAAGCAGCGCACGGTCAAGGTGGGAACCATCTCCCTCAACCTCCAGAAGATGCCGTACTTCGTCCGTGTGGGTCGTGCTGTGTACGCATTTGACCAGGCGAAGAAGAAATAATTACGAAGGAAATCAAGGAGTTCAAGGAACTCAAAGAAATCGAGGAAAAAACTCCTTGAGTTCTTTGATTTCATTGATTTCATTGAACTCCTATACTTCTTCCATGCGTCGTCTCTTCCTCGTCACCCTCTGTCTCACCCCCCTGCTCCTGAGTGCCTGCGGTAAAAAGCCGCCCGTCCTGCCCACGGGCGTGCAGACGGTGCATGCGGAGGTGGAGCCTGTGCCGTTCTCACTCAAGCGCCGCGGCACGCACCAGCTCCTCAAAAACGGAAAGGTCTTTGCCTACGCGGAGAGCACTACCATTTCCCTGCACGACGTGGTGGGAAAGGAGGCGGATCTGGTGGGTGTGTATGAGCTCAATACCGATCCCACGGATTTCCCAGTCCTGGTGGTGCAGGAAATCCGCGGACAGACGGTGACCAAGCTGAAGGCGTGGTCCATTCCCTCGCTCTCGGTCAGCGTGGAACTCCCTTCCGCATGGAAGGGCGATATCAAGGCTGGTACAGCGGAATATTCGGCTTCGGGGTCATTAATGCTGCGCATCACGCAGCGGACGGCGGCAACCGTTGTTTCCTCTGAGGGCGGCAGTGACAGCTTCCTGGTGGGTCTGCGCACGGCGCATGCGGAGCTGGATACCGCGGCCTCCCGCTGGACCGTCCGTGTCACGGGAGACAAGACGGGGCCGGATACGATCTTTGCCTTCACGCTCAATCCCGTGGCACCTCTGGATCAGCAACAGCAGCTTTTCCGTCGTATCCTCAATACGGTCCGCTTTGGAACGGCGGCGAGTGTCGCTTTCAAAAGCTCTGCCACAGGGACAGTCTCCTCCTCCGGTGACGCCGCCATGTCGGCTGCGGGCGGTGCAGGCACGCCGTGCGGGGGGCCTGCCGGCATCCTCTGCCCTGCCGGGTATTCCTGCGTGATCACGGAAGCCGGCAGTGACAGCGGTACGTGCAGAAAACGGTAATTCGAAACATTCTCGTTCATTGGTTAATGAGAAATCGTCCGTATTCACGAATAAACGAGCGTGTTCCGTGTATCCCAAGAACGTCCAAGGTGTACGAATATACACCACACTATTTTTTTAAAACCCGCAAGATCAGTTTTTTGACGCGGAATTTTACGAGGTGCACTATGGGTGTACATTCGTTTACCTGCGGAGGCACCACATTTTTCTCTTTTCTCTCTCCCTCCGCGTTCCCCCTTTCACTACCATGAAAAAGTCTTCTTCCCCCGCCGCAATGTCCGCCACCAAGCCCTCCGCAAAGTCCGTCAAGAACGATGCCATCAGTGAGGCGCTCAGTCAGATCAAAAAGAAATTCGGCGACGGCGCCATTATGGAGATTGGCGACACGTCCATGATGAATGTGGAACGGTTCCCCACCGGATCCATCGGTCTGGATATCGCGTTGGGTGGCGGCATGCCCAAGGGAAGAATCGTGGAAATCTACGGTCCGGAGTCCTCTGGCAAAACCACTCTCGCTCTCCACTGTGTCTCGCAGGTTCAGAAGGCCAAGGGCCGTGCCGCGTTCATTGATGCGGAGCATGCCCTGGATCCCTCGTACGCAAAAAAGATCGGGGTGGATATCGATAGCCTTTTGGTCTCGCAGCCGGATTCCGGCGAGCAGGCACTCGAAATCTGCGAAACCCTGGTCCGCAGCGGTGCCATAGACATCATCGTGGTCGATTCCGTTGCAGCTCTCACGCCGCAGGCGGAAATTGACGGTGCCATGGGCGATGCCCACATGGGTCTGCAGGCGCGCCTCATGAGCCAGGCGCTCCGTAAACTCACCTCCATCGTGGGTAAGACCAACTGCACCGTCATCTTCATCAACCAGCTGCGCATGAAGATCGGCGTCATGTTC
>CAYMAT010000058.1:0-5150 GCA_964388495.1 uncultured Candidatus Peribacteria bacterium
GGAGGCGGTCATTGCTTTCGTCGCCGTGTTTGATTGCGTAAATAGCCATAGAGCCGGTACAGGGTACGGGAAGAGGGCCTAGGGGGCAAGTCCTTTCGGATTAGGGCAGGGGAGTGGCAAAGGGCAGTACCGGTGCATTCATGACCGAGCCGTCCGGCAAGGAAAAAACGTACTGCAGGCCATTTCCTGAATATGCCGTGGGCCGTTGGTACAGCTCCCCCAGCTGGTTGGAGTCCAGGGCTGCAAACTCTCCGGTGACAAGATCCTGCCGCAAGAGATAAGGGGCCTCCTGCAGGGCGTAAAATGCATACCGGCCGTTGAGGCTCAGGTGCACCGGCATTGCCCTGGCATTTTGGTACGGTGTTCCGTCCAGGGGATTTTGCCCCGTCCGTGCGCGCGTGTCCCACAGGTACGGCGTTGTTCCCGGGACGAGGATTTTGGTAACGTCACGATCGATGAATGACGGGGAATATCCGGCAGGCGCAACGGGGGGTGCGGCGAATTCCTCTGTAGCCGGGTAGAAGAAGACGATGCGATCCGGTTCATGCGTCCCCGGCGTGTTGTCCCGCCTCAGCAGTGCGGCAACGTCCCCGTCGTTGCTGAGGGCAACGGGCGCATAGCTCTCCGACCCTTGCGGCCGGATATGCGTGATGCCCCCTGTATCCTTGTTGAAGATGGATGTACCGTCCGCATCGTTATAGAGGAAACGCGTGAGGTTCCCGGAGGCGACCACCGCTCCCGCACCGCTAATGGAGGAGGGGAACACGGGGGAGTAGGCGCTGGAATACCGGTCGAAGATCAGCACGGTGTCGTCTGCCGTTCCAAACAGGTACCGGTCATCGGGCGTGATGCTTTTCACGTCCAGCTCCACACCGGTTTTCTGGTGCGCCAGGGACGGCGGAACCGGGGGCAGATGAACCGTGGTGTTGGTCTTCCGGTCATAGACCACGTTCCTGTAGATGCCTGCCGCCTGGCCCTGCACGGTTGCGGCAAAGATGTAGAGGGAGCCGTCTTCATTCAGTATCCCGGGTGCCTGGGATTTGCCGCTGTACTGTAGGTAGGTGGAACACGGTCCGGCGCTGTAGTTGGGTGATCCCGGGTTGCCGCTGCAGACCAGGAGATCGCTCTGGTCGGAAATATGCGTTTGCGGATATGGCAGGGGTGTGGGGGAGGGGAGCGGGGCCGGGTCCGGGCGGCGGGGTGAGGCATAGACGACGGAATACACTCCCGTGGGCGCGCACGATCCGCCTCCACGGGTACACCGGGTGTTACCCGCATCACACTGGGCGGGGCAGCGCACGCCAACGGTGCGCTCACCGCAGGTGAGGGCCAGGACGTCGTCGTTCAGGCAGGCGCCTCCGGAGGTGACCATCGCATCCGGACAACCGTTGAGCAGTGCCGGATCGCCGGCAAAACATTCCTGGTTGGGTGAAAGGGCTCCCAGGAGGTTTTGGAATGCCCCAGGAAGTGTCCAAAGAATGACGGCGATGAGTCCCGGACCCAACAGGGAGATGGCCAACCAGAAACTCGCCCGCGGCATCCTTGGGAGCATGGGAGAAATCGTACCAGCAGAATTCCTCAATAAAGAACAAAAAAAATTCTTGTCAATTCACACCCTGGCTTCTGCACCCCGGAAGCATTGCAACCCCCGGACCCCCTCCGTAAACTTTGTCTGCTATGGCTGCCAATAAGTATACCGCTCAACAAATTCAGGTTTTGGAGGGTCTGGAACCCGTCCGCAAGCGTCCCGGTATGTATATCGGTTCCACCGATGTGCGCGGGTTGCACCACCTCGTCTACGAAATTGTCGATAACAGTATCGATGAAGCGATGGCCGGACACGCTAACGACATCTTGGTGACGCTGGAAGACGACGGATCCGTCTCCGTGGAGGACAACGGCCGCGGTATCCCGGTGGACATGCATCCTACGGCAAAGAAGTCCGCGCTGGAGGTGGTGCTCACCACGCTTCATGCCGGTGGTAAATTCGGCGGAGACGACAGTGGATACAAAGTGTCCGGCGGTCTGCACGGTGTGGGTTCCTCTGTGGTCAACGCGCTCTCCACAAAAATGCGTGCGGAGATCCACAAGGACGGGCATGTGTATGAGCAGGAGTATCGCCGCGGCAAGCCCCAGGCTCCCGTCAAGAAAATCGGAAAAACGGACAAGCACGGCACCATCATCAACTTCCTCCCGGACCCCGAGATTTTCGACACCGTCCAATTCAGCTTGGACATTCTGATGACGCGTCTGCGCCAGCAGAGCTACCTCACGCGCGGCATCACGCTCAGCATCACGGACAAGCGCACCAAGCGCCCGGAGGAGGATGTTAAATACCCGCGCAAGTATCGCTTCCACTTTGAGGGGGGCATTGCCGCCTATGTAGAGCACTTGAACGAAAGCAAAGATCGCATCGGCGACGTCGTCTGGTTCGAAAACGACACCAGTGACGGATTTGTGGAGGTGGCCATGCAGTACACGCAGACGTTCCAGGAGCACGTGGTGAGCTTTGCCAACAACATCCACACGGTGGAAGGCGGCCATCACCTGACGGGCTTCAAGGCCGCGCTCACGCGCACCATCAACGCTTACGCCCGCAAGTACGGTCTCCTTAAGGAGAAGGATGAGAACCTCACGGCCGATGACGTGCGCGAGGGTCTTACGGCCATTGTGGCTGTCCGTCTCCGCGAACCGCAGTTCGAAGGCCAGACCAAAGGCAAGCTGGGCAACGCCGAGATGAAGACGGCCGTGGAAAGCGTGGTGAACGAAAAGCTCTCGCAGTACCTGGAGGAGCATCCCGGTCAGGGCAAGGAAATCGTGGGCAAGAGTTTACTGGCCGCCCGCGCACGCATGGCCGCCCGCGCCGCCCGCGACAGCGTGATCCGCAAGGGCGCCCTGGACGGTATGACGCTGCCGGGAAAGCTTGCAGACTGCAGTAACCGCGACCCCTCGCAGTGTGAGATTTACATCGTGGAGGGTGACTCCGCCGGAGGCTCCGCCAAGCAGGGCCGCAACCGCGAGTTCCAGGCCATCCTGCCGCTCCGCGGAAAGATCCTCAACGTGGAGCAGTCCCGCATGGACAAGATGCTGGCCAACAACGAGATCAAGGCGCTCATCATCGCGTTGGGCATGGGTATTGGCGAGGTGAAGGACGTGACCAAACTCCGCTACCACCGCATCGTGATCATGACCGATGCCGACGTGGACGGCGCGCACATCCGTACGCTGCTCCTCACGCTCTTCTACCGCTACTTCCCGGAACTTCTCGAAAAGGGTTACCTCTACATCGCCCAGCCGCCCCTCTTCAAGATCCAGGTGGACAAGCAGGTGCAGTACGCCTTTAACGAGGAGGAGCGCTCCAAGGTGCTGAAGGAATACGGCATCAAGGAAGAGGAAACGCAGGAGACCGAGGCAGGGGAAGAGGCACCCGCTGTCCCTGAGCCTGGTGATGAACTCACCAAGGACAGCGATAAGAAGGCCGCCGCTCCCAAGAAGAAGCGCGTCAACATCCAGCGCTACAAGGGTCTGGGTGAAATGAACCCCGAGCAGCTCTGGGAGACCACCATGGATCCGGACCGCCGCATCATGCTGCGCGTGACCATGGAGGATGCCGAGAAGGCCGATCAAGTCTTCACCACGCTGATGGGGAGCGAGGTTGCCCCCCGCCGCAAGTTCATTCAAACCCATGCAAAAACGGTGACCAACTTGGACATTTAAGAATCCGTTTTTGCTAGGGTCGGATATGTGAATAGCGAAAAAATCGTTTCTCTCATTTCTTCTTTTTACGCCTGTGCGTTTGTTTGAACGGCGCAAGGAGTTTACGGAACGACGTGAGAGTTTCCTGATCAATCTCCTCTGCTGCATTTTCGGATTCCGATTCGTTGATGGGGGCAAGAATCGCATTCTTTCCCAGGAGGTACATCTGCAGGAATGGCAGCATGTATTCAAACCACCCGCGCAAGAGGCCCTTCTGGAAACGGCGCCCGGAAAAAGTCACTCGTGGGGTTTTAATCAATCCTATCCGTCCCAGCTTTCCCACTCTCTTGCTGAGATCAAGGTCCTCGTATGCATCGGTCTTGGCATCGAATCCTCCTACTTTCTTGTAGATGTCTGCGCGAACGGCACAGGAGAACCCGCTCATCCCCGGGTGGCCGTACATGAGAAAGTTTCCTGAGATGATATAGGGAATGATGGTATTGAAGGTTTTATTCACCTGGGGTTCGCAGTCCACGATCTGCGGGAGCCCCGTGGCGCCCACGGCCTTGGGATGCTTGCGGAAGTATTCCAAAAAGGCATCGATCCAGTTGGGCGGGACAATGGCGTCAGCATCTGTGGAGAGGAAATATTTGCCGCGGGCCTTCAGAAATCCTGTTCGCCTAGCGCGCCCCCGCCCGCGCCGCTCCTCGCGCAGCACCGTAATGTTCAGCTTTCCGGAATAGGACCTGGCGATCTTGGATGTTTTGTCCGTGCTGCCGTTATCCACCACGATTACCTCAAAAGGCTCCTTTGTCTTCTGTTTCACCAGGGCGTCCAGACAGGCCCCAATGCGTTTCTCCTCGTTCAGGGCCGGAATCACGATGGAGGCGGTGGGGCGCTGCATGGGGTCAGTCTTCGATCACGCCTAAGTGATCTTTGAGGACGTACGTATCCAGGTTTTCTTTCCCCAGAAGCTTGATGAGCTCGGGGATGGCCTTGGCCAGCGGCATCTGCTTCTGTTTGCCCGCCTGCATGTCGCGCAAAATAATCGTCTTGGACTTCACCTCCATTTTGCCCAGCAGCAGCGTGTACCGTGCCTGGAACTTGTCGGCCAAGCGCATCTGGCTCTTGAGACTGGCTTCACCCAGCGCGCCCAGCGTGTGAATGCCCAGTTCGCGGAGTTCCGAGATGAGCATGAGGCAGCTTTTCTTGGCCTCGGGACCCAGTTGGGCAACGAAGACGTCCACCTGGTCTTTGTCCGGCGCGGTGATGCCGGCCTCCTTCATATGCCAGATGATGCGTTCCATGCCGCAGGCGAATCCCACGCCCGGCGTGGGCTTGCCGCCCAGAAGCTCAATCAGTCCGTCGTACCTGCCTCCGCCGCCCACGGCGTTCTGCGCGCCGGTGCTAGAGTCCCAGAATTCAAAAACCGTCTGCGTGTAGTAGTCCAGCCC
>CAYMAT010000059.1:0-4780 GCA_964388495.1 uncultured Candidatus Peribacteria bacterium
ATTCCGGGGCGGCGGCCTGCCCGGCGTAGCACAAAGGCGAAGTCGGGAGCATTTTTCTTTCGCCTATTTCTTTTGTCGCCCTGACAAAAGAAATAGGTACTGCGGAGCGCCCGCGGGCGCGAAGCCAAGGTTAGTTAGCGGAAGGCTGCATCCTCTCCATCATGCTCATCCTGATGGCATCCGCCGTCTTAGAACGTTCCTTCAGCAGATTCACCACGGCATTGCGCACATACGGCATCTCTCCTTTCTCTGCCTCTTCAAAAACCTCCTCAACGGTAACCGTTCCTTTGGCAATGCCGCCTTCAATAATATCCTGCTGGAGACCTTCCGTATCGCCATCCGCGATGCGTTGCTGGTACTGCTCCCGGCTGATGCCAAGCCCCTGGAACGTGGCTCCATGCCCGTGCGCACGTTTATAGTCCGCAGGCGCATCATCGCGTAGATCAGCTGCATTGCCCGTTTCTTCTTCGGATCCGTGCTCCTCGGATACCAGCTCATGCAAATCGGTACTGGAGATGGTTTCCCTGCCCAGATGAACGTCCCCCATCGGCTTCTGGCGCGTGGCATGGGAGAACTCGTGCGCATTGGTATTGGCAGCTTCCCCCGCCCTGTCCGCATCCGAGAGCCCCACGACGATGGTGGATTGGTATTGCACGCCGGACGCTCCGCCGTCCACTTTGGCCTGCCCCTTGATGGCGGTATTGTCCAAAGCGGCATTGATTCGCGCCTGACGCGTTTGTCCCGTAAACACTTTCTCACCTGCCTCTGCGTCTTTTTTGATGACCTCGAAAACTTCCGTGCGTTTTTCCACCGACAACTCCTCCAAATGCGCTTTCGTAGCAGCTTCACCCAGTTGCACATTCCCTTTCCCAAAGTTTTTCATCCGGTTGAGCGCATCACCCGTGGTGGAAGAGCCTTTTGCGATCTTGCGCTCCAGATCGTGCGCCATTTCTACCGCGTCCGCCGATGCTGTGTCTGTCATGGTCTCCATATGCCACGATCATCCCCCTGTCTTCAGAGTCAGGCAGCAAGAATGACCGCGAAATACAGTGCAGCGTTATTCTTGGCTTTCTGATGCCAATATTCAGAACCTCTCAATCCCGGATTTTCTCGTACCGGATGAAGGAAAAGCCAAACGAGTGTTCAGCATCCTTGGCATGGTCCTCTCTCCAGACCTCCTTCCATTTCTCGTGGTGAATGATGGGGAAGAACGCATCACCCTGAACAGTCCCATGGACGCGCGTCAGCTCTATCCTGTCTGCCATGTCCATCGATTGCGCGTAGAGCTCTCCTCCACCAAAAATAAATGCCTCTTTGGCTCCGTTTTCCTTGGCATAGGCAATGGCATCCGGGAGGGAATGCACAACGATGCATCCGTTGATATCCATATCCTTCTTTGTAATGACAATGTTGGTACGCCCTGGCAGGGGGCGACCGATGGATTCATATGTTTTGCGACCCATGATGATGGGTTTGCCCATCGTGAGCTCCTTGAGGCGCGCAAAATCCCTGGGGAGCTTCCACGGGATTTTCCCATGGTCACCAATAACATTGTTTTCCGATGCCGCAGCGAGAACTGTCAAAATCATGAGGACACTGTAGCAGTGCTAACCGCTCATTGCTTATAGCTCATCGTTATACCGCTATCGGGGCCTTGATGGCAGGGTGCGGGTCGTAATGGAGGATTTCAATGTCTTCAAATGTGAAGTCTCCAATGTTTTTGACGGAAGGATTGAGCTTCAGCGTAGGCAATGCCTTGGGTTCACGGCTCAGCTGCTCCTTAGCCTGGTCCAGATGGTTGAGGTAGAGGTGCGTATCACCCGTGACATGGATGAATTCCCCGGGTTTAAGACCCGTCACCTGCGCGATCATGCAGGTGAGCAGAGCGTAGCTGGCAATATTGAATGGAACGCCCAGGAATACATCTGCGCTGCGTTGGTAGAGTTGGCAGCTGAGACGGCCGTCCGTGTGGACGTAGAACTGGAACAGCGTGTGGCAGAGGGGCGGGGCGGATTTTGCGTGCCCGCGGATGTCACTGACGTTCCAGGCGCTGACGAGTATGCGGCGCGAGCGCGGGTTCTTTTCGATCTGCGCAATGGCATCGGCAAGCTGGTCATAGGTTTTGCCGTCCGGACCGGTCCATCGCCTCCACTGCTTGCCGTAGACGGGCCCCAGGTCCCCCCACTGCTTCGCAAACTCTTCATCGTTTTTGATTTTCTCGATGAATCTGCCCATTTCCTCCTGCCACTCCGGCGAGTAGCGCGGGAACTTGTCGTTCAGCTTCTTTGTATCCAGATAATCGGTAAACGGCCACTCGTTCCAGATCTTCACATCGTGATCCACTAAGTATTTGATGTTGGTATCTCCGGAAATAAACCAAATAAGCTCATGAATAATAGCCCTGAGGGCCATCTTTTTGGTCGTCAGAAGCGGAAAGCCTTTTGCCAGGTCAAACCGCATCTGGTGGCCAAAAATACTCTTTGTCCCCACGCCCGTGCGGTCTTCACGCACTTCGCCGGTATCCATGATGAGCCTGAGAAGATCCTGATACTGCTTCACCCTGGCATCATACCCGATGACAGCCTGCCGATCAGTCCTTCTTGGAAGGTTGCTGAATCCTGCGGATATCAAAGACCCTGTCCATCATCGCATCAAAATCCCTCACAAAACGCTCTTCAATGCGACGCAAACGGATATCCAGCGGGGGCTCCTGCAAGGCCTTCCCTTCTTTGGGCATCAGCACCTGAAAAGTGGTTCCTTTCTCCGTGCGTTCCGGTACCGGGAGGATATCCGGATTCTGGGAGAATGCCTGAACCGGATGCGTAGCGGTTTTGGAAGCGACCGACAGCACCCCGCCGCGCATTTCCACCAACGCCTTTACCAGCTGCAACCCCAAGCCGCCGCCCTTCTTGGTGGAGAAATCGCCAAAAATCGTATGCAATTCCTGGGGAGACACGGGATTCCCCTGGGCATCCACAATCCCTCTGGCGTTATCGGCAACCGTCAAACACTCATGGTCCTCTCCTGCCTCCAGACACACGCGGATATCACTCCCTCCCGCATAGGCCGCGTTTTTTATCCATTGCTGGGCAATGAAGAGAGTGTCTGTCGTGGTGGGCTGCAGACGCAGTTCCTGGACCTTCTGGGATTGCAATGCACACAAGCCGTCTTCTTCATTCACCGGAAGCCGCAGAAACCCACCCGCCTCGTTCCCCAAATGCAGAAGACCCATGGAGGCAGCGACAATCCTGGAATTGACCAAAGCCGAACGAACGGAATGCTCCACATCCGGCGACATCTCTGCCAGCATGGACGCCATGCCCAGGGGCGTCATGTAATTCGCCAGGTCATGGCGGATCATCCTGCCCGCAAGAGACGGCACATCAGCGCCTTTCTTTGCATCAAAGATTTTTGCAGACGCACACACCTGCTGCTGCCACATGACGGCGATTTCCTGCATTTTTGTGGCAAAGGACGGAGTGATGGCCCATTCGCGGAGGAGCGTGCCGGAATCCAGCACCACGTCGCGGATAATCCTCCACAGCAAACCATTCATGGAAGAGTCTTCTACGCTTTCCGCCGCCAGGGTTTTTGCCGTGGGTAAGCCGTTTTCATACAGGCTCATGACGGATGCGTCGGATGACGGCAGGAGGCCGGCGTGGAAGGGCGGATCGATGACATAGCGCTGCTCATCCATGCGAACCTCCGTCCACGTACGGATGGAACCGGAAACGATGCGGGGAAGCAGCTGGTGAGCGCGTTGCTGGAATGCCTGAACGAGCTGATGCAAAACACGGCGCGCGCCCTCGTGTTGTTCCACGGAAAACGCATCGTTCAAAGACACAGAATCTTTCAGACGCAAACCAACGGCGTGAAGTTCTTGTGAGGTAATTTTCTGCATACAACTTTATACAATATAAATATTAATTAGTCAAAATAACGTGTGCTCAATTTTTGGCTTACGCAAAAGGTTTTTACCTGTTCGCGCAGGCATTTTCCTGTGCGTAACGCCACGCCATTTCAAACTCTTCATCTCGCTGAGCCTGTCGAACTGCTCGCTCAGGATGAAGCAGCCATGGCCGGCATTTCCGATGTCACTTTTTGCGACCTGCATAGCGCCAGGCCATTTCGAATATTTGCCGCTGGGTCTCCGCCACCTCCTTGCTCTCAATAATGACGCCAAACACGTCCGCATCCGATCCGCCGCTGAATGAACAGATGGCCACCTTGGAATCATAGATGTTGATCTCGTTGCGGAAATCGAATTCCTTGCTGGGCACCAGGCGGATCTCGCGCAGTTTTTTACGATCCTCGCCATGCACCTTTTTCCCCGCCTCGTCATCCGGAGCTATGCCCCGCAGCTCCACCCCGCGTTTCACGCGTTCGGCGACGTACTCCTCGTCATAGTTGGGCCAGTATTTGCGGACCACGGCGGAGTTGGCGAAGTTCAGAAGCTCGCTCTTGGCGGAAAGCGTGTCATCGTAGACACGCCTGACGCCTTCCCAACCCTCAAAAAAACGGACATGGGGCTTGCGGTACTGCGCACCCTGCATGGAGCGGAGCTCCGGAAGCGCGCGGTTGAGCGCATCGGCGTTCTTCCGGGCCTCAATACTGAGATATTCCGGGGCGACGGGCGTGTAGTACTTGGCACGGAGCTTTTTTTCGACGGTAAACCGCCCTTGGCGCACCATGTTCTCCAGCATGGTGTACGCGGTGATGCGGTTGATGCCCGTGGACCGGGAATACTCGGAGGCGGGCGCGGAACCCAGCTGCAGGCCGG
>CAYMAT010000060.1:0-4775 GCA_964388495.1 uncultured Candidatus Peribacteria bacterium
GGACGTAGCTCAGTTGGCTAGAGCGCATGCATGGGGTGCATGAGGTCGCAGGTTCAAGTCCTGTCGTCCCGACCAGTCTTCGCTCGCTCAAGCGAGCTTCGGCTGGCAGGCCATCCGGCTTCGTTCTCCGGAACTTCGGCGGGATTCATATTCAAATAGAGTTAGCAACGAAGCCCTGCCGGCAATACATTCGTCAATGCAGGATTAGGGTAGTTTTCAATGAGAAAGAACCCCCATTGCGCTCAGCGCTTGGGGGTTGTTGTCTGGACAACGAGTCCAGACATGCAAAGCAATAATGCATAAAACTAGAATGTTCCTGAGGGGACTTTCGCCCCCTCAATCCGTCGAAGATGGAACGCGCTTGCCGCGTAACACCTTCCTTTCTTGATTCTTTCAGGGTTTATTTCTAAACCCTTCTTACTCTTAGAGAGTATTTGTACCAAATACTCTCCGTTTTTTAGTTGACCCTTTACCTGGCTCATGGAGCCAGGTAGTAATTCGCGGCAATACGTTTGCACGTATTGCCGTTTTTTCTCGGGGGTATCCAAGCTTTCAAACTCTCGGTCTTGATCGCGAGCCATGTTTCACCTCTTTGTAAAGGAACAGCATTGCTTTGCTTATTTATTATTCAATATAAACTTTAAATAGTCAACATACACCCATCACACCGTCTATGGCATCCGTCGTTTGCGGCATCTATATGCCATCTCCCCTGAGTACTATTTTACGCAGCCAAATCAGCAAAAACGCCGCTTTTAGAGCATTGATTTGTGCGCATTCCCGGCCTACACTGAATCGTTCCCCTATGGGTGACTCTTCAACCGGAAAGACCATCGAAACGCATCTGCAGAAACTGCGCGACGCCATCTGGCAGCGCCGTCCCATTTTGGGAGAAATCATGCGCAAACACGGCGGCATGATTCTGTTTGATTACGCCAAGGATTTCATGGATGTGAACGATGCGCCGGGGCTGGATCCTTCTAAACCCGAGCTCATTGAGGTCTTTTGCGAGCTCCTGGAGCAGCGCCTGGGAAAAGAGGTTGCGGAGAAGACCAAGAAACAGCTCCTCAAGTATGCGCTTGTCAGTACGGCGGACCACCATTCGGTCATCGACCATCCGTTCTGGATCAACGCCAACTTCATCTCCGCACTGCCGTTTTTGGAGAAGCCGTCGCCGGAGGTGAACTCGCTGGTCGTGTTTTCCTTCGCTTCCGTCTCGCTCAATAACGCGTCGGGATTCGCCCGTGGCATTCTCTTCCACGGCGGGATGGGCAACAGCAGCAACCTCATCCGCCTGCCGCTTCTGCCGGACAAGCTCAAGATGGGCATTGTTTATTCCATGCGCGGATTTACCAAGGACGATGTGAGCCGCGCCATAGACGTGATGCGCGAGAAGGAGAAGAACGGCGAGATCACGCCGGAGCGCGGGGAGAACATCGTGAAGCTTCTGGAGACCGAATTCTGTGACAAGGACGTGCTGGCGGCGCCGGACCTCTCGTCCCAGATCACTATCCTCAACTACCGCCTGTGGCCGCGTCTCTTCCACCCGGGAGTAGGGCAGCCCGCGGGGCGCAGGATGCTGGACCTGATCTACTTTGAGATCGAAACCCTCGTCACAGAACTCCTGCTGCGTCGCCACCTGCACGGGGACACGCTCCTCACGCGTTTCCTCTTTACCCCCGATTTCCAGCGCCTGAACAAGAAGTACTTTGACGGCATTGCCGGAGCCTTCTGCGAGAGTAAGGCGTGGGGCACGTACATGTTCTGGGGTATCGACAAGAATTTCCACCGCGTCCGCATGGAGCTGAAAAACGGAAAGCTCGTCAGCGAGACGCAGCCAGAACTGAATGTGGACTTTACCCCGGACGCCATTGCCGAGGCGCTGCGCAAAAAGACGATCTATCCCAGCATGCTCCTGTGCTACGTGATGGTCTCGCTCTACTACGGCATGAAATGTTTGGGCGGGTTCTGCCAGGTGCATGACCTGACGGTCACCAAGGAGGCATGGCAGAAGATCCTGCGTGAGATGGGGGAAGGGGAGGAGGCGGACGCTGTCACCACAGTGCAGACCAAGGAACTGGGAGGCGACGGCATGGTGCTGGCCTACACACGCTCAGCCGATAACAAGCAGTTCTTCCCTGCCACGGGAATCGATCTCCTCTTCAGCGAAAAAGACACCAGCGTGGAGAAATACCTGGACCGCAGCAAGGTGGTGACCATGCAGGAGATGATGAACCCCATGCTTCCGGAAATGTATACAGTGCTCTATACGCAGGACGAGCGCGATAAGGAGCTTCTCTCGGTCAGCCCCGAACAGATCATGCTGGACACGGGATTGCAGGAAAAACTGTTTGTGGAAGCTAAAAAGTAAGCATCGGAGTTATTGACAAAAATAACAAATAGTGTATTTTAATAATAAGTTCTTTTCACCATCGGCTGGTTTTCCATTTGGGGAAAAACAGGATGAGTGAGGAGGGCTACCGTTAGGAGTCCGACACATGAAAACCCGTGCCCCGTACGCGTTCCAAGTCGAAAAGTGGGTCAGCACGCCCATCGTCCGCAAGATCAACCCCATCACGGGGATGATCGAGGGTGACGACTCCGGCTACCGCCGGATCAAAACCCTGGCGCAGAACACCGCGCCGCTCGTCGTCCCCGACATCATCGTGCGCCCCAGCTACGACGGCATCGATGAGTTCGGCAAAAAGCGCGACGAGATCGCCCTCCCGGGTGGCTTGTTCGACGGAAAGCTCGTTGTTCGGGAGACCTTCGCCAAGGACCTCTCCCGAGCCAACAAGCTGCTTGAGAAAGCCTTCGGCGGTGCGTATCGCCTGGCCGCGCTCGATGGCTTCCGCTCCTGGGTTCGTCAGGCGGCCGGTTTTACCCGGTTGCTGCGCGTCCACATGGAACGCCTCGGCGTCACCGAAAACAACCTGGACGACCGCGTCCTGGACTTCATCCGCGCGGGAAACCTCGCGGACGGCACCTTCTCCTGGGTCAACGCCGATGTCACGAGCGTTACCTACGGCGAGGTGATGGGGGAACTCCTGCGCGATGACAAGTTCATGGCCCAGCTCAAGGAGTACGCCGTGACCCTCAAGGACGTGAAAGATCAGATGACGGAGGCGATGTACGTGTACATCACGATCAGCGCCAACTCCGGCATCGGCCGCGCGGCCAACCGCGGTATCCCGCTCATCTTCGAGGGGAACGCGCATGCCGGAGGCGGCGCTTGCGACATCTTCCTGGTGAACGCTCGCGGCATCCCCCTCAACCACGTGCCCTTCGACTGGAGCGGGCCCGAGGCGGGGATGGACTACCTGGAGAACGGGACGAACTTCGGCCTCTTCAAGGCCAAGATCGCGACGGAACCCGTCCTCGCTGCGCACGTGAAGCACTACGGCATCACGGCCGAGAACTTCCAGTGGAAGCACTGGGAGATCCTCCGTGACGCCATCCGCGTGCTGTACCACCTCACCAAGGCCATGGGCTGGACGTATTACTCGTCCGACCATGGCGGTGAGAACTGGCACATCGAGGGGGGGAATATCGGCTACAACCCCCTCACTGGGGAAGTGGTCTATGTGGAGGAAGGGACGCACGCGCAGTTCCCCGACTCCGGTAACCCCGGTCACGCGCTCCAGATCAGCGGTCGTGAAGCCACGGCGGTGTGGGGCGGTGCCTCCGGGCACCTCCTCGCCAAGCCGCTCGGCCTCCAGATCTAATCCCGTATCGCTGCTTCAGCCTCCCCCGGACGCTGAAGTCGACACAGCTCTAAACCAGCCGTCGAAAAGAACTACAGCCCCTCGTCATCTACGAGGGGCTAGTTCTTGATGCTTTTCTCCTTGGCTCCGTATGGACACTGTGCTTCTATAGCTCCCTTTATGCAGATTTGGAGTCCGTCCCGACTAGGCCCTCTTCCGGCGCTAAAGCGCCACCCTCTCCCGTTGGGAGAGGGAAAAATGAATACTTGCCAATTTATATTAATTATGTTATAGTATTCTGTTACGCCCAATGCTTAACCAGTTGGATCTCTCACAGGCCACAAAAGCCATCCTGGACCACCAGAGGATCCTGATTGTGCCGCATGCAAACGTGGATCCGGACTGTTTGGGGTCGGCGCTCGCGTGCTACCAGATGTTCAAGGCGCTGGGCAAAGACGTGACCGTCATCTGTCCGGATACGCCGCCGGAGAGCCTACGGTTCCTCCCGGGATTCGAGAAATTCCAGGGACAGATTGAGGAGAGCGACAACTTTGTCATTACGGTGAACCTGGATCAGGGGGTGGAGATCGACAAGCTGCGCTACACCGTGGAGGACAACACGGTGAATATCATCGTGATCCCCAAGAAGGGGAAGGTGAAGAAGAGCCAGATCACGTTTGGGGAAGGGGAGCGGCCGTATGACCTGATTGTCGTTGTAGATACCGCCGATACCGCGCTCCTGGGCAGTGTCTACAGCGACCATGTGGATCTCTTCACGCAGCTCCCGGTCTTAAACGTCGACCACCACATCAGTAACACCCGCTACGGACAGCTGCAGCTCATTGACCCCACGGCGGCATCCGCCACGGAGGTCCTGTACAACTGGTTCCTCAGTAATCCGGACTGGACGCCGCACATCACGCCGGACATGGCCACGCTGCTCCTCACAGGTCTTATTACGGACACGCGCAGCTTCCAGAACCCCAACACCACGCCGCGTTCTCTGGAAGTTGCCGCAGAACTTCTGGAAAAAGGCGCACGCCAGCAGGAGATCATCCAGCACATCTACAA
>CAYMAT010000061.1:0-2932 GCA_964388495.1 uncultured Candidatus Peribacteria bacterium
CCATCCAGTCCATGGTGGCCTCACCCTCGTGCACTTCACCAATCTTGTGCGTGCGTCCCGTGTAAAACAGGATGCGCTCAGACGTGGTGGTCTTACCGGCATCGATGTGGGCGATGATTCCGAAGTTGCGTACAAGCTTGAGGTCCATGGTCTCTGGGTAGAAAAGAAATGACTGAGTCTTGGGCGTGCGGAAGAACCGCTTCCCTAAAACACAGGAAAGTGCGGAGACTATACGGAAATCGGTCTATACCCGCAATAGCTAGGCCCCTTTTTTCGTACTCCGCATCATGCGGCGAAACGGCGACAGAACACGGTGCATGAGCGTTTTTTGGCCTTTTCCGGGCATGTTGGGCATGCGTTCCAGCAGGCGCGAAAGCAGCCGGTGCAGTTCCCGGCGCATGTCCTGCAGGTGGTAGACGGTAAATGCCCCCGTCTTGCCCTCCCGCGGGTCCAGTTTCATGTGATCCATGACATAGACGAAGACCGCAGGCACCACGGCATCATGCAGCGTCAGTTCGTAGTCATGCGTGATAGGCAGGTGGCTGTTTCGGATATGCTGCATCACCGCCAGTTCAAATTCTGTCTCTATCAGCTCACGGATAGGCCCCCGCTCAAAGGTTGCAAGAGACTCCTGAGCCAAATCGAGTGTTGGTGAGGGTGTGGGTGTCATAGAAGAGGTGCAATAGTCTACCAGAAAATGGATAAATTAGCAAGGGTATACACTCACTCTACCCGACAGTCATATACGGATGTTATTGACGGAATACAAAGAAAATTCCGCGAGAGGCGATCGCCCGGCGCGGAAAATCTTTTTGAAAATCGGAGGAATATTATCCAGCCTGTTTTGCAAGATGGGCCCTTCGACAGGCTCAGGGCAGGCTCGCTTTTCCGATTAACCAGCTTGTTTGGCGAGGTGCGCGAAGGCCTTGTTTGCCTGGGCCATGCGGAGCACGTCCTGCTTCTTCTTGATGGCGGAACCCTGGTCGGAAGAGGCATCCAGGAGCTCCAGAGCCAGTTTGTGTGCCATGGGAACACCCTTGCGGGCGCGGGCGGCCTCCAGGATCCAGCGGATGGAAAGAGCCTGCTGGCGCTTGGGGGTGACTTCCACCGGCACCTGGTATACGGAGCCCGCAATGCGCTTGGGGCGGACTTCAATGAGCGGGGTGACGTTCATGAGGGCCTTGGTGAAGACCTCCATGGGCGTCTCCTTGGTGCGTGTTTTGATGATCTCAAAGGCATCGGCCATGATCCTGCGGGCAGTGGACTTCTTGCCCTGCTTCATAACGCAGTTGATGAACTTCTCCAGGAGAGGATCGGAAGCGGACGGGATGAATTGTTTGACAGGCTTGGCCATGGGGGAGGAGAGGTTAGAGGCTAGAAGATAGAGGTTAGAACTACTAACCACTAACTTCTTATTTCTTATTACTTTTTCGGCTTCTTGGCACCGTACAGGGAGCGGCCCTGCTTGCGATCGCGAACGCCTTCCGTGTCCAGAACGCCGCGAACGATGTGGTAGCGTACACCCGGAAGGTCTTTCACACGGCCTCCACGGACCAGCACCACGCTGTGTTCCTGGAGGTTGTGACCCTCACCCATGATGTAGCACTTCACTTCGTAACCGTTGGTGAGGCGCACGCGGGCGATTTTGCGGAGAGCGGAGTTCGGCTTCTTGGGCGTCATGGTGGTGACCTTCACGCACACACCGCGTTTGAAGGGGGAACCCTTGGGAAGCGGGATATCGCGCATATTGAGCGCGTTCCAGGCCGTCTGCAGGGCAGGCGCTTTGGACTTGCGGCGCTTGTCGCGGCGCGGGCGGCGGATGAGCTGGTTAATGGTAGGCATACGGGACGGGGATGATAGACGGGAGTTATTGGGGAGTAAAGAGAGTTTTGAGGGGGTTTAAACGAATAACTTTTCAGACCGTTTCGTCGTCCTCGTCGATGGCATGGTCCCCGGAAACGTAGCGCTTGCGGTAAACCTCGCCGGTGGGGATCAAGCGACCGATAATGACGTTTTCCTTAAGCCCCTGCAGCATATCGATGCGGCGGGTGGTGGCTGCTTCCACAAGGACGCGGATGGTCTCCTGGAAGGAGGCTCCTGCAAGCCAGGAATCCGTGGCCAGGGCCACGCGGGTGATACCCAGGAGCAGCTGCTCGTAGGTGGCCTGGCGGCCGTTCTTCTGCTCGGCAACGCGGTCGTTCTCGTACAGGACTTCGCCCAGGTCGGCGATCTCACCAGGCAGGAACTTGGTGTCGCCGGCGTCGATGATGCGGATCTTACTGAACATCTTCTTCACGATGATCTCCAGGTGCTTGTCGTTGATGGTTTGCCCCTGGGAAGCGTAGATGTGCTGAACCTCCTGGACGATGTAGTTCTGGACGTCGTAGGCGCCTTTCTTTTCCAGCAGCTCCTGGAGGTTGTAGTGACCCACGTTGAGCGCCTGACCCCCCTCCACAAAGCTTCCGGTCTTCACCAACAGCGTCTCGCGCGGACCAAATTCGTAATCGCGCTGCTGCAAGGCACCGTGGCGGATGATGATCATGCCGTTGTCCACGGAGAGGACTTCGCCGGCGATGGTGGCCTTGATGGTGGATTTGTCAGCGCGGGACTTGGCGATAATGGTGCGCTCGGCGACGTCATCCCCTTTTTTCACGGAGACGTCGAATCCAGCAGGCACATAATAACGGTCCTGTCCCGGCTCCTCAGCGGTGACCTGCACGAACGTCTTGCCGCCCTGGTGGCTGACTTTGACGCGTCCGGTGATATCACTGAGTGTAGCGGGCGTGCGGGGGGAGCGTGCCTCAAAGAGCTCTTCCACGCGGGTGAGACCCTGGGTGATGTCCGCGCCTTCTGCCACGCCTCCCATGTGGAAGGTACGCATGGTGAGCTGGGTACCCGGTTCACCGATGGACTGTGCGGCGATGATGCCCAC
>CAYMAT010000062.1:0-2884 GCA_964388495.1 uncultured Candidatus Peribacteria bacterium
TGGCTTGCGCCTTTCACCAGGCCCGCGATGTCCACAAACTCCACAGAGGCGGGAATCACTTTTTTGGGCTGGATCAGTTCGGCCAGTTTTGCCAAACGCGCGTCCGGCACTTCCACGATGCCCACGTTGGGGTCGATGGTGCAAAACGGGTAGTTTGCCGCCTGTGCCCCACGGCTGCGCGTGAGGGCGTTAAAGAGGGTGGACTTGCCCACATTGGGCAGGCCGACGATACCGATCCGGAGAGCCATATAACGGCATTATGGGGCATGCGTAAGCGAAAGAAAAGGCATTTGACAAATTATATAAAATATAGTATTTTTTCATACTTTCATGCGCCACCCCCTTATCCTTGCGCTCCTTGGCCTCCTGACTCTTCTGCCGCTCACCGCTGCGGCGGAAAGCCCCTACATGACGCGTGCCCAGATGTTGGCGCTGACGCTGGACGTGAAAGACGACACACGGCAGCTGGTGGACCATTACCGCTCCCACCGCTCCGCCATGCCTCTTTTTGCCGATCTGGACCAGTCGTCCCCGGAGTCCCCCTATGTGGAGGCGGCCTTCCGCAAGGGCTTCATCCGCGGGTACGACGACCGCACCATCCGCCTCCAGGAGGCCGTGTCCATTGAAGAGGCCAGTGCCACGCTGCTGCTCGCCTCCGGCGTGCGGCTCCCCGGCAGTTCCACGGATTCCTGGAACATGGCGGTTTTCAAAGAAGCGATTCGGCGCGGCATGTATGCCGATGTTTCCCAGGTGGTGCCTGGCCAGCCGGTGACCATCGCCCAGTTTACGGACATGGAACGCCGCGCGGGTTTGCTGGATCCGGTCCATCTGCAGCAGGATTCTGCGCCTGTTGCAGCAGCAGAGTTTGTGCAGGAGGTTGTCCCGCAGGCAGTGCAGGAACAGCCCGCTCCGGAACCCGTTGCCGCCCCCGCCCCCCAGAACGTTGCGCTCTCGGACGGTTACCAGACCGTAGCGGCACAGCCCGTGACGGACGCCGGTTCGCTTGCGGCGTACCGGTCGCAGAATGATTTTGCCATCACCATCCCGTCACTGGGCATCCACGACCTGGTCATCAGCCATCCGTCGGATCCCAGTACGTCTGAAGGCGTGCTCTCCGTGCTCCAGTACGGCGTGGGCCACCTGTTTGCCTACCCCGGACGCGGCGGCAAGATCATGGTCTACGGCCACAGCAGCTCTTACCCGTGGGATATCTCTCCCTACACCAAGATCTTCCGCCAGGTGAACAAACTCAAAACCGGCGATGACGTGTACGTCACGTACCAGGGTCAGCTGTACCACTACACCGTCACGGACCAGCAGCAGATCGCCCCCACGGACAACAGCCCGTTTGTGGGCAGCGGCGAGGAACTCCTGCTCTACACCTGCTGGCCGCCGGATTCCACCAAGAGCCGCCTGGTGATCCATGCAGCCCCTGTACAGACGGTGGCGGTTCGGTAACATGTGCCGCTTTATGAAGGTGCTTCCTTCGTATAATACTCGGCATTTTCCCTGTAACGGGGAAGATCATCATTCCGATTCGAGTCTTCTTGTAGACGACATCGTTCGTGATGGCGCGACGAAAAAATGGTTTACCAATACCGTTCTCAATCCTCTTTTAGAAAGTCCAGCATCACCTGCGCAAAAACAGGCAATGTTGCAGCATTTGACCAAGCTCTACTTCGGTTCATCGGATTTTACCGTCTTTATGCAAAAGGAGTGGGAATTTCCGGACAAATGGGTGAACAAAGATGGATGGGCGGTATTCACGAAAGATTCTCGTCCGAAGGGGCTCGTGCAAATGTCGTATCATGCGCCTGCCGCAGAAGGTGAACATCCGCGGTGTGTGATGAAGTGCGTGCAGGGTGTAGCCAAATCTCCCGTGGATTTGCATGATATTGATGCACACGTCCTTGCATCCCTCCTGCCCTTGCATGCGGCTCAATGGCAAATCGCTTTGCGTATCGATGAGCTCTCATGCAAGAAGGATTCCTTTTATATTCTTCGTCAAAAGTACTTTCATCGTCAGTCCGTGCCGGAGCTGGATGGATGCTATACAACTTTTCATTTGCTGAATGAAAACAAAAAACGTGTGCGTGAAATCTTTTCCCGCGAGTCTTCGTCCGCCCTCAGCTCACGGTAAACGCGTTTACGCTCCAATTCTCCGGATGATCTCCCTGTCCACAAATTCCTTTGCACGGCCGTATTTGAGGCGACTCAGCTGCTTGAACGCCTCGCCCGCCTGCGCGTCTTTGGTGTACTGCGTGTCCAGCCAGGGGCGGGGCACGTCGATGGAGAAAGGCCTGCTGGGCTGTCCGTCCACACACAGTTTCATGGCGCCCTTGAAGGCGTCCACGTTCACCAGGTCCTGCTCGCTGAAGACGGGTGCCATTTCCTTGGAACACGTCTCCGCGTCCTGGGGGCCGATCTTGTAGAACATCATGGAACCGACGTTTCCGAAGATGGCGCCCTTGAGGCTCACGGCCCCGGCCATTTTGTTCTCCTTTTCCAGCTGGTCGATGTACTGGTGCGCCAGGATTAGTCCCAGGCGGTACTTGCGCGCCTCGGACAGGATGGATTCGATGCTGGGCGTGACGAAGTTCTGGAATTCGTCGATGTAGAGGAAGAAGTCCCTGCGTGCCTCCGCGCCCTGGCGTTGGCGGCGCATGGCGGCAACCTGGATCTTGTTCACGGTGATGAGACCTAGGAGGTTACTGTTGATGTCGCCGATGAGACCCTTACTGAGGTTCATCAGGAGGATCTTCCCGGTATTCATGCATTCCGAAATATCAAACGCGCTCTTGGTCTGGCCCACGATGTTGCGGATGAGCGTGTTGGTGGTGAACTGCCCGAATTTGGCGGCGAAGTACGGGATCATTTCCTGCTT
>CAYMAT010000063.1:0-2621 GCA_964388495.1 uncultured Candidatus Peribacteria bacterium
GAATCATCGTGCGATGAAACGTCTGCCGCCGTCGTTCAAGACGGCTGGGAGGTGAAAAGTAACGTGATTAGCACCTCACGCAAGGACTTTGAGGCGCTTGCAGGCGTCATTCCGGAGCAGGCGGCCCGGCGCCAGACCGAATGCATTGTGGCGGTCATTGCGGAGGCCTTGCGCGCAGCGAACATGCTCCCACAAAACCTTGAGGCGATCGCCGTTACCCGGGGGCCTGGATTGCTCGGTTCGCTTTTGGTGGGGACCGCAACAGCGCGTGTCCTGGCATCCACCATGCATCTCCCGCTTATTGGGGTGCACCACACGCTGGGCCACCTGGATTCACCGTGGCTCGCACAGGGATTGGTGCTGGCGGGGCCGGGAAAAGGCCGTGAACCGGTTTTCCCCGTCCTCACGCTCTCCGTGTCCGGCGGCCATACCGATTTGTGGTACAGAACATCGCACACGCACGGCGTGCTCCTCAGCCGCACGCGTGACGACGCCGCAGGCGAGGCTTTCGACAAGGGAGCGAGCATGCTTTCTCTGCCATATCCGGGCGGACCGTCCATCAGTAAGGCTGCAGAGCAGGGAAACGAGCGGGCATTCCCCTTCCCCAAGCCCTTGTCCGGCGACGACACATTGGATTTCAGTTTTTCCGGGCTCAAGACCTCTCTCAAATACCTCTTGAGGGATCTTAAGACACCGCTGACGGACACGATTGTGGCGGATGCCAGTGCGTCATTTCAGTTCGCCATTTGCGAACACTTGAAGGACCGTCTCCTCAAGGCACTCAAACGGTTCCCGGATACGCGTGAGGTGCATATTGTGGGCGGCGTGTCTGCCAATGACCGACTGCGTGCGTCTCTTTCCGACGCCTTAGCTACGCAAGGCGTGACCGTCCGGGTTCCCGCGGAGTTGCGCTACTGCACGGACAACGCGGCCATGATAGGAGCTGCCGCGCATTTCTTGTTGCAGGAATCTTCTGCAGCCACTGCGGAATTCGAAACGGAAGCGTCTATACCGCTCGAAAGCGTGGTGACGCCCGCTTAGCGCAGGAAGCCCGGAAGAATGGAGCTCAGCACAATGCCGACGAGTCCGATCAGGGCCAATGCTCGGCCCCAGGTAGAGCGTTTCATGGAGGGGTAACGGTAATGTGTACGGAGGATTTTTCCTGTCCGCCCCACGCATCCTTGGCGGTCAGGGTCACAGTATATTCGCCAGCCTTTTCAAAAACATAGATGTACGAAGGCTCCTCACTCTGCGCCAGTATGACAGAGGGTTCATCGTCGTTTCGGACATCCCACAACAGATCCGCCGCTCCGGTGGAACAAGACGAATCGAATTCTATGCCTTTCCCCTCCTCTGCAGTCAGCCTGCTGGGGGTAATGCAGGAACTGAGTGTGGGCCTGCGGACGATGAGAGTGCGCTCTGCCGTGAACTCTTTTCCGGACGCAAGGACAATGGAGAGCTTTACCGTGTATTCCCCCGGAGCCTTGTAGGTGTGCTGCACGCGGGCACCGCCCAGCTGCGGGTTACGGCCACCCTGCCCTTCGTCCCCAAACAGCCATTTGAAACCCGCTATCGTTTCGTTGGGCGGGATAAAACTTTGAGAGGCGTCAAAAGAGACGGCTAAGGGCGCCGCTCCGCCATCCGGCTTCATTTGGATGGCGGGTTCTGCGGACGGGGGCTGCACCGTGACCGTGATGGGCTGTCGCATACTCTTTCCTTCCGCACCCTGTGCAACGAGGGTTAGGACATACGTGCCTTCACTGCGGAAAACGGCCTTGAGTGTGCCGTCTTCCACCTGAATATTGGGATCGTCCGGTGTTTCCCAGGAAAATTGGACGAGGGGGGTGGTGGTTTGCGGCGTCAGGCTGACTTCCAGCGGCACTTCTCCGGTGATGCCGTTATTCACTACAGCAGGAGAGCCCTCGTATTTGAGATCGCGGAGACTCAATAAATCGGTGACGCGGACAATGGCATTCAGTTCCGCAAGACTGCCGCTGTCCGACCGCGCGCGGACAACGACCGAGTAAATGCCCGCAGCGTCAAAAGAGTGGGACTCACGCACCAGGGAGGGGCCGCGGTCATCCTTGCCGTCTCCGAAAGTCCAGGACACATCGCGCAGTTTTTCCTTGGTGTCCAGCTTGAAGATAACGCCGAACGGTGGAGGACCCACAAGGGTTTTGGGCTCCGTATTGAGGGTGATGGCAAAAGGGAGAGGCGGAGGATCAGTAACCGTGACGGTTTTCTTGTAGAGCGTTTGCGATTGGTTCTGCAACTGCACGGTTGCGGAAATCACATAGTCCCCCGTGGCGTAGTAGGTGTGCGCCGTATCCAGGGACACAAGCGTCTGCGATGGCGTTCCGTCACCGTAATCCCATGTCACCTGTTTGAGTTGTTTGACATCGGAAATGAGCTGGTTCAGGCTGAATTTTACGGGCTTTTCCGCCACCGGCTGAGGCGGTTCCACGGAAAATACCTGTTGCGGGACCACTACACGCTTGGTCAGCGTGCGCGCGGTGCCTCCATCCAGCAGCACCCGCACTTTGGCGGGATACACACCCTGCTTTTGGTACAAGACCGTTGTCCTGGGCAGGACGGTTTCATCGTTTTGCTTGCCGTCGCCA
>CAYMAT010000064.1:0-2581 GCA_964388495.1 uncultured Candidatus Peribacteria bacterium
CGATGGAATAGAGCTCCACGGGCTGCGGCAGCTGCTGCATGCCGTGTTCGATGTAGCTGCGGCAGATGCCCGCGGTGAATTCGGGCCGCAGTGCGTACGTGCGTTCCTGCCCCTCGCCGTCACGCTTACCCACCACGGTGAAGAGTTCCTTTTCCACAATATCCGTGTGTTCGCCAATGCCGCGCTCAAACACGCCCTTTTCCTCAAACATGGGGGGATCAATGCGCCGGAAACCGGCCTGACGCGCGCGGTGACGCACGGCCTTCTTGATATAGGTCATGTACTGGTGGTCCTCGGGCAGCACGTCGTGCGTTCCTTTGGGCGTTCTGTAGGTGGGTTGCGACATAAGGGGATGCTATTTTTAGCGCTGAATAGCTTACCATGCGGTTTACGTATACGGAATACCCTTTCAGTCGCCCTTTTCTTCAAGGTTGTTCCTGATATCATGTCGCGGCCCACAGGTTTTTGATTTATGGCGAGCGTAGCTCAGCTGGTTAGAGCATCAGGTTGTGGTCCTGAGGGTCGAGGGTTCGAATCCCTTCGCTCGCCCCATACATCATCCGCAGTGAGCGTCCTCCTGCGCTGAAGCTTCGGCGGACAGGTAGCTCAGCTTGGTCGCATGAAGAATAGGGAGTGATGGTTCCCCCAGCAGGGTTTTTTGCGTGTGGAGAATTCGTGCTACCCTGTCTTTCAATGACTCTGTCGGTACAGACCAAAGCGAAGGTTTTGATCCTGCTTCCGGCGGCTGTCATTTTTGTCCTTGCCTCTTTTTTGAGCGGTTTGTTTTATGTGCGCAGCACGCGCCTGACTGAACAACAGATCAAAAACCATATCCGGAGCCTGGCCGTGGCCGCAGCAGCGTCTTTGGATGCCGGCGCCATTCATCGCATCCATTCTCCCGCGGATATGCGGTCGGCCTCGTATGTGGATACCGTGGACCGCCTCAATGCCATGAGAGATGCCGATAATGCAGTCGCCTATGCCTATGTTCTGCGGCAGGATGCCCGGAACGTCGTTACCTTTGTGGCGGACGCGGATTCGCTCAAAACGCCGCAGGAGCTGGATACCAACAAAAACGGTGTCGTCGATGACGAGGAGAAGCCGTCTCTTCCGGGTGACGTGTACGACGCCGCGCACATGCCGGATCTCCTGCGCGGGTTTGCGGCACCCTCTGTGGATGCAGATTTCACGCATGATGCGTGGGGGACCTTTGTGTCCGGGTACGCCCCTGTAAAAGATAAAAACGGGAAGCCGGTGGGACTGGTGGGCCTGGATATCCGCGCGGACACCTTCATCCGTGATTCCCGGAATATTTTCTCGCCCATCGCGTTGGCGGTGGTGTTGGCGTTGGGTGGTTTCTGCGCTCTGCTCGTTCTGTTTGCACAGGTACGCCAGCGCTATGCCATGCTCCGCCAGCTGGAAGAGTCCAAATCGCATTTTCTCACTGCCTCCTCGCACCAGCTGCGCACGCCGCTCACCACCATCCGCTGGACATTCGATTCGCTGCCGGAGAACGGACCCCTTACCGGCGAGCAGCGGAAAATGTTGCAGGATGCGCAGACTGCCAGTCTGCAGATGGCGGAGACGATCGATACCATGCTGCATATCGCCACCATTGAGAGTGGCAAGCAGAATGTCCGTGCATCCGGCGTTTTTGTCCTGACACTGCTCCGTGAACTTGTCCAAAAAACGCAGCCCGAGTGGCAGGCGAAAAATCTTGCGGTGTCCGTGGAATGCGGCGAGCACGTCCGTTCCCTCACGGACGAGAAAATCGCGAAGGAGATCCTCACGGAGCTCATCCGTAACGCCATCTGGTACACGCCGGAGGGGGGCAGGATAACCCTTGCTGCAGCGGCGACACCCACGGGAGTGCGGTTTATGATTACGGATACCGGTATTGGTATTCCCGCGGAGGAGCAGGGGAGTATTTTTTCCAAGTTCTACCGCTCCGAGAGGGCGCAGCGCATGCACCCCACCGGAGACGGACTGGGCCTCTATCTTGCACAGTCTCTGGTGTCCATTCTGGGCGGAACCATCGACTGCGTTTCCGTGGTGGACCAGGGAAGTATTTTCCGCGTGCAGCTCCCGGACGCCTACCTCTGATTGCCGTTTCCGTATGCTTTCCATTTCTTTCTCTGGCCGGGTGTTTCTCTGTAGTCTGCTTGCGGCAGTGGTGGCTGCGCAGGTTTGCGCGCAGGATGCATCGCTCCCGCCCTCCGGGAATTTCGACCTGTCTCATTGGAGGCTTACTCTTCCCACAGGAACGGAGAACGCTCCCGATGTGGTTCCCCCCGCGCAATTGGTGCGGGGATACACCTCTCCCCATTTTTTCACGGGCGCGGACGGGGCGATGGTTTTCTACGCGCCCTCCCGGGGGGCTACCACCAAGAATTCGGATTTCCCGCGTTCCGAACTGCGCGAGGCCACGCCGGATGACCGTCCGTACAACTGGGTCATGGGGGAAGGCACCGCAACGCTGTCTGCCACGTTTGCGGTTACCCAGGTGCCGGGGACGGGCAAACTGGTGGTGGGACAGGTACACAGCACGGGTGCCAAGGATTTCCAGAATGAACCGCTCCTG